>CBINOT010000049.1:0-30176 GCA_966252355.1 uncultured Opitutus sp. | reverse complement strand
GACCCGCTCTCACGTCATGCCCGCCGCCAACGACATTCGCAAAGGCCAAGTCATCAAGTTCAACAACGAGCCACACTTGGTGATGGAAACGCAGCACCGCACGCCTGGTAATCTTCGGGCCTTCGTGCAGATCAAGATGCGGAATCTCCGTTACGGCAAAGCGCTCGACCAGCGATTCGCGTCGACGGACACCGTGGAAGTGCTGCCGACCGACCGGAAGACGCTCGAATTCAGTTACGCCGACCGCGACACGTTCGCGTTCATGGATCCCAATACCTTCGAGCAAATCGAGCTGACGGAGACGCAGTTGGGCGACGTGAAGAACTATCTCGCCCCGGGCGGCAAGGTCGACGTCCTGTTCGTCGACGAGCGCGCTCTTTCGGTCGATCTCCCGAGCGCGGTCGCGCTCAAGGTCATCGAATCCGCCGAAGGCATCAAAGGCGACACCGCGAGCAACGTGCAGAAGCCGGCGAAACTCGAGACCGGTCTCGTGGTGCAAGTCCCGCTCTTCATCAAAGAAGGCGACGTCATCCGCGTGAATACGACTGACGGCTCGTATCTCGGCCGCGCCTAAGCGATCGCAAACGCCGATTCCTTTTCCGCCCGCGGCGATTATGCCGCGGGTTTTTTTGCGTTCGATCGCCGAACGGTGAGCGTCTGTGTCGCCGACGCGAGCTTCCGACTCTCTCCTACCACCGCGGCAAGACCGTGCCGCATTGCGCGCACTGCCAGACCGAGGGATCGGCCGCAGAACGCACCATCTTGATTTCGCAACGGGGGCACGTGGGGGTCATGTAGTCGCCGGCCGTCGCGTCGCGCAGCAACTCGCTACGCGCGGCCTCGGGCAAGGCGTTTAGCTTCTCCAGAAAGATGTCGCCGGAAAGCAGCGTGATGTGCTTTTCCTCGGCGAGGTCTCGCGCGGGCACGCTGAATTTCCCCGACGTGACGACATAGCCGCGTCGAATATCTTCCGCCGCGATCGCCTCGCAGAGGGCTTGCAGCGGCTTCGCCTCGATCAGGCCCGCCGGATGCGGGATGCATTGCACGCAGGCGAAAGGACGCGGCTCACCTTTCCACGAAATCCGAATGTGCACCGGCGTCTCCGGCCCGCTCTTCGTCCGCGACGCGACCACGCCAGTCTTGTTGTAATACGAGGCGACCAGTTCCTCGAAACGCTTCCATTCCAGTTTGCCGAGCAGGTCCACCGTGAAGCGGCTGCCCGTGGCGGCCGGCGCCACCGCTTCCGGCAAAAATGGGGAAGCCGAAACCGCAGTGGCCGCGAGTTCGATCTGCCGCTGCCGCCGCCGCCAAACGAGGTATCCGATCCCGCCGATGACAATCACGCCGGCGATGACATAGGTCGAAGTGGAAAAGACGCTTTCCATCGGGGTCGACACCGCGGACTCGTCGTTGGCCGCGGCTTCGCGAGCCCGCGAAGGCTTCGGTGCAACGGGCTTCGGGGTGGCGGTCACGTTGCCCGGCGCTGTCACGCTTGGGGCGGTCGCCGCCGCGGCCGAATCGGCGGGGGTCGGAGCTGGCGCCGCGGCAGCGACCTCGGCCGGCTTTTCCGCCGATGCCGGCGCCGAGGGTTGCGTCGCCGTGGCGTCGGTCTGGGGCGCGGGCGTGGCGGGTGTCGGTTGCGTGGCTATCTCCGGTGTCGGTCCATTCGTAGGGGTTCGCGAGGCGTCCGCGGAAGAGCCCGAAGGGGGTGTCGGCACCGACGAACTCGGAGCCGGAACCGAACTGGCCGCGGGCGGCTGCGGCGCCGGCGTAGCGGTTGACGATGCGCGTAGCGTCGACGGTGGCCGAATGGATTTGATCTGCACCTCTGGCTGCGCGGGCGCAGCGGGAGTCGTCGTCGTCGCTTCGGAGGTGTCCGAGCCCGTGCCCGCGCTCGTTGCAGCCGAAACGCCCGCTTTCGAAGTCGATCCAGATCTCGCCGCCGGCGCCGCACTCGGCGTGGTCGTCGGGGTGACAGACGTCGGAGCGCTCGGCGCGGGCGCCGTTGCGTTGGTCGAGTCCGCGGCAGCGGGCGCCACCGACGGCGCGGGTTTTGGCGCCGTCGCCGCGGGTTCGGCGAAGATCGGCTCAACCGCCACGACGCGGTTCTCACGCAGGACCACCCGCTCCGTCGCAAAAAAGAGCACTTCGCGATTACCGGCGACGATCTGGCTTTTCGGCTCGCCGAGCCGGGCAAGCACTTGATCCCGCGTGGCGCCCATCAAAGTCGGCTTCTGATCGGCCGCGTAGGCTGCGCCAATCCAAAGCGCCCCAATCAAACACCACCCTCGGAACCGCGGTGCAAACGTAAGTGGCATATTTTAGGGCAAAGATTTGCGGCAGGCAGCATCGGCACAAGCAATGCCGAAGTTGAACGTAATTCGGTCCCGTTCGCGTGGGCGACGGGGTAACGAGCGTGAAAATTCAGTCACAACGCCGGGCGCGTCAAATCTGGGCACTTCGCCAGCCCTGAACTGGGCACTCTTCCCGGGCGGCCGAGGCAACGCGGCGTTAGACCACGCGGGCCCAGAGCACCTTGAGGTAGCGGCTTTCGAGGCAATTCGAATAGACCGGATGGTCGGCGCCGGCGCCGGTGCGATCGAGGAATTGGAGCCGCTTGTTTTGACGGTGGGCCGCCTTGATGACATGAGCTTCGAAGTCCTCCTGACTGAGCAGCCCGGAGCAAGAACAAGTCACAAAAACGCCGCCGGGTTTCACGAGCGAAATCGCGAGGAGATTCAGATCCTCGTACTTCTGGCGGCCTTCCCAGTTTCCGCCTTCTTCCCGCGTGAAAATAAACTTCGGCGGATCGAGCACGACCACGTCCCATTTCTCACCGTTCGTCTGCATTTGCCGCGCATAGGCGAAGGCGTCGGCGTGCACGAACTTCAGCCGCGCTTGATTGAGATTCGCATTCCGCTTGGCCTGGGCGATTGCGGCTTCGTCGAGATCGACGCTCGTGACGTCGGCCGCGCCGCCCAACACTTTTGCGCACAGCGAAAATCCGCCGGTGTAGCAGCAGAGGTCCAGCACCCGCGCGTCTTTCGTGAAGCGCGCGACGTTGCGACGATTCTCGCGCTGGTCGCAGAAGAAACCGGTTTTGTGCCCCTCGGCGAAGTCCACTTCGTAGCGCACGCCATGCTCGCGAATCTTCACCGCGCGCGGAGCGGCGGCGTTCGTTTCCTTGAACGTCGAGGGCTTGATGCCTTCGAGGCTGCCGAGATCGTGATCGACCTGCACGCGCGCGGATTTCGTGCCCGCCAGCTCGTGCAGCAGCGGCAACCATTGCGGGAGTCGTTGCGCAATCCCGAGCGAGTATACTTCGCACAGGAGGGTGTCGGCGTACCGATCGATGGTCAGACCGCTCAAGCCGTCGCCGTCCGAATTGATGAGCCGATACGCGTCGGTGGTGTCATCGAGCTTGAAGAGGCCGCGTCGCAACTCGACCGCCCGGCGAATCGCCTGCTCGAAATAACCTTCGTTCACCGGCTCGACCGAGTGCGTGACGACACGCAGCGGGATCTTGGCGCGCGGATTGAACAACCCGCCACCGGCCAGATTGCCGTTTTTGTCGTAGACGTTCACGAAATCGCCCGGCCGGGCGTCGGGTGAAACTTGGCCGAGCAGCCGCGGAAAGATCGCCGGCTGGAACGTGAAATACTTCAACTGGGCCCACGGCCGTGCCCAAGCCGAGCGGTCGATTTTCGGCGGCGGCGCTTTCGGCGGATGATCCGTAGGCTGCGAGTCAGACATCCGCCGAAACTGGGCGGAGCAAGGTCGGATCGGCAAATTCTTTCCAGCGCAGGACGCCCGACGACGCAGCGACGCGCTCGACCTCCGCGGGCGCGGGCCAACAAAAAGGGCCGGACGCACCGCGCCCGGCCCGGAAGAAAATGCCGCAAACGGCGACCGCTCAAGCGACGCGTTCGACGACCAGCGGCGGCGGAGTCGGCCGCTTCGGGGCGAGGCGATACGCGTTTTTGAAATACTCCAACGCCTGCTCGAGCTTCGCCTCGTCGTTGTAGTGGATCATCATCAGCGGCTCGCCCTGCTTCACCTGCGTGCCGACCTTTTTGATTTCCGACACGCCGACCGAATAATCGATCTTGTTGTGGTTGGCGTGACCATGGCCGTGGCCGTTGTGCGAGGTGCCGTTGCCCGGCTCGATGCCGGCGCCCAGCAGATGCACGCCGCGCGCGATCATCGCCGCGTTGATCGTGTGCACGTAACCGCGCTTCGGCGCGGGCAGCTTCCGGATGTGGCGGGCGGCCGGGAATTTTTCGGGATGATCGACGAAGGACGTGTCGCCGCCCTGCGCCTTCACCAATTCCTTGAACTTCTCGAGCGCCGAGCCGTCGGTCAGGTGCCGTTGCACCGTTTGCTTCGCCGAGAGCGTCGAACCGGCGACGCCGGCCAGGCGGACGATTTCCATGCCGAGCTTCAGCACGAGTTCCTTCATGTCCTCGGGGCCTTCGCCCTTGAGCAGCTGAATCGCTTCCTTCACTTCGAGGGCGGTGCCGACCGTGTCGCCCAGCGGCTGATTCATGTCGGTCACGAGCGCGACGCAGCGGCGCTTCATCGAGCGACCGACGCGGGTCATCGACCGGGCGAGCTGTTTGGCCTGCTCGAGATCCTTGATGAAGGAACCGTTGCCCCACTTCACATCGATCACCAGGCCTTCGGAGCCTTCGGCCAGCTTCTTCGAAAGGACGCTGCCCGTGATCAACGGCAGGCTGGGAATCGTGCCGGTTTCCTTGCGCAGCTCGTAAAGCTTGGCATCGGCCGGGGCCAAGTCCTCGGTCTGCGCGATGATCGCGCCGCCGATTTTCGCGAGCTGGGACGAAAATTGATCGTTGGAAAGATGGCTTTTGAAGCCGGGAATCGCCGCGAGCTTGTCCAGCGTGCTGACGACATAGTCGTGCTCCACGCCGCACATCATCGGCACCACGACGCCGCTCGCCATCGCGAGGGGGACCAACACGAGCGAGGTCTTATCGCCGACTCCGCCCGTCGAGTACTTGTCGATCTTCGGCTTCGCGATATGCGAAAGGTCGATCACCTCGCCCGAAAGCATCATTTCTTCCGTGAGATCCGCGGTCTCCTGCGCGGACATGCCCGAGAAGTAGATCGCCATGGCGAGCGCAGCGAGCTGATGCTGCGGCATTTCACCATCCAGCGTGCTGTCGATAATGTAGCGAATTTCTTCCTGAGTGAACTCGCCGCCATCACGCTTTTTCTCGATCAGAAAATTGAACGAGGGCTTGATGAAGCGACGCGTCGGAATATTTCGTTTGTTGGTCATGAGTGTAGGCACAACGGCGGGCACCCGCCCGCGCGCGGAAAAGTTTGCGAGCCAATAAACTTCACAGCGAAAGTCGAGCCAAAACCCGACCGTTCGCGCCGCCCTAATCTATTGATCGCAGTCAACCGCTACAAGGGCGGCACTCGCTACCGGGCGACACCTGTAATTCTCCGCCGGCCCCTCGGAAAGTTGCCCGTAAGTTTCCCGTATACCGCACAACGGACCTGCGGCCAGCAGCTTGGTCCAGCCGTAATCCCCCTCGCGTTGCGCGGCGGACCGGCGGCGGAGGCGGGCAAAACGCCCGCGTACGGGCGTTTGACTCTCCACCGGGGTGCGATTGCCTGCTGGTTCCTCAATGGCCGATTTTCTCACCGACAAGCCCGCTAATCTGCAACGCGCCTTTCTCGTCGGCGTACAAACCGACAAGATGGCGGAGGGCGAAGGGGCCGAGTTGCTCACCGAACTGAAGGAACTGGTCGAGAATCTCCGCATCGTCGTAACCCGCACGACGCTCGTTCGGCTGCGCAATGCGACGCCCGCCCTGCTGCTGGGCAGCGGCAAGGCCGCCGAGCTGATCGAGCAAGCGAAGGCCGACAACGCCGACGTCATTGTCTTCGACGAGGCGCTTTCGCCCGCCCAACAGCGGAACTGGGAGGAAATGTCCGGGCTGGCCGTCATCGACCGCCAGGAAGTGATCCTCGAGATTTTCGCCGACCGCGCCCACACGCGCGAAGCGATCCTGCAGGTCGCCCTTGCCCGCATGGAGTACTCGCTGCCGCGCCTCACTCGCGCCTGGACGCACTTGTCGCGGCAACGCGGCAAAGGCGCGATGGGCGGCGAAGGCGAAACCCAGCTCGAGCAAGATCGCCGCATCGTGCGCGATCGCATCGCGCACCTGAAGCGCGAGCTCGCGAACGTCGTCCAGCAACGCGACGTCCAGCGTCGGAAACGGCAGCGGGTGCCGATCCCCACCTGCGCGATCGTCGGGTACACCAATGCGGGCAAATCCACCCTGCTCAATACCCTCACGGGCGCCGAGGTTCTCGCGGCGAACAAGCTTTTCGCCACGCTCGATCCAACGACGCGCCAGCTCGTGCTGCGCGGAAACCAAAAGGTCCTCGTGACCGATACGGTCGGTTTCATTCGGCGACTGCCGCACGGCCTGGTCGAGGCGTTCAAAGCCACGCTCGAGGAAGTCGTCGTCGCGGATTTTCTCGTCCATGTCCTCGACGTGACGAATCCCAACGTGGAGCAGCATCACGCCACGACGCTGGCGGTGCTCGAGGAGCTCGGGGCCGCGGGCAAGACGATGGTAACCGTATTCAACAAGGTCGACGCCGCCGACGCGGCCATGCAGCAACGCGCGCGGCGCATCGCGCCCGACGCCTTGTTCGTCAGCGCGCAGACCCGCGCCGGCCTCGATCTGCTCGAAGCGCGCTGTCTCGAATTGATCGCGGAGGCGCATGCGGCCACCGAGCTGATCGTGCCGCATACCCGCTACGACGTGATCGCGCGACTGCACGCCGTCGGGCACGTGCAAGCGGAAGAACAGCGCGACGATGGGGTCCATTTGCGCGGCCGCTTCCCACCGGCGCAGGCCGCGTTTTTCGCCCCGTTCGTGGTCAGCCGTTGATCGGCGCCCGAGCAGTCCCCTTCCGCACGCGTTTCCCGATCCCATGTCCTCCCTGTCCGCGGTAATCGACGGCTCTTGGAAGATGGTCAACGCCGAGCTCGCGGGAGAAGCCGCGCCGGAGTTGGTCGTCGCCCAGAGCACGATGGAACTCGCCGGCGGCACCTATACGATGCGGTTTGGCGGTGAAATCGTCGATCGGGGCACCTTCGAGGTCGGCGCCGTCGTCGATCTCCATACGCTCTTGCTGCACGGGACGAAGGGGCCGAATGCCGGCCGGACGATTCCTTGCGTGTATCAGCTGCGCGGGGATCGCCTGCGCGTTTGCTTTGGGCTGGACGGCATCGCGCCCACCGAGTTTTCCACCGCGGCCGAGGAACGACGGTATTTGGCGACGTACCGGCGCACGGACAGCGCGCCGGCCTAGAATCGCGTTGCGTACGGAGCGACCGACGAATCACGCTGCGGATCGGCGTATCCACGCCGCCGTCCCCCGATGATCGCCACCGTCGTCGTCATCACGCTTTTTTGCCTCGGCGTGGGCATCGCCGTCTTCCGGGCCAACCCCGGCCGGTTCGCGAATCAGGTCTACGCCGTCACCGCGCTCTTCACCGCCGGTTGGCTGGCCTGCGTGGTGGGCTCGGCGTGGGCGGGAATGCGTTTTGGGACCGACGGCGTTTCGTCGCCTCTGCCCTGGCTGCGAACCAACGGTGCGATCACGGCATTCATGCCGTGGCTGATTTTCATCTTGGGCGACGCGGTGTCCGGCACGTATACCCGGCGACAGGCGTTGCTGCGCTCGTGGCCGCTGATCGCGCTCGCCATCCTCGCAGCGGTTCTTTGCTTCACGGACTATTACCTGCCGTCGAACTCGACCCCGGCGCAGCCGGCTCGCGGCCTGGCCTACTTCGGGCTTTGCGCGACCGGGCTCGTCGTCGACGCGCTCTTGATCGTCCATACCTATCGGCGAATGCGACAGCAGACCGGGTTGCGACGCGTCGAGATGACGTTCCTGACGCTGAATCTCGCCATCGCATTCCCGCTCGTGATCGTCGTGACCGCGGTCGGCAACGCGCTGCAACTCAATTGGTGCCGGCGCTCGAGCTTGGTCATTTTCCTGATCTCGTTCGCCTTGAGCGGCTGGGCGATGACCTTCCATCGCATCTACAATGCGCGACAGATCGTCGTGTCGTTGGTGCAACGTCTCGTCGTGATCGTGGGTCTGGCCGCGAGCACGTGGGTGGCGTGGTGGTCGCTGACGAAGCTGATTCCCTCGCCAGCGGATCTTTGCGTGGCCGTCGCCGTCTGCACGCCCCTCGCGCTGTGGTTCGATGCGAGGTCCCGCACCTGGCTCGATCTGAACGGCGAACGCCGCCTCGCCGCGATGCGTCGAGCGGTGATCGATCTTTCGCGCACGGAGCCCAGCAACGCCCAGCTGGTCGAAGGCTTCGAGCGGCTGCTCGCGAACGACTGCGACGTGACATTCGCCGCCCTGTTCGTGGACCGCGGCGATGCTTTTGTGCGCGACCGGCTGGAACTGCGCAAAGACAGCCCGGCCTTCGCCTGCCTGATCGAGCACGGCTGGGTCACCCCGGAAACCCTGGACCGGCGCCGGTCGTCGCCAAGTTCGCAGGCCTTGCAGCGCTACCTGCAGCAGCATTCCCTCGGGCTGCTCGTCCCCGTGCCGCGCGGCACGCCGGCGCCCTCCCTCTTGATTGCGCTGGGCATGAAAGCGTCGGGCTGGCCCTTCACGTATCCGGAAGTCCAGCGCATCCAGGAGATCGCCGGCGTCGTCGACAACATTCTCGTTCGCTCGCGGCTGGTGGCGGAAGAGGGGCTGAAGGCGAAGGTCGACCATCTCTCGATGATGTCGCGCGGACTGGCGCATGATTTGAAAAACCTGATCACCCCGATCTCGTCGTTTCTCGTGCATACCCGCGGGCAGTACCCCGAAGGCAGCGTCGAAGAGGAGGTGCACAACGCCGCGCGCCGCTCGGTGGCGATCATCGGCGATTACGTGAGCGAAGCGCTTTTCTTCTCCAAGCGGCTCACCCCGAAATTCGAGCTGATCGACCTCCCGCGCACGCTGGCGTCGGTCACGGAAATCACCGCGACCCGCGCAGCCCGGCGCGGCGTCGCGGTCATCACCGCGCTGGAGCGCCGCGAGAGCTTTGTCGCGGACGGCGTGCTGGTTCAACGTCTGCTCGTCAACCTCACCAATAATGCCATCGACGCCTCGGCCGGCGGCACGAACGTCCAGGTCGTCGTCGGTCATTGCCGGCCCGGTTGGGTTCAGCTCGAAGTGAAGGACGACGGCATCGGCATTCCGCGCGAACACGTCCAACGCATCTTCGAGCCGTATTTCACGACGAAACAATTCGGCGACGATGTGCGCGGCTTCGGGCTCGGATTGACGATCTGCGACAAAATCGTCGCGTTGCACCACGGTACGATCTCCGTCCGCAGCGAAGTGGGCGTTGGCACGACCGTCACGGTCCACCTGCCGGAAAAGCAAGGCGGCGTGCCGGAGCCCCACGACGACACCGCCACGCGAACTCGGCCGGCTTCGGCCGTCGTGCCCGCGACGCATCCGCCCGCGACCTAGACCCGGCCCGGCGTCCGGTCGAAAACCTGGCTCGGCTTGCGTCGTCGTCGCTGGCAACGCGGCGACATGCGGATTAGGATCTACCGCGACGGCGGGTCCTTGCGCGTCGTCCCATCAAAAAATGCGGCAACCTTAACAGGAGATGCGACGGTTCTAAGTTCGCGCGTCGCGCCGGCGAACACCACTGTGCCAAGTGACTTCCGCCATGAGTTCTATCGATTGGAAATCTCGTGCTGTGTCGCCTGCAGACGCCGTCAAACACGTCCGCAGTGGCACTAATCTTTTCATCCACGGCGCATGCGCCACGCCCGCTCCCCTGCTCGACGCCTTGTGCGCGCGACAGGATGTCGCGGACGTGAAGCTGTACCACTTGCATACTGCCGGGCCGGCGCCTTTTGCGGAGCCGGGCTGCGAGGGACGCTTCCGCTCCGTCTCGCTCTTCACGGGCGCGCCGTTGCGCAAGGCCGTCGCGGAGGATCGCGCCGACTTCGTCCCGATTTTCCTCTCGGACATCCCGGGGTTGTTTCTCACGGGCGCGGTGCCGCTCGACGTCGCCCTCGTGCAGGTCTCCCCGCCCGACGAACACGGCCTGTGCTCCCTCGGCACCTCCTGCGACGCCGCGAAAGCCGCAACGGAAACGGCACGGCTCGTCATCGCCGAAATCAACGAGCGGATGCCGCGCACGCACGGCAACAACGTGCTGCCGCTGAAACGGATTCACGCGTTCACCGCGTCGAACCGGCCGTTGTTCGAGCATCACCTCGAAGCCGAGACGCCGGTCGAAGCCCAAATCGGCGAGCTCATCGCGAACTTGGTTCAAGATGGCTCGACGCTCCAGATGGGCATCGGCGGCATTCCCGATGCCGTCCTCGCCCGGCTCCACAACAAGCACGATCTGGGCATCCACACCGAGATGTTCTCCGACCGGATCGTCGATCTCGTGGAATCCGGCGCCGTCACGAATCGGCTCAAAGCCGTCGGCACCGGCCGGATCATGACGAGCTTCATCAACGGCACCAAACGGCTCTTCGATTTCGTCAACGACAACCCGCTCGTCCATTTCTACCCGTGCGACTGGACGAACGACACGTCGGTCATTCGCAAAAACCCGAAGGTCGTCGCCATCAACTCGGCGATCCAAATCGATCTCACGGGCCAAGTGTGCGCCGACTCGATGGGGCATCGGATCTACTCGGGCATCGGCGGACAAATGGACTTCATTCGCGGCGCCGCGCTTTCGAAAGGCGGCATGCCGATCATCGCCCTGCCGTCGACGGCGGCAAAGGGCAAAGTCTCGCGCATCGTGGTCGAATTGAATCCCGGCGCGGGCGTCGTCACGACCCGCGGACACGTCCATTGGGTCGTGACCGAATTCGGTGCGGTCAACCTGCACGGAAAATCGCTGCGCGAACGCGGCGACGCCTTGATTTCGATCGCGCATCCGGACTTTCGCGCGGAACTTCGTCGCAAATTGGCCCAAGCGCGCCAATTTCCGGCGACGTGATTCTCCGCCCTACTCTCGGATCTTTGACACGCGCCGCTCTTTGCACCGGCGCGTTTTTGTTGCAAGGTGCGACGCTCCTCATGGCTTCCTCGCATCTCATCTTCCTCGGCACGTACACGAAAACCACGAGCCGCGGCATCTACGCGACTTGGCTGAACGACGAAACCGGCGAACTCACCGCGCCTGTGCTCGTCGCCGAAACGCCCAGCCCTACCTGGCTCACCCTTTCCCCGGACAAACGCCGGCTCTACGCCGTGCACGCCTCGAAAGCGCAAGCGGTCGGTTATTCCGTCGACGGCGCGAGCGGCCAACTGACGCCCCTGCCCGCCTCGCCCTTGGCCAAAGAAACCGCCGGCGGCCCGTGTCATCTGGCCGTCGACGCCACAAATCGCACCCTCGTCGCGGCGAACTACGGCGACGGCTACGTCGCTGCCCTGGCGATCCAGGCTGACGGCACGCTTGGCGCGCCGAATATCGTCCAGCATACCGGACACGGCCCGAATCCGAAGCGGCAGGACAAACCGCATGTCCACTCCGTCACGTTGTCGCCCGACAATCGCTTCGTGATCGTTTGCGATCTCGGTCTCGACCAGATTTTCACCTACGCACTCGATGCGGCCGCCGCGAAACTGACGCCGGCCGATCCGGCATTCGTCGCCTCGGCGCCCGGCGCGGGACCACGGCATTTCAAGTTCAGCGCGGACGGTAAACACGGTTATAACCTGACGGAGATGGGCGCGACGCTCGACGTATACGACTACGACGCCAAACGCGGGGCGCTCACGCCGGTGCAGACGTTGTCCACGCTGCCGCCGGATTTTGCGGGGGAAAAATGGGCGGCCGAAGTGCGCGTTCATCCCACTGGGAAGTTTCTCTACGCCTCGAACCGCGCGCACGACAGCATCGCGGTGTTTGCGATCGATCAAAAAACGGGCCGGCTCTCAACGGTCGAGACCGTGCCGTCGGGCGGCAAGGTGCCGCGAAACTTCGCGTTGTCCGCGGATGGCAAATGGCTCGTCTGCGGGCATCAGGAATCGGAGAACGTCACGGTTTTCCGCGTCGATGCGTCGACCGGCCGCCTGACGCAAACCGCGCACACCGCCAAGGCGGCGATGTGCGTGTGCGTGTGTTTCTACGAGTGAGGCGCGAAATAGCCTGACGGTAGGGCGAGGCGTCCCGCCGAGCCGAGCAGGTAGCGGCGGTAGGGCCCGACCTCCGGGCGCGCCGGAAACGCACGCGCATTCGATCGGTCGGCCCGGACGTCCGGCCCTACCTCGACATGCCATCCAGCCACAAGGTAGGGACGCCTGTCCGACGCCCCTACCTTCGCGGTCTCTCGTCCGCGATTACGGCGCCGAGACGTTCCACTTTTGGTGCGCGCCGCCGCCGTAGGCCCAGAGGCCGAGCTGGGTTCCCGTCGCGGTGCTGGCGCTCGGGACTTCAATGACCGCCGTGCCATTGCCGCTGCCGTTCATCGTCGAGATGACATACGAGCCGCTGTTCGACCGGTACACTTTCCACTGCTGGCAGGCGCCGCCCCAGTAGGAATAAAGGTCCAGCTTCGTGCCATTCGCGTTGGCGCAATTCACGGCGTCCAAACTGAGGCCGCCAAGCGAGCACGTGATCTTGTAAGCGCCCCAACCCAGATGCGTGAATACCCACTTCTGGCAGGCGAGGCCGGTGTACGTGTTTTGCGCGACAGCCTGGAGCGACGCGCCGGTGCAGCCCCAGTCGTCCCACGCCAAGCCGTTGCTCTGCGCCGTGACCTTGTAGGTGCCGTTGCCGATCCAGTTCGCCTGGAAATTCGGCCAGCCGTCGCTGTTCCAGCCGATCTTCGAAAGGCCCAGGCGCGGGTAGCCGTTGCTGTTCGCATCGATGTAGTGATACGAAACGTATTCGGCGCCGCCCTCCGTGTAATAACCGAAATGGCCGGGACCGATGCAGGGCGAGGAACCGGAAAGATAGGTTCGATTGCCGCTGAAGGTGCCATTCGGCGACGTCGAACGCGCCACGCTGATGTAATACGTGCTGCTCGTGCCGCTGCAGCAGGTGCCGCGATTATAGAAGAGATAATAGTACCCGTTGTGGTACATCATCGCGGAACCTTCCGCATCGTTGAAGTTCGCGATATTGTACTTCGACGAGTTCATGAATTTGCCGGTCGACGGATTCAGTTGCGCGACCCAGATGCCGGTCAAATGCGAGCCCCAAGTCATCCAGTAGTTGCCGCTCGCGTCGCGGCAAATCCCCGGATCGATCGAGCCATAGGTCGTGTTGTTGTCGGAGTACACCACCATGCCGAGATCGGTCCAGGTGGACAGATTCGTGCTCGACGCGACACCGATCGCGCACGGCCGTTGCCCGAGCGAGCAGGAGTAATAACAATAGTATTTGCCGCCCATCGAGACGATGTCGGGCGCCCAGAAATATCCCGCGAAGCCGGGCACGTACGTCTGGATCCAGCTCGGACCGGAGCCGCTGCCGAAGACCGTGCTGGTGTTGGTCCAGTTCACGAGATCGGTCGAGGTGCGATGGATGATCCCCTGGCCGTCGGCGAACACATGGTACGTGCTGCCGACCTTGATGATGGTCGAAGGATCGAACATGCCGTCGGCGCCTTCCATGGCGCTGACGTGTGTTGTGGCGCCCAAGCTCAGCAGCAAGGCGAAGGCCGTGGAACGAACGCTCCAACGCCGAGCTGGCCGAGGAGATGCGGAGGAGTCTGATTTTTGTACGAGGTCGGTATTACTTTTCATCGGGGTTCAGTGTGTTACTTCGCTAAACGTCCGCGCCGAATGCGCGGCAAGGGAGGGCTCGCGCTTGGCGAGCAGCCGATCGGGGCAGATCGGCGGTGCAGCTACTAATCAATGCGCTGGAATGAGCCCAAACCCGTCACCGACCGGCCCTTTAACGCAATAATCTCGAGATCGGCGCGAGGCTCGCCGATGTCACCGGCATCATTGGCCCGACTCAGCGTCGCCGCAAAGGATCCATCCGTTAAGGCGCCACCGCGTTCCGCAAATGCCTCCCCCGCCACACGCACAAGAACTCGTGGATAAATATACGCGACCGCTCCGCTAACGGCTGCTGCCAATTCGCGCGAAACTTTAGTTCCAAAGCGCTGGCGCCAGCGTTTCATTATTCCATCTTCTAGTGGAAATGCTCACTCCCACTTTTTACTAATCTTGGGCTTTGGTTCGGGGCGGTCCGTTGACTCGATTCCCCTCTCACCGCAGCCTCGGCGCTCACTCATGGTCAGCCCCCACTCTCCCGAATTATCGGGCACGGGCGCCGCCGCTACCAGCGGCTCCCCCCGTCCTATTCACGACGTTGTCATTCGCCTCGCGGGCAATTCGCAAGATGGCATCCAAACCATCGGCGGCTTCCTCGCCCGGCTCGCCGGTCGGAGCGATCAGGACGTCATGACGTACATGACGATCCCGTCGACGATCTCCGGCGGACCTTCGATTTTCCAAGTGCGCATGGGCACGGGCGACATTCTGTCGGCCGGCGACCGCGCGGACATGCTCGTCGCATTTTACCAGCACAGCTACGACGCGCATATCGCTTCGCTTCGTCCGGGCGGCGTGCTCGTGTACGACACGGATCACGTTAAGCCGAATCCGGACGACCATCGCTTCACCAATGTCCCGCTGCCGATCACCACGGGGACGGTCGAAGCCGTCGGCGGCGCGGCGAAGGACAAGGGCAAGAATATGTTCGTGATGGGCTTCATCGCGCGCGTGTTCGACCTCGACGTGCCGAAGCTCACGGGGCTGCTCAAGGAACGTTTCGGCGGAAAGAACGAAGATATCGTGCGCAACGCGATCCTCGCCTTCGACGCCGGCTACGCCTGGCCGCAAAACAATCTGCGCGATCTGTTTTATCGCTTCGAAGCGATCGACGAAGCGGCCGCAAAATCCGGTCGTCCCCAGGTGACGCTCGACGGCAACACCGCGCTGGCCTACGGCCTGATCACCGCCGGCGTGCGGCACGGCGCCGGTTATCCAATCACGCCTTGGTCCTCGATCATGGAAACGCTGCGCACCGAGTTTCCGAAATACGGCGGCATTTTTGTGCAATGCGAAGACGAGATCGCCTCGATCTCGACCGCGCTGGGATTCTCCTATTCCGGCCGGCTCGCCGTGACGGGCAGCTCCGGCCCGGGGCTCTCCCTGAAAATGGAAGCGCTCGGCTGGGCGGTCATGTCGGAAATGCCGCTCGTCGTCGTCAACGTGCAACGCGGCGGCCCATCCACCGGCATGCCGACGAACGTCGAGCAAAGCGATTTGATGCAGGCGATCTACGGCAGCCACGGCGACAGCCCGCGCGTGGTGCTCGCGCCGAAAAACGTCGAAGACTGTTTCTACATCGCCATGGAGGCGGCGCGGATCGCCCGGCAATACAGCACGCCCGTCATCATCTTGACGGATCAAGGATTGTCCTCGCGCATCGAAGCGTTCGACGAGCCGGATTTCGCGAAGCTCATGGTCGACCCGAAGCCCGATCTCTCGGAACGGCCCGCGGACTACAAAGCTTACCCGCTCGATCGCATCACCCAGCACGCGCCTCCGGGGTCTCGCATGGCCTCCGGCAAGTATCCCACGGTAACCGGTCTCGAGCACGACGAACTCGGACATCCGACGGGCAGCCCCAAGCTGCACGTGCAGATGACGGCCAAACGGCGCGAAAAATTCAAAACGCTCGGCGCGAGCCTGCCGGCGCCCGAGCTCATCGGCGACACCGACGGCGAGGCCTTGCTGGTCACGTGGGGCTCCGGTTGGGGACCCGGTCGCGAAGCGGTCATCCGGATTCGCAAAGCCGGCGTCAAAGCCGCGCACATGCACCTTCGCCATCTGTATCCGCTGCCCAATGGGCTCGAGCAGACGTTCGCACGTTACGGCAAGATCGTCGTCGCCGAACTCAACGACGAAGGGCTTTACGGCTTCGGCCAGCTGACGACGCTGCTCCGCGCTCGTTACGCGAATCCCAATATCGTGAGCGTCTGCAAGACCGACGGTCTCACCTTCAAAGTCAGCGAAATCGTCTCCGGAGTTGCCAAACACATTGGGAATTCCGCCCTCGAAGCGCAGGTCAGCGCGGCTCGGCAAAGCCCCCTCGCCGCTCGCACCTGATCGAAATCGGTCCCAAGGCCGCCTCGCGGCCGTATCCGCTAATCCAAATCGAAAATTCCGATGTCTGCTCCTACTCTCGCCTCTACGACCGCTCCCGCCGCTGTTCCGACCATTCCGCCGGGCGCCCCCGTTCAGCTCACTAAAAAAGCGCTCACGGCCGATCATCCCACGTGGTGCCCCGGCTGCGGCGACTTCGCCGTGCTGGCGTCCTTCTACCGCGTGCTCGAGAAGCTGAATTACCCGCACGAGAAGATCGTCACCTTCGCCGGCATCGGCTGCTCCTCGCGCTTCCCGTACTTCGTCAACACCCACGGCGGTCACTTCATTCACGGCCGCGCGCTCCCGTTCACCGCGGGCATCAGTCTCGGACGCGATGACCTGCACGTCTTCGTGTTCGGCGGCGACGGCGACGGTTTCTCCATCGGCGGCAATCACCTCGTTCACACCGCGCGCAAAAACGTGCGGCTGACCTACGTGATCATGGACAATTTCGTCTACGGTCTGACCAAGAAGCAGACGTCTCCGACCTCGCCGATCGGCTTCAAGACGAAGACCGACCCGACGGGCGCGATCGACCAGCCGATCAATCCGATGCGCACGCTCTTGAACAGCGGCGCCACCTTCGTCGCCCGCAGCCACGCGACGCAGGTGAATCACATGATCGAAATGATGACCCGCGCCGCCAAGCACGACGGCTTCTCGGTCGTGGAAATCAATTCGGAGTGCGTCGAATTCTATCCCGGCGCGTTCGATGCCGCGAATCCGCGCAAAGGCGGCACCTGGACGCTGATCGAGGAAAAGAAGCACGACGGCACGCCCGAGGACGCCGCCCGCCACGATGTGACGGACGAAGTCGCCGCGTTTCGTCTCTCGATGCAACCTTGGCCGGGCTGCTACGGCGTGTTCTACGAGAACAACAAACGGCCCACGAAGAACGCCCTCGAAAACGACTTGATCGTGAAGGCGAAGGAACGGACCAAAAACGCCAGCGATCTCGATCTGCTGAAGGCGACCTTCGCCAAGATGCGATAAGGCTGCCACTCCGCTCGCCTGTCATCCTGAGCGTAGCGAAGGATCCAGTTGGGTCAGCCGTCGGCTGAGCCATGGATTCTTCACTATGTTCAGAATGACACGCAGCGTGCGCGAGATCCCAGATCCAGCCCCGTCGTCTCATCGCTGCCGGCCACCCGGAAGCTCGCCACGGATTCCGAAGTTGCCAGGCTGCCGCATGCCGCTGCCATGCCCGACCTGGTCATCGAGCTCAATCTGAGCGCCGCGCAAGTCCTCGCCTACTATCGCGGACAAGCCCGCGCGGTGCAGGCGCGCGCGACGACGGGACAGGTCGTCCAATTTCCGGCGTCCGCGTTGCAGCGTCACGTTACGGTCGACGGAATTCACGGGCACTTTCGCATCGAGTTCGACGCGCAGTACAAATTCGTTCGGCTCGACCGGATCGCACGAGCCTAGTCCACCAACAGAGGCAGCAGGAGGCCGCAATCGGTACGGGGGTTCACGATGCGAATGGATCGTTGGCGCAAAATCAGCACTCGCGAATAGTCTCTGTGAACTCTGTGTCAGAGCGGGGTGTCCTCTGTGTCCCTAGATTGGTGATCGCTTGAAGTATGAGATTTTGGGGCTAGCGCGGGCAGGGGTAATGGGCCGATCCGAAGGCGCGTCCGCATCGGCGATGTCCTACCCAAATCAGGTATAATCTTTTTCCCGCGGTGGGGCCGGAATAACGCGCCCAGCGAGGATGATTTAACGCGAGTATAGATTACTTGGAACACGCTTCGCGGCGCAGCGACGCGCGTTTCCGTCGTTTGTTCTATAATAAGAGCACAGGCTCAATTGCGGTCGCCCGTCGCCGCCGTCTTCTCGTAGGCGGACCCCATGGGTCCCGCATCCACCCCGATGCTCTTTACCCCAATGCGGAGCTTCCGGGTGGTAACGTCGCAATAACCACCAACCCCCATGAAACAAGTAACACTCGTTACGTCCGCGCTTCGGCGCGTTCGCCTGCAAGGTCTGCTCCTTGCCGGCATCGTCGTAGCCTCGGTCTCCGGACTGAAGGCTCAAACCATCACCAGCAACAGCACAGGCACGAACAACGGCTACTACTATTCCTATTGGCGTAGCGGCGGGTCGGCGACCATGAAGATGGGCTCCGGCGGCAACTACGACCTGGTCTGGAACAGCGGCAACACCGTGGCCGGCAAAGGCTGGAATCCCGGCAGCGCACGCACCGTCGGCTACAATTGCGGCGTCTGGTCCGCCACCGGCTGGGCGCGTCTGGCCGTCTACGGTTGGACCACCAGCCCGTTGATCGAGTACTACGTCATCGAAAAATGGGGCGGCAGCGGCAATTCGTCCGGCGGCTCCACGGTCAGCACCCTCAGCAGCGATGGCGGGACCTATAATGTCTCGAAGCATCAACAGGTAAATCAGCCGTCCATTCAAGGCACGCAGACGTTTTGGCAGTACTATAGCGTCCGCCAGTCGCAAAACTCGACCGGCGCCAACCACAGCGTCAATATGGGCAACCACTTCAACAAGTGGCGGAGCGTATTGGGCAGCTTGGGCAGCTATAATTACATGATCTTGGCCACCGAGGGCTATAATAGCTCGGGCCACTCGAACGCCACGGTGTGGTGATTCGACGCTGCCACTAACCAAACTCAATCGTCGGTCGCCGGCATCCCGCAGGGATGCCCTGCCCTTGGCTTACCCTCTTGGGCAGTCCGGCGCTCGCTCGTCGCGGCCGACCATAGCCAAAAACTCATTCAATCCATCGTTATGAAAAAAGCATTTTTCCTCTCCGCCGTCTCCGTTGCGGCGTTCCTCCTCAACGTCAATTCGACCCAGGCCTCCACCGGCACGGATCACGGCTACTTCTGGTCGCTGTATCGCGAAGGCGGTTCGGGCAGCATCTCCTTCCCGAGCGCCGGCAGCTATGCCGGTAATTTCGCGATCACCTACAGCAATGTCACCGACATCGTCGGCGGCAAGGGCTGGAATCCGGGCAGCTCGCACAGCATCGGCTACAATATCGGATCACTGAGCGGCAGCTACAACTTCGTGGGCATCTACGGTTGGACCACGAATCCCCTGATCGAATATTATGTCGCGGAAAAGGGTTCCGTGACCGGCGGCACGTCGATCAACTCGATCAGCAGCGACGGTCATACCTACAGCTTCTACAAGCAGCAGCGGGTGAATGCGCCGTCGATCCAAGGCACGGCGACGTTCTGGCAGTATAAAGACACGTGGGGCGGCACCTCCACGGGCTCGAACCACACCGTCACCATGGCCAACCATATCAACAACTGGAAAAGCCGCGGCGGCCAGGGTTTCGGATCGTACAATTACCAGATCCTGGCTTTGGAAGCTTGGGGCGGTAAGAGCGGCTCCATCAATGCCACGGTTTGGGGACAATAATCTCGCCTATTAAGACTCGCTGCATGCCCTGACGAAAATTTGCCGTGGTAGGGCGAACCGTCCTCGGTGAGCCGCGGGCCCTCGACCGGCTTGGGGCCTTCCGGCTCGGAACGGCTCGGCGAGACACCTCGCCCTACCGTCAGGCTATTTGACGAGTCTCAATCGTTGTTCTCGGCCCGGCACCTGCCGGCATGTCAGGAACGCAGGCCGCGCTGCTCCACGCAGTGCGGCCTGTCTCGCAGTCTGTCGGCCGGCGCTGCCCTGCCCGACGGTGGGAGAGCCGAATCATGAAGCTAATGCGATGAACCAAGGACTGTTCGCGATTCTCGTCGTCGTCTCCGTTGCGACGAGCGTTTCGGCGCAAAAGGCGCCGGAGAATTTCGTTTGGATCGATGGCGGCTCGTTCGCGAACCCGCACTCGAACTATTTCGATAAAACCGCCACGGGAAATCCGTTCATCGGCAAAATGATCGCCGTCGACGGATTTTATATCGGCAAATACGAGGTCACCCAGAAGGAATGGCGGGAGGTGATGGGCACCAATCCGTCGAAGTTCCAAGGCGACAATTTGCCGGTGGAAACGGTCAGCTGGTACGACTGCATCGAGTACTGCAACCAGCGGAGCCTGCGCGAAGGGCTCAAGCCGTGTTATGCGCTCGATCGCGAGAACAAAGACCCGAATAATCAGAACGACATCGATACCGTTAAATGGATCGTGACGCTGATCCCAGGTGCGAACGGTTATCGTCTGCCCACCGAAGCCGAGTGGGAATACGCGGCCTCGGGCGGTCGCAAGAGCCGGAATTACACCTATAGCGGCGGCGACGACCTCGAGAAGGTCGCTTGGTACTGGGCCAACTCGGGCGACCAGCCTTTGACCGGCTTTTGGTCGTGGCCCGTCGTGGAAAAGAATCACAACCAGCCCAAGCCCGTCGGCACGAAAGCGCCGAACGAACTCGGGCTCTACGACATGTCCGGCAATGTGCGGGAATGGTGTTGGAACTGGTACGGCGACGCGGCCGCCAACGCTCTCGAGCCCGCCGCTAGCGCCGCCGGTCGAGTATGGCGGGGCGGCGGCTGGATGGGCGGCGACTTCTGCTGCGCGTCTGCGTTCCGAGCGGGTTTTGAAGCGAGCGGCAAAGGCGCCGATCAGGGCTTTCGCGTCTGTCGTGACCGATAGACCGCGTATCACTCCTACATCGCTTGGCCTCCGACATGCGCCGCGCTTTTCGAGTATCGGTCGGGTTGAACGTTGTGCTGCTCGGCGTCGTTGCGGTCCTGCTCGGCCGGCACGCTCGTTCGCCGGTGCCATTGGCGGCGCCAACGGTGTCGCGCGCCGCGTCGCGATCGACGGCGCCGCTGAGTCACCTGCTCTCCGAGTCGCCGTCGAAGCCGAGTGGAGCCACGCTCAATCCGGCTGCCGTCGCGCAGTTGGAGCAGATGGGAATGTCCCGCCGCATGGTCGTGAGCGCGCTCCTCGCCGAGTTGAACCGACGCGAGACCCAGCAAATGGCGGCGCTCCAGAAGAAATACGCGCCGAAGCTCGTGCCCGACCGAGAATACGTGGAGTTTGCGCGCCGCATCGAGGCTGAGCGCACGCGCGAGCTGAAGTCGGCTCTCGGTGAGGACGGCTATCAGGAGTGGGACAAAGCAGAGACCCTGCGCGACCTGAACCGCGCGCGCCCGCCCGGCGACGAATTGCCCATGACGGCGACCGAAGCGGAGCAGGCGTACCGGCTGCAGAAAGAATTCGCGGAGAAGAGCCGGGAGCTGCAGATGGCAATGGAAGACGGCGTTGCCGATCGCGCGGATGTCAGCGCGCTCCAGGCCCAGGCGCAACGAACCTTGGATCGCGAGCTCGAGCAGTTGCTCGGGACGCAGCGCTTCAACGAACTGCGGGGCAACGTCGATCCCACGGTCGACGTTTATCGCGCTCTCGGGGACCTGAATCCGACGCCCGAGCAAGCGAAAGCCGTGCTGCGGATCGATGAAGCGTATCGGGCGCAAGAAACGGCGTTCGCCAAGGAGCTGAGCGAGACGCCGCGGGATATCGCCAAAATCGCGGCGGACCTCAAAACGATGAACGACGCGAAGGAAGAACAGCTGCGGACGATCTTGGGCGCCGATGCCTACGACAAAAACAAACGGCAAAACGACCCGTCGTACAAAGCGCTGAAACAATATGCCGAGGCCTGGGAGCTGAAAGAGGACGAGGTGTCCTCCGTCTATGAGACGCTGCGCGCGTTTAATGATCAAACCGAGCGGCT
This sequence comes from uncultured Opitutus sp., assembly GCA_966252355.1. Taxonomy (GTDB): domain Bacteria; phylum Verrucomicrobiota; class Verrucomicrobiia; order Opitutales; family Opitutaceae; genus ER46. The sequence continues at coordinate 8,298 of CBINOT010000049.1, read as the reverse complement.
GCGCGGCGCCGCGGAGTTGAGTCAAGCGGCGGGCCAGCGCGTGAATTGGCGCGAAATCGACTCCACCGTCGACCGAGCGCGCCAAGCAACCGAAGCGCGATTACAGGACTTGATCGGCCCAGAACGCCTGCGGCGATTGAAGCAAAACGAGCTCCTGACCCCGCGCTGAGGCGACCGCCGGTCATCCTGAGTGCAACGAAGGATCCAGGCTTGGTGGCGGTTTCGAACCGCGAATGGAAACAAACGTACACGAATGCCCAAACCGTTCTCCCGCGAATCACGCGAATCGACGCGGATGATACCGGGATCGCCATTGTAGGCCGGGCTCTCCGAACCCCGCCGTCACGCGGCACACCACGAAAAAAACATCGTCAGCGCATCGGATGGAGGCGTGCGAACACGATGTCGTTGATTTACGTCGCTCCCGCTCCTCCGACGGCGGGGTTCGGAGATCCCGCCCTACAACACAAGCAAGACGCCGCGACGACAGAGGAAGGCCGGCGTTGGGACCCTGTGACGAGTCTTTCCATTTTGCCGCCGGGTGTTTTCCTTTGGCGCATGGCCGATTCTGCCACTCTCAACCACGCGGCGCGCGTACTCTCGACGATTGCATCCGACCTCCCGGCCGATGCCGCGTTGCGTCGGTATCTTTACCAAGCCAAGCGGCTCGGCGGCCGGGAAAAACGCGGAATCAGCCGCGCGGTGTTCGCCTACTTTCGCTGGGTGCAATGGCTCGATCCGAAGGCCTCCTTTCAAAAGCAAGTCGAAGGCGCCGCCGCACTGCAGGAGCGCTTCAATTCGGATCCGAAATCCATCAAGCCCGAGGCGCTCGCGGCGCGCGCGGTGCCTGGCTGGCTGCGCGAGGAAATGGAGCTGCCGGCGGATTATCTGCGCCAGCTGCAACGAGAGCCGGCTCTCTGGCTGCGCGCCCGGCCCGGCTCGGCGCAGCACCTTGCCCGCGAGCTCGGCGATTGCGTCGCGACGCCGCGCGCGCCGGATGCGCTGCAGTACACCGGCGCCCAGGACCTTTTCCTCACACCGGCTTTTCACCACGGCGCCTTTGAAATCCAGGACCTCGCTTCGCAACTCGTCGGCCACGCGTGTGCGCCCAAACCTGGACAGACTTGGTGGGACGCCTGCGCCGGCGAAGGTGGCAAGCTGCTTCACCTTGGCGACCTCATGGCCAACAAAGGCGTCATCTGGGCGACCGACCGCAGCGAACGCCGGCTCGGCATCCTGAAACGCCGTGCCGCACGCGCCGAAATTTTCAACTACCGCGCCGCGACCTGGGACGGATCGGCGAAGCTGCCGACCAAAACCAAATTCGACGGTATTCTGATCGATGCCCCCTGCAGCGGCGTCGGCACCTGGCAGCGCAATCCCCACGCGCGGTGGACCACGACGCCGACGGATGTGCAGGAACTCGCCCGCACGCAGCTTGCGCTGCTCAATCACGTCGTGCCCGCTTTGCGGCCCAACGGTCAGCTCGTTTATTCCGTGTGCACGCTCACGCGCAGCGAAACGACGGCGGTGGCGCAGGCGTTTTCCGCGGCGCATCCGGAATTGGAGCCACTGCCGCTCTTCGGGGCCGCCGGCGCCGCATCCGACGCGCAAGTCTTCTTGTGGCCCCACGAGCTCAATGCGAACGGGATGTTCATCGCCGCCTGGCGCAAGCGGTAGACCTCGCCCGCGCGACGTCCATCGCCCCTCATCCTGAGCACCGCGAAGGATTCCTCTCCTGCCACCGTCATTGTCCGTGAAAAAGATCACGTCCGCCGTCGTCCGGGCCGACTTCAACGATCTCCGCGCGGTGCTACACTACACGCGCGCCGCGCATGAGCTCGGGCTGTGGGAATCCGAACGCATCCTGATCGAGCGTTTCTTTCCGGATCGCGGCGCGCCCTTGCTCGAAGCAGGCTGCGGCGCCGGCCGGGTGACGCTCGGACTATGGGCACTCGGCTATCGGCGAATCGCCGGCTTCGATTTCGCCCGCGAACTCGTCGATCAAGCCGTCAGCCTCGCCGCGGAACGCGACGCGACCGGCATCCGGCTTTGCGTCGGCGACGCCACGAAGCTTTCCACCGTGACGCCGCCGTTGGACCAGAGCTACGCGGGGGTGCTGTTCATGTTCAATGGACTCATGCAGATTCCGCGTCGCGCCAAACGCCGCGCGGCCTTGGCGGAATTGCGCCGGGTCTCGGTTTCCGGCGCGCCGTTGCTGTTCACCACGCACGACCGCGATCATTCGGCGACGGAACGGGCGCTCTGGCGGCTCGAGACCCTGCGCTGGGTGCGTGGCGATCAGGACCCGCGGCTGGTGGAGTTTGGCGACCGCTATTTCGAAGACGAGTCGGGCCGGACGTTCATGCATCTGCCGGATCGCCGTGAAATCTTGGAGGACTTGGCGGCGACCGGCTGGACGCATGCCTTCGATGCGTTGCGGAGCGAAGTCGCGAAAGAATCGAAAGCCGTCCGCGACTTCTCCGACGAGTGCCGCTTCTGGGTCGCGCGCGCGTAAGCAAAAAACTCCCCCAAACCGTTTTCCCGCGAATGACGGCCACGCTGCTTGTCATCCTGAGTGCAACGAAGGATCCAGGCTTGATGGTTGAACCACGAATGGACCCGAACGCACACGAACTCCCCGAACCGTTTTCCCGCGAATCACGCGAATCGACGCGGATAATACAGCATAAAGCACGAGACGGTCACGCTGACTGTCATCCTGAGCATCGCGAAGGATCCACGCATTCTGCCGCGGCCGAAACGGCAGACATGGCGGGCTGACGTTTCCCGAAAGAGCGGCGCCGATGCGGCCAAGGGCTCCGGATCAACACGACTGCAAGTCGAGCCAGAAGCGGCTGCCAGTGCCCGCGACGGACTCCACGCCGACGTCGCCGCCGAGCCCGTGCGCGGCGCGCTTTACGATCGCGAGGCCAATGCCATTCCCCTCGAAAGCAGACGACGGGTGGATGCGTTCGAACATGCCAAAAAGTCGGTTCATGTGCTGCGTTTCGATGCCGATCCCGTTGTCGACGATCCAGACCCGGACGATGGGGCCGCGCCGTTCGGCATATACCTGCACGTAAGGGTCCACGCCCGGGGCCACGAACTTCACCGCGTTCAAAAGCAGGTTGGCGATGCACTGGGATAGCAGCATTTCGTGGCCCAATACCTCCCCGAGGGGCGACCTGACTTCGACCTGCGTGGCCGCATTTCGCAACACGGGGTATTCGGCGATCACCGCGTGCACGACGCGATCGAGGGCGATGGGCGCCAGCGTGATTTCAGCCTGGGAAATCCGGCTGTAGTGGAGGACGTCCTGGATCATCCGGTCAAGCCGTCGACCGGCGAGGCCAATGCGGTTCAGGTAGCCGCGTTCCTAAGCGGAAAGTCTGGCGCAAGCATCCTTCAGGAGCACGAAGGCGAAGCCATACATCGCAAGGAGCGGAGCGCGCAGATCGTGGGAGATGGTGTCCGAAAACGCCTCGAGCTCGCGCACGGACTCCTCGAGCTTCAACGTGCGCTCGCGCACGCGGATTTCCAGGTCGGCGTTGGCCCGCGCCAGTTCGTCGCGCGCCTCACGCAGCGCCTGTTCCGCTTCCTTGCGCGCCGCGACCTCGGCCTGCGCCGCGCGTCTCGCCTCGTCGAGCGAAACGGCCAGCGCGGACGATTCCTGCGTGGCGCGGCGCGCGAGTTGGACCTGCATCCCGGCAAACGCGAGGGTGCGTTCGCAGGTCAGTCCGACCGTGATGAGCCGCAGGAGCGCGCCCGCTTCCTCGAGCGACTCCAGCGACGGCTCGCCACCGAGAAAGACCGCCACGGCGCGTTCCCCGAGCGTGAGGCCAATCGCGGGCAGGAAGGAGTCGGCTGTCGGCCACGGCAAAGAGCCGCGGAGAAACCTGGTGAGACGGGTGGACCCGAGGAAGCTCTGCCAAGCGCTGCGATCGGGAAGGGTTTGCGGAAAACCGGGCGCGGCGAGCAGCTTGTCGATTTCCGAGTCGTGGACAAAGAGCACGAACGTCTCCACCCCGAGTAGATCGGAAATGCCTCGGATGGCGTGGGCGCGACGTTCCGCCTCGATCAGGTTGCCGAGCGCAAGAATCAGTTGTTTCCGGGAAAACTTGGCGGTGGATACCATTTACGCAGGAAGCACGGCGACCACGGCGGTGCAGTTGTGAAAACCGCTGAATTGGCCGTCGCTGCGCGCGATTTGCCCGTAAGTGTTGCAGCCGGCGTAGCCGGATCCGTTGAGCGCCTTCTTCACCGCCTCCAATTCGAAACCGAAATCGCGTCCCATGCGCAAACGTGTCGCCACGCAATCGAAGAAAAGCGCCGTGCTGGGTTTGTGCCCATTGAGCTGGCCCAATGCCGTCTCGGTCGCCGCGAGCGCGGAGCCCTCTTTCGGCGTCATGATATGGATCGTCGCGCCTGTCGGGACGTCGGCCGCGCATTGGATCGATCCGTCGGCGTTGACGGCCAGCGGCACGCGCAACCGGTAGCCTGCGGGCGTCTCGATCCCGATCACATTATGCAGAAAGAACGGAATCGGGTCCGTGCGGTTGAAATTTTGGCGCGTCTTGGCTGCGAACTCGGCGAACACATCCGCGGCGGGGCCATTGTCGATGCTGATCAACCGCATGCCGTCGGCCTCCGTCACCCGCATCCGCTCGCTGCCGGGCTGCCACCCGTGGCGCACGCCGATGCCGATGGGTTTGTTCGACAAGATTTCGAGCGCGACCGCCGCGTCAGGCACGGCTTCGGTCCCGAAGAACACGTGCGTGCGCGTGAAGTTGGCGTCATCCCCCGCGCCGCCTTGGCCCGGTCGCCGCGCAGTCCCCGGCCGACCACCGCATGAAAGCGAAGGTCGGACGACTGGATGGCGACCACGGAAGCGGCGCCTTCGTTATATGCGTCGTTCGTAAATTCGCCGGCCGACGAGCACCCGACCATGGCCTTGGGACGGCAGCTGCGATCGATCGCCTGCAGCAGTTTTCCATAGTCGTGCTTCGAGGATGCGAACACGATCAATGCATCCGGGGAAGCGCCGTTCAGCGCGGAGCGAACGCGTTCGCCGATCTGTTCGCCGGCTTGGGCGCTGTCCGGCAAGTTGGAGTAGGTGGTGATGGAAGAGGTCATGAAGCGGATTACGGGATAGTTAGGCTGACCGTCGCGGGTTGCGGAAACGCGACGAGCCGTCGGCGATTGAGGAAAATCGCCATGCCCCGCACCACTCTCAATCGTACCCGCAGACTCCGAAGTTTTGACCGGAGAAATTCCTAGGCGGCGCGCACCAAACCATGCGTGCAATTTTACGGCGCAAACTGTTAGGGACAGGTCGAAAAACCGACCCAAACCGGTTTCCCGCGAATCACGCGAATCGACGCGGATGGATCGACTAGAGAGCCCGTGAAACACACGAATGACACGAAACAATGCATCGACATAGGCGAAGGAGTTCGCCGTCGCGGTCGCAGGCATTGTCGCCACGGCACGTCCAACTCCGCTGTCGGCGACGGTCTTGTAGCTGGGGTCCCTGACCCCGGCCGGATCGGATTATTTACAGGAGAAAACGGAGAGCCGGAGAGGTGGAGGCCGATCTACGCGCGGGCTACTCCCGAACCCCGTTTGCGCACAGCCTCGGACGCTTTTGCAGGAGGCCGCAGAAAGCGCGGAACTCGGCGTGGCGGGGGCCTCTTGCCCGCGTCGTGGCATGGGCGTCTCGCCCATGCTTCCTGCGCATCGCGCATGCACGCCAGCGCCGTACGAAGGGCCTCGCCAGCCGTCCTGCAAGGCGTCACCAGCAGCCGCCGGGACGGCTTCCGCGGGGGACATTTCGCCGGGAGTAAAAACGTCCACCACCGCGTCCTCCGAGGGCGGAGCAGCCGGCGTTTGGGCGACCGTCCCAACGACCGCTCGCACGGCAACAAAGCGTCTGAACCCGCGGCCAACTCGAGGGAGTAAAACCCGGGTGCAACCGCCGGAGCAAACGCCCCCACGCCGCCATCCAGGCGACCGCAAACGTCGGGAGCAAGAGCCCGCGAGGACGCCGGGACGGTAGCGGTCCTCGGCGTCGCCTAAGGCCGGAGCAAACGAGCCTCCGCGACCGTCCAGACGACCGTTCGCACCGGCAGCAAGGCGTCCGAACCTGCGTCCAACTCGGGGGAGCAAAACGCCGGGAGCAACGCACCGGACGACACCGCGACGGAGCGGGCTTCGAGGCACGCGGCGTGCCCGCCGGACGCGTCCACGCCGGGGAGCGGACGGCACACTTGGACGCCGTGTTTCAGGGGGCCATCGTGCCTATCGTCGTCGGCGACCTGCCCCGCCCATCCGGCGCTGGCGACGCTCCAAAGCGATCACCGCCACGACATCGATCCGACGCGGCACGAACTGTCGTGCCGCCGGTACTCAGGGCGTCACGAACGGCCGCGAGGACGACGCCGCCGGGAAGCAAAAGGCCGGGAGTAAAAACGTCCACCGCCGCGTCCTCCGAGCGCGGCGCAGCCGGCGTTTCGGCGACCATCCCGACGACCGCGCGCAGCCGGAGCAAGGCATCCGAACCCGCGTCCAACCCGGGGGAGTAAAACCCGGGTGCAACCGCCCCCACGCCGTCGTCCAGCACGACCGCAAACGCCGGGAGCAAGAGCCCCGGACGACGCCGCGACCGCGACGCTCCTCGACGTCACCGCAGGCCGCAACAGACGAGCCCTCTGTGACCCGTTCAGACGGCCCCTCGGACCGGAAAAAAGTGTCCACCACGACGGCAAATCCGGGGGGAGTAAAACCGGAGAGCAAACGCCGGCACGACGACCGTTTTCGCGGAAGCAATCAGGGGGGAGCTGGCACCCGATTGAGGACGCCGATCATCGACGCCACGCGACGGTCCAGCCCGGGAGCAGAGACGTCGACCACGACGTCAAATTCAACCAGCGGCTTAACCCATTTCGGACCATTCACTTTTCAAAATCGATTGATTCAAAATTGCTTACGAATCGCATCGGCGCACCGCTTGGTCGATGGGACCGACGCCCGCATCGCTCCGGAAAGCCTCAATCCCGGCCGTCCGGACGGTCGTCATCCGTGCCGGCGGCGCCCTACTCCTCGGCGTCTGGGAATGGGTCGGCGCGGCGCCCTTGCGGACGGCCCCGGCGGCGCTTTTGACGGTCGTCCCGGTGCTGGGTTGGTGCAGCCCGGACAGACGCTCGTGACGCCAGAAATGGGCGTCGTGCTCCCCGTTCCGGCGAGGCGCTCCCAACGACCGCCGCGGGGCATGCTGCTGACGCCGCCAGGGCTGTCGCGGCGGACGCGTTTCGGTCCTGTCCGCAGGCTGCGTCGCGGCGGCGGAAAGGACCGTCGACGTCACCTGGTTCGGCGCATCCGGCAGGGTCCGCGGACGTCCGCCGTCCGCCACTACCCGACCTCCCACTTCGCCCGGCTGCCGGTCCGCGTGGCGACGCTTCCAGGTCACGGACGACGGCCGACTACAGGCGCACGTATGCGGCCGCCAAGACCGTCGCGATCGACGCTGCCAAAGCCCAGTTGAACGACCCGAACGCCACCGGCTCCGCCCCCGTCTGGGCGCCTTGCGCCCGGACCCCTGAGCTCCGCGAAAGGGTGCTGCTGACGACCGAGATGCCGCCGGGGTCGACGGTCGCCTGACGGCGACTTTGTTCGCGTGGTGTCGCGACGGCGCGTGGGTCTTCACGGGCGACCGGACGGGCTGAGCGGCCGCGCTTCCCGGCGAGCCGAAGCCTGCCGGTCCGGCCGGCTTGGCGGTCGGTTCTGCCGGTCGATGCGGCCCCGTCCGAGGCGTTGCTGGCGGACCGGGTCGTGGACGCGGCCGAGGTTCACGCCCGCGGCCGGGACGGACGCCGCCGAGGTCGAGCGCGAGCGCTGCCAGCAGGCCGAAATCTACGCTCCGCTCCTCCGCTCCGGCACCCGATTTGGGGGTGCCTTGGCGGACGACGGGCGGGGCAAAAACCACGGCGTCGTCCTGGAGTTCACGGAATGCTCCGAGACGCCTGGAACGGTCGTCGCGCTCCTACGCCCTGACGGCGGCTGGACGGGACGTCCGGCGGTTCCCAGGCGAGGGTTGCCGGACGCCTCTGGCGACGGTTCCGCGGTCACGTTCCGGACCCGCAATAGCGGCCGCGTGGACGGCGCCGCGCTCCTGCTTGAGGACCCTGGCGACCGGTCGTTTGTGCTGCACGTTCGGCCGCACGGAACGACGACCGCGGAGCCTGGAAGCCGGCAGCTCCGGTGAGTGGGTCCGGCCGACCCGGCGGCCGTCAAAGACGC
>CBINOT010000048.1:0-30383 GCA_966252355.1 uncultured Opitutus sp. | reverse complement strand
TCTGTAGAAAACGTTTAGAGTGGGGAAGCCGCGTCAGAGGTGTCAAGCACCCCGGCTGATCCGAATGTCGGCGGGGTCTCCGAACCCCGCCGTCGCGAATTGAGGAGGCGATGGCATAAGTGCATCCGATTGCATTCGCACGTGGAAGCCGCGGCGGGGTTCGGAGACCCGCCCCACATCAATCGAGCGAAGGCGAACGAAACGGCGCCGTCGCCGGCTCGAAGGATGCGCTTGCGCTCGGCGCTTCCGGTTGCCGAAACTCCGCCGATCCATGAAACAACGCACCCTCGCGCGCGAAGTCTCCATCAAGGGCAGCGCATTGCATACCGGCGACGCTGTCACGCTGACGATGAAGCCCGCGCCCGCCGATCATGGAATCGTATTTCGGCGCACGGATTTGCACGGCGCGCCGGACATCAAGCCGCGCGTCGACCTGGTCACTGACTTGGTCCGCGCGACGACGATCCAGTCGGGCCACGCGAAAATACACACGGTCGAGCATGTGTTGAGCGCCCTCCACGGCTGCGGCGTGGATAATGTCGTGATCGAGATGGATGCGTCCGAGCCGCCGATCATGGACGGCTCCGCGCTGCCGTTCGTGAATTTGATTCTGCAAGGCGAGCCGGTCGAACAGGAGAAGGATCGGGAGTATTTCGAATTGGACGCCCCGGTGTCGGTGACGCGCGGAAATCGTTCCGTCATCGCTCTGCCGTTCGACGGGCTGAAGATTTCCTGCACGTCGGCCGACGATCGTGGCATCCATACGCAGCACTTGTCGCTGACGCTCGATCCCGAGGTGTACAAGACGCAGGTCGCCGCGGCGCGGACGTTCACGATTTACGAGGATATCGAGGAGTTGCTCAAGCTGGGCAAGATCCGCGGCGGTTCGCTCGATTCCGCCATCGTGATCCGCGGCGATAAGATTTTGTCGAAGGAACCGCTGCGTTTCAAAGACGAGTTCGTCCGGCACAAGATCCTCGATATCGTCGGGGACGTGATGCTCCTCGGTTTGCCGCTGAAAGCGCATATCGTCGCGACCCGGCCGGGCCACGCCATCAACGCCGAGCTCACGAAACTGCTCTTCGAAAAGCTGCAGGACCGCAAGGCGGGCGGCGCGAAAAAGAAACCCGCCGCGGCCGCGCCTTCGATGGTGCTCGCGAACGAAACCTCCCTCGATATCCGGCGCGTGCTCGACACCCTGCCGCATCGCTATCCGTTCCTGATGATCGACCGCGTGGTCGAGTTCAAAGGGGCCGACGAATTGAGCGCGCTGAAGAACGTCACGATCAACGAGCCGTTTTTCCAAGGGCACTATCCGGGAAACCCCGTCCTGCCGGGCGTCCTGCAGATCGAGGCGATGGCGCAAGCGGCCGGCATCCTGATGCTGCGGAAGATTTCCGCGGAAGGGAAAACGGCGCTGTTCATGAGCTGCGACAAAGTGAAGTTCCGCCGCGCGGTGCGTCCCGGCGACCAGCTCGTCATCAACGTCAAGATGACGAAGAGCCGCGGCAACAAGATCGGCGTCGCGGAGGGCGAATGTCTCGTGAACGGCCAAGTCACGTCGTCGGCCGAGCTGATGTTCGCGGTGGTCGATAATGCGGAGGTTGAGTGAGCGCAGCGCGCGCTAATTCTCCGGCCGCGGCGCAGGCGTCGGACGCGTTGTCGGCGCCTCGCGCGGCCTCTCGAGCCATTCTCGTTCCCGGGCATTTCACGTCATGACGAAGATTCACGCGACTGCGATCGTCGAGCCCGGCGCGCAACTGGCGAGCGACGTCGAAGTCGGCGCCTACGCCTTCGTCGGCGCGAGCGTCGTCCTCGGGCCGGGCGTGCGGCTGCATCATCACGCGAGCGTCGAGGGCAATGCCCAGCTTGGCGAACGCTGCGAGGTGTTCCCTTACGCGTGCATCGGCGGCAAGACGCAGGATCTGAAATTCAAAGGCGGGAACCCGGGTTTGCGCGTCGGACACGACAATGTCTTTCGCGAATACGTGACGGTGCATTGCGCGACGAACGACGGCGAATTTACGACCATTGGCTCGCACAACACGTTTCTCGCGAGCACGCACATCGCGCACGATTGCATGCTGGGTGACCGGATCGTGATGAGCAATGGCGCCGTCCTGGCCGGGCACGTCGTCGTCGAGGATCACGTCGTGATCGGCGGCTACGGGGGCGTGCACCAATTCTGCCGGATCGGAGCGTATGCGATGGTTTCGGCGACCGCCAAGCTCGTGCAGGATTTGCCGCCGTACCTGATCGCCGACGGCACGCCCGCGGAGATTCGCGCGATCAATCGCGTGGGCCTCGAGCGCGGCGGTTTCACGGCCGAGCAAATCGACCGGGTGAAACAGATCCATCGGCTGCTGTACCGCGAGGGACTGAATCGCACTCAGGCGCTGGAAAAACTCGCCGCGCATCCGCAAGCCGGCAGCGCCGAGTTCCAGCACATCCTGAAATTCGCCAAGGAAAGCCAACGCGGCCTAGCCGCCGGCGCTCGATAGCGGCGGTCGTCCCGACCGCCATCCGTGGAGAGCCGTTGGGACAGAGGATAGAGGCGCCTCTCCGCGGCGCACTGAGTTCAACGCTCCGCCGCGATTTTTCACGTTCGGACGACAACGATGCGAGAAATTCAGGACGCCGGAGAGGCGCCCTGCCTTGGCCACTGCCGGGCTACGTCCGTCAGGCCTTTTTCTTGTATACCGTTTTCGGGTCGAAAAGCGGGCGGCTGGTCAATTCGAGCTTCATGCTCGCGGGATCGTCGGCCTGCGCCGTGCTGACGAGCTTGCGGTAAAAGCACGACTTGTAGCCGTTGTGGCACGCGGCGCCGCCGACGTTTTCCACTTTGAGCAGCACGACGTCCTGGTCGCAGTCGACCAGCAGTTCCTTCACGAGCTGCGCGTTGCCGGACTCCTCGCCTTTGATCCAGAGCTTGTTGCGCGAACGGCTCCAATACGTGGCTTTCTTCGTCTTGATGGTGTGCGCGAACGCCTCGGCGTTCATGAACGCGAACATCAGCACCTCGTTGGTCACGTGGTCCGTGGTGATGCACGGGATCAGTCCATCCGGACCGAATTTCGGTTGGAGCGTGGCGCCGAGCTCGATCTCGGCGGTGTTGGTGCGAGCTGGGAAGACGAAGGACATAGAAGCGCCTGACGGCAGGCGCCCTTACCTCAGGGATTTTTTTCGCCGCCTGCAAGCAGGCTTCCTACCGCTTCGCGTCAGCGAGTTGCCGGAGATAGTCGAAACTGTACAGACCGCTGTTGTGGCCGTCGCTGAAGTCGAAACGCAGCGCGTAATTCCCGACGCGCTCCCAGCCGACGACTTGCACGCCGGGGAATTTTTTTGGGCCACCGCCGCCGTACTGGTTGCCGAGAATATCCCGCTCGCCCTGATTGGCCGCGCTGGGCGACGCCGCGCGCAAGGTTTCGAAATCGAAATACGACTCCGCGCCGTCGTCCCACACGATCGCGACCTCGTTGCCGATGACTTGTACGTTCGTGGGCGTGCGCATGAGGGCGCGAAGTTCAACCCGCCTCGGCCAAAATGCGAAAGAAAAGCATGGAACGACCGGCTCGTCATTGGCCTTCCCGCACGCCCGAATATCGGCTGCGAGACCGAGCATTTTTCGGAGGTGGTGTCACCTAATGGGTGACACGAACCCACCACGGTTTTGGCTGAGACGAACGGTCGCCCAACATGCCCCGTTGCGAATCGGTTGAACCCACGTATGGGTGTCGCGATGAATCCCCCGCAGGACCCATCGTTGCCTCACATCGTCGTCGTCGGCGCCGGATTTGGCGGGCTGACCTTTGTGCAGAATTTCCCCGTCGAGCGGGCACGAATCACGATCGTCGATCGGCAAAACCATCACGTGTTTCAGCCGTTGCTGTATCAAGTCGCCACGGCGGGCCTTTCGGCGGTCGACATCGCACAACCGGTGCGGGGCTTGTTCGGCGCGCGGCCGAATCTCGAGGTGCTGATGAGCGAAGTCACCGGCATCGATCTCGCGAACAAACGCGTGCAGCACGGTCGGGGCGAATTGCGTTACGACTACCTCGTGCTCGCGGTGGGCGCGACCACGAGCTACTTCGGCCACGACGAATGGGCGAAGTTCGCGCCCGGCCTGAAGTCGATCGACGACGCGTTGCGCATCCGGCGCCAGATTTTGACCTCATTGGAACGCGCCGAAACCGAAACCGATGCGGCGAAGCGCGACGCCGCGATGACGATCGTCGTGGTCGGCGGCGGTCCGACCGGCGTCGAGCTGGCTGGCGCCTTCGCCGAGCTCACGCGTTCCGTCGTGCAGAAGGACTTCGATCACATCGATCCCACCAAAGTGCGCGTGCTGTTGATTCAAGGCGGGGCGCGCGTGCTCCCCACGTTCGCCGAAGAACTGTCGGCCAGCGCGCAGCGCCAGCTCGAACGGCGGGGCGTCGAAGTGCGCACCGGCAAGCACGTCGAGGCCGTCCGACCCGGCGAAGTGGTCGTGGGCGGCGAAACCATCCGGTCCGACAACATCATCTGGGCGGCGGGCGTGGCGGCGGAGCCTTTGACGCGAAAACTCGGCTTCGAGACGGATCGTGCCGGGCGGTTGAAAGTGCTGCCGGACCTCAGCATTCCCGGTTATCCCGAGGCATTTGCCATCGGCGACATCGTGACGTTGAAAGACGCGAACGGCGTCGACGTGCCCGGCGTGGCTCAGGCGGCGATGCAGATGGGCCGTCATGTCGTCGATCTCATCGAATGCGATATTCGCGGCGAGAAACTGGCGCCGGTCGGGCGAAAGCCGTTCGCGTATTACGACAAGGGCTCGATGGCGACGATCGGCCGCTCCGCGGCGGTCGCGCAGATCAAAAACCTCAAGCTCTCGGGCTTCTCCGCGTGGATCGTCTGGCTCGCGGTGCACCTGATGTTTCTCATCGGCTTCCGGAACAAATTCTCGGTGCTCGTGCAGTGGATGTATTCCTATTTCACGTTCAAGCGCGGTGCGCGCATCATCACCGGCGTTTCCGGCGAAACGTCGGCGGGTGCGGCGTAGTGGACGCGATCGCCCGCGAAACGCCGCCGGGGCATCAGCCGCGGGTTGCGTTGAGGAAGCGGTGAATGCCTTCGGCGGCTTTACGGCCGTCGCGCACCGCATGCACCACGAGACTCGGGCCGCGCACGGAATCGCCTCCGGCGAACACGCCCGGCAGGCTCGTCATCTCGTTTTGGTCGACGACAATCCCGCCCCATTCGTTCGTGGCGACCGCCGCCATCTCGCTGCCCTCGGGCCAGGGCACGGGATCAAAGCCGTAGGCGACCAGCACGAAGTCGGCATCGACCGTGAATTCGGAATCGGGCACGGGCCTGGGCTTCCGGCGGCCTGAAGCGTCCGCGGCGCCGAGCTCCATGCGGACGCAACGCACGCCCGCCACATTGCCGTGGCCGTCGTCGCGAATGGCGGTCGGATTCGCGAGGAATTCGAAACGCGCGCCCTCTTCGAGCGCGTTGTAGTATTCCTTGCGACTGCCCGGCATGTTCGCCAGATCGCGCCGATACAGACAGACCGCGGCGCGCGCGCCCGCGCGCAGAGAGGTGCGCAAACAATCCATCGCCGTGTCGCCGCCGCCGAGCACGACGACTCGCTTGCCCGCCACGTCGATCGGGTCGAAATCCCCGGCGGCCTCGGCGACGTTTTTTTGGATCAATAACGGCAGCGCGGCGACGACGCCCTTCAATTCTCCGCCGGGAACGTCGGGCAGCTTCGGCTCCTGCGCGCCGAAGCCGAGGAAAACGGCGTCGTGTCGGGCGCGAAGTTCCTGAAGCGAAACGTCGCGCCCAACGTAGACGCCGAGCTTGAATTCGACGCCGTTGCGCTGGAGCAGCTCGATGCGGCGGCTGACCACGTGCTTTTCGAGTTTGAACGACGGAATTCCATTCACGAGCAGCCCGCCGGGCAGGCGCATCGACTCGAAAATCGTGACGGCGTAGCCGAGCTTCGCGAGTTCGTCGGCGCAGGCGATCCCGCCCGGCCCCGCGCCAATCACCGCGACCTTGCGACCGTTCGCGGGCGCCGAAACCGCCTCCACGCCGCCATGCGCGAACGCGTATTCGTTGATGAAGCGTTCGACAGCGCCGATCGCGAGGGGCTCGCCCTTCGCATTGATGATGCACGAGCCTTCGCAAAGCCGCTCTTGCGGACACACGCGCGCGCATATTTCCGGCATGTTGCTGGTCGAGCGCGACACCTTCGCCGCTTCGAGAAATTTGCCCTGCGCGGTCAAGGCCATCCACTCGGGAATCCGATTGGCCAGCGGGCAGCCCTGCCGGCAAAGCGGTTCGGGGCATTGAATGCAGCGACTCGCTTGCGCGCGAGCGGTCGCTTCATCGAACGAGCCGTAAATCTCGCCGTAGTCCGCCAGACGCTCGGTGGCCGGTCGTTTGGGCGGCGCGCTCCGGCCGATCAAACGCCACGCATACTTCGCGGACGACGGCGTGAAGGGCGGCAAGGGCATGGGGAACGTAAGGGACCGCAGATTTCGGCCTCCATACTATGGGCCCGCCGCTTCGCGCCGACTCGCCGGTTATTGCGAAAGGGTGCTCAATTGTTGCGACGGATGGCGGCAAGATGCGGCTCCGCCGACGACTCCGTCCGCCATTCGCCGCCGCGTCGTGGCACGACGACGCTTTACGCTTCCAGTTCCTCGAGGGTTCGGCCCTTGGTCTCACGCAGGTTCCGGAACAGGTAGAAGAATCCGGCGACGCATATCGCCGCGTAGATCCAGAACGTGCCCGCGGCGCCGAGGCCGCGGTTGAGCAGCGGGAACGAGTACGTGAGGACGAAGCACGCGATCCAAAGGAAGGTCACCGCCACGGACATCGCGAGGCCGCGCACGCGATTCGGGAAGCTTTCCGCGATCAGCACCCAAGTCACCGGAGCGAGCGACATCGCGTAGCAGCCGATCGCGGCGAGCACGAGCAGCAGCATGTGGATGCCATGACTGTGCATGGCATAGCAGGCGCCGAGCACGGTGTAGACGACGGCCAGACTGCTGGAGCCGATCAGCATCAACGCGCGCCGGCCGAAGCGGTCGACGCAGGCGATGGCGACGAGGGTAAACACCAGGTTCACCGTGCCCGTGATGACGATGTTCAAGAGAATGTCCGAGACGGAATACCCGGCGGCGGAAAACACTTCCTCCGCGTAGTTGAAGACCACATTGATCCCGCACCATTGCTGGAACACGGCGAGGACGATGCCGAACACGAGCACGGGCCGCAGCTTTGGATCGAGCAGCGCCCGCCAGTTCACCCCGCCTTGTTCCCGGCGCAACGTCGTTTCGATCTCACGCAGGGCGGCGGTTCCCGCGGCCTCGCCGTTGATCCGGATCAGCACCTGCCGGGCGCGCGCCAATTGCCCGTTCTGCGCGAGCCAACGCGGGCTTTCCGGCACGACCAGCGCGCCGATGAGGAAGAGCAGCGACGGCACGGCGGTGACGCCAAACATCCAGCGCCAGCCGACCTGGCCGTTCCAGGAATGCAAAATCTGCTCGGCCGTCGCTCCGGCAGGAACGGGGTCGGCGATCTGCCAGTTGACGATTTGCGCGAGCAAGATGCCGACGACGATCGTGAGTTGGTTCAGCGAGACCAAACGCCCGCGGATGGCGGGTGGGGCGATCTCCGCGATATACATCGGCGAGAGATTCGAGGCCAAGCCGATGGCGGCGCCGCCGACCATTCGCCAAAAAATAAACGCGCCGAAACTATGCGCGAGTCCGGTCGCGATGGACGAAACGGCAAAGAGGATGGCGGCGGTGAGCAGCAGCCATTTGCGGCCCCATCGGTCCGTCGCGAAGCCGGAGACCGACGCGCCGAAGAGCGACCCGATCAACGCGCAACCCATGGCCCAGCCCTGGGCGCTGGGGTCGGTGAGCGCGAAATACTTTTCGTAAAATGGTTTCGCGCCTCCGATCACCACCCAGTCGTAGCCGAAGAGGAGACCGCCGAGGGCGGCGATCAGCGCGATCATCCAGACATACCCTGCGCGATAGTCGCGGGCGGAGGAGCTGGGAGCGGAAGAAGGAGAGATCGGAAGCATGGGGGTAAGAAATGCAGCGTCAGAGCAGGTTAGCTATGCCAGAGGGAAGAGCCAGCGCCGGGTCGCGTCGGACGACGTCACGAAGCAGCCGACGCGCGGTCGCCGTTGCCCCCAGGCCCAAATGCGCCTGCGCCTGCAAAAGCAGCGCCGCGGTGCGTTGTCGCGCTGAGAGGTCGTCGTTGAACAGCAGCATCGTGGGCAGCGAGGTAGCGAAGTAGTCGATTTTTGCCTCCGCTTTTTCAAGCTGACGCGCGTAGGCCAGCAAGCCGCGAAGCAAGGTGCGTCCTTTGGCTTTTCGGCCGAGCCGAGACCACGCGAGCGCGGAAAAGTACGTCATCTCCGAGAACGCGCGGACCGACATTGCCTGGAAATCGCCGGTGAAGGTGGCGGCCGCCGTCCAGTGTTTTCGCGCGGCGCCGAGGTGGCCGGCCGCGGCGCACGCTTCGCCGAGCCAGAAATGCACGTCGCTTTGATTTGCGAGCGGATGCAGCGCTTCGCCGAGATTCTGCGGTGGATTGAGGGCCGCCGAGAACAAGCGTTGTGCTTCGGCCGGATCGCCGCGTTTCAAGGCCGCACGGCCGAGTGCGAGATGCGTCCGCACGTATTGGCCGAGCGCTTGTCCCTCGCCGCCCTCCCAGGGCTGGAAGTTCCGCGTGGTCAGCAAGCGCAGTGCTTTTTCCGGTTGGCCGGTGAGATTGTACAAGGCGCACAGCTCGATTGCGAGGTCGTCGCGTTGTCGCACGAGCGCGGGATGCGCCTCGAGTTCGCGCAGCCGTTTTCGCGGCGCGATGCCGATGCGTTTCCACAGCTGATCGCGCTCGAACAAGAGGCGAGCGTCGTGCGGGTCGCACCGGAATGCCTTTTCGTAGGCGGTGCGGGCGCGGGCGACTTGCTGGCGAACGTTGAAATAGGCGAGGCCGAGATTCCGCCAAACGACGGAATAGTGCGGTTCGAGCCGAGCGGATCGTTCCCAGTAGGCGATCGCTTCGTCGTAACGACGGCGGTCGTAAAGCAGGTTGCCGAGATAAAATGGCGCGCGGGCATCGCGCCCGTTTTCCGCCGCGGCCCAGCGCAGAATGATCAGTTCTTCGAGCCGCGCCGGAAAGCAATAGTCGGGCGAAGCCGCGGCGGCCCGTTTGAGCCAAGCCTGCTTTCGCCGCTCGTCGTCCAGGCGGTCGCAAAGCCAAGCCGCCGTATAACCGATCAAGGGACCGGTGCCGGAATGCGCCTCGCGAGGGGCGGATTCGAGCACGGCAAGCGCGTCCCGGAAAAAACCGGCGCGCGCAAAATCGTGAGCGAGATCGAGCCGCGTTTGCGCATCGCAGGCGAATGACGGCGCCGGCGCGGGTTGCGCTCGCTCGTCGGTTGACGTCGCGGCGGGCTCGTCGCCGGCAATCAGATAGCGCGCCCACCAATCGAGCGGATCGAGCGCCAGCGTCGCCTGGAGCCAGGCACGCGCCTCGGCGCCGCGCCCGAGTTTGCGCAGCACCATCGCCTTCAGATCGCGGGCGCGCAGATTGTCGGTGTTGACGCGCAAGGCGCGGTCGAGATGGTCCAGCGCGATGGCCCATTCTTCGCGTCGGCAATCGATTTCGGCGAGGGCGTGGTATCCCGCGGCCTGCCAGGCATGATCCCAGGTCGCTTTGTAGAACGCCGCGTAAGCGTCCGCCCAACGGTCGCCCGCGTTCGGCGACGTCGCAGCGTCCTTCGGGCTTATCTCCGCTTGATACCGGAGGCACAAACCCAGGGTGTAATACGGCTCGTTGTCGACGGGGTTTGGATTCCGCTCGGTGAGCCGGGCGATCGCGGCCCGCAGATGCCGCTCGGCCAATTCGAATTCGCCGCGGCGCAGATGCCACGCGCCCAACGCGTGATTGCAACGCGCGTCTCCCGGATCGCGGCGCAAGGCCTCGCGCCAATAGAGCTCGGGCTTGCGCGTCGCGTGACGGTATTGCTCGAGATGCAGGCCCGTCAGGTAAAGTTCGTCGGCGCTGGCCATCGCTTCCGGAGCGGCCGGTTCGGTGGCGGGCGGTGGGACGTCCGGCTTGACGGGTTCGGCGGGCTGGTAGCGGATGAGGATCGAGCGGCCGTCGCTCTGTCTCGCGGTGCGACCCGTAGCGGAAGGCGTGAGCGTTTCGTGCTGGCGCGAAAGCCGCACCGCTTTCGCGCCTTCGGCGGATGAGGTTGCATCGCATTTCGCCAGCACAACCGAGATGTCCTTGAGCGCGACCCCGCGCGGCAATTGGGGCGACGTCACGTAGGGCCGGTCCGGTGCGATCGCGATCGTCGTGTCGATGAGCGTTCGATTGGGCGCTTCGATGGTGAGTCGGACCGCGGCGTGCGGGCGCGTGACGCCGATGCCGACACGGAGCTTGCGGCCGTCGGGCGCGAGACTCACCGCCGCTTCGGCGTTCGCGTGCTGCGCGGGGCCGATGTCGCGAATCGGGTACCAAAACTGGCTCCACGTCTTGGTTTCTCCCGGCTGGAGAAACGAGAAGTCGGGCTGGTTGTCGGTATACACGCCCGCCATGATCTCGATGTACGGCGGATAAACGCCGTTCTTGTCGGGCGTGGTGAGATTGCGATCCCAGGCATAGCCGAACTCCTGATTGCCCCAGGTCCACTGCTTTTTTCCCGGCGAGATGTGGTGGTTTGCGACGTGAACGAGCCCGGCTTGGCGAAAGTAATCGTAGCCGCCGAAGAAATCTTCGCGCGACCCCATGGCCATGTACGAGGTCGGCACCGGAATGTTCGCGTACCAGCTCAGATCGTTCGGTGCGTACGTCGGGACGCCCGCGGGGATCGACGGACCAGGCGAGCGTTCAGCCTGGTTTCGTTTCCGGTTGATCCGCGCCGCGGCGTCGGCGGTCAGCGGCACGAACTGCCTGGGCTGTTCGCTCGCCGGCACGCCCTTGCGGCCGCGTGTGCCATAGTCGACGCCGTAATAACGGCCCTCGCACAACGGGTAGGCGCTCATGGCGCGCTTCGCGTGATCCGCGATGTAATGCACGTCGGGCGGAAAGAACGATCGGTAGCCTTCGTGCACCTGCGTCGCGACGTTCGCCCACCACAGGAACGTCTGCGGGAAAGACGTGCGATTGTAGGCGCGGGCTCTCAGCTCGAGCACCGCGCGACCAGGATGCAGGCAGATGCCGTGCATGCCCTTCATCCGCAGCATCGGATCATGCTCGCTGAGCCAGACCGTTTTCGAACCGTCGGACCCTTCCTCGATCTCGACGTCGGCCGGCATATAGGTCGATGGCCGGTGATGCTGCGGCCAGTTGAACTCGATGCCGCCGCTCAGCCAGGGTCCCGCGAGTCCCACGAGCGCGGGTTTGATCGCGTCCTGCCGGTAGATGAGATCGTAATCGTTCGTCTTGTCGCGCACGGCGTGGATCCGACCGCCGATCGCGGGCAGAATCAGGACCTCCAGGAACTCGTTCTCGATATAAACGGCGTCCCACGCGCGATCGCTCGGCGCTTCCTCGACCCGGTCGATGACCGGAAGCGGATAAACACGCCCGCTGCTGCCCTGATAAACCCGGTGTTCGAGGAACATCGGGTTCTTTTGCGGCGGAAACGGCGCGAAGGTCGGATAGGTGATCGACGTGCGGCGAACGCGAACGGACGAAGACATGGCGAAAGGGGAGGGGTTCGGATAAGCGACGAGACGCGTCGACGCTGAACGATATTACAGCGAGGGCGATGTTTCAGCACTGGACGATCCGTGGAAGATAATGGACGATCTTACGGCATGCCCCCCCTGCGTCGTCGCGAAGGATTTCCCGGCCAGCATCATTGCGTCCTGCCTCCGTCCGTGGCCCAACGCGCGGCGGGCCACCCGTTGTTGCGCGGACTATTGCCGACCGATGCGGGACTGTATCCGCAGGCGGCCGGACATTATGTGCAGCGACGGAAAGGAGCGGCCGGAACGGTGTTGCTCGTCTGCCGGCGCGGCCGAGGGTGGATTCGACGCGGCGATCGCCTGCAATCGCTCGGTCCGGGCGACGTGGCCTTGTTGCCGCCGAACGAAGCGCATGCGTATGGCGCCGATGACCGCGAGCCGTGGACGATCGAATGGGCGCATTATGCCGGCAGTGAAGCGGCGGCGTGGCGGGCATTGATCTTGGGCGGATCGGCGTCGGATGTGGTGCGTTTGCCGGCGGAACGCGTCGAGGAAGTGAACCTCGCGGCGGTCCACGAACGGTTCGAAACCGGTTACGGCGATTACCAATTGCTGGGCGCCGCGGCTGCGTTGCGCTTCAGCTTGACCGAGACCGCGCGGTTACGAGATCGCCCCGGGGTGTTGTCCACGGCCGTGGACGCCGTCGACGCGTCGGCGGCCTGGATGCGGACGCACCTGCGCGAGCGCATGACGCTCGGGGGGCTGGCGCGCCGCGCGTGTTTGTCGCCGTCGCACTATTCCGCAGTGTTTCGCCGCCGTTACGGCTACGCGCCGATCGATTGGCTGATTCGGCAGCGGATCCAGCAGGCGTGTTCGTTGCTCCAACGATCCCCGGATAAGATCGCCGTCGTGGCCGACGCGGTCGGGATGCCGGACCCGTATTATTTCTCGCGGCAGTTTCGCAATGTGATGGGGCTGAGCCCGCGGGCCTTTCGTAACGCGGTGTAGATTCGCCGCCAGGGTGCGCCCATCGCTGCACAGGATAGGAAACAGTTTTACATACAATGTAACAAAGCCATTGACTTCTCGGCGGCGTTGGAAATCGTTTTCGCCGCTCGGTCTTCCCCCTGACCGAGCAGACCCTAACCGTGACGCTCTGCCCCCGCGTCCTTGTGTCTGCGACTGCAGGCCCGTGATCGGACAGAACGCCTACGGCACGTTCAGTAAACACCAACCCCCATGAAATCGACGTCACGTATCCTTACGTTGTTTGTTATCCTGAGTCTGTTTGCCCGCACGGCCTTCGGCTTTGTGAAAGGCGCAGACGTCAGTTGGCTCACCCAGATGGAAGCGAGCGGCCGCAAGTTCTACAATAGCAGCGGCACGCAGCAGGATCTCTTTCAGATCCTCAAAGGTTATAGCATCAACGCCATTCGCCTTCGCGTCTGGGTGAATCCCTCCGGCGGCTGGTGCAATCAGCAGGATGTCATTAACAAAGCGATCCGCGCGAAAAACGCCGGCATGCAAATCCTGATCGACTTCCACTACAGCGACAGCTGGGCCGATCCGGGCAAACAGTACAAGCCGGCGGCGTGGAACGGCCATACGATCAGCCAGCTTTACACGGATGTCTGGCAGCACACCACCAATGTCATGGTGGCGTTGAAAAATGCGGGCGTGACTCCGACTTGGGTTCAAGTCGGCAACGAGACGAACAACGGCATGCTCTGGGAAGAGGGCCGCGCGTCGACGCACATGAACCAATTCGCGGGCCTGATCACGAGCGGCTACAACGGCGTGAAGCAGAACTTCCCGAACGCGCTCGTCGTCGTGCACATTTCGAATGGCTATGACAATTCGCTCTTCCGTTGGATGTTCGACGGCCTGAAGGCGAACGGCGCGAAGTACGACGTCATCGGCATGTCGCTCTATCCGAGCA
Source organism: uncultured Opitutus sp. (assembly GCA_966252355.1). Lineage (GTDB taxonomy): Bacteria > Verrucomicrobiota > Verrucomicrobiia > Opitutales > Opitutaceae > ER46. Next base: position 16,739 of record CBINOT010000048.1, on the reverse strand, counting down.
CCTCCAACTGGTCGTCGCTCAACAGCCAATGCTTGAACAATATGAAAGACATGCAGGCCCGTTACGGAAAGAAGGTCATGATTTGCGAAATCGGCATGGACTGGACCGCGGCGAGCACGTGCAAATCCTTCATTCAAGACATCGTCGCCAAGACGAATTCGATCGGCGGCCTGGGCGTATTCTACTGGGAGCCGGAGTCCTATAACGGCTGGCAGGGCTACACGCTGGGCGCATTCGACAATTCGGGCAAGCCGACGGTCGCGCTGCAGGGCTTCTGGTAAACAGCTCGCGAGTTTCCTTACGTAGTCGAGCGGCCTCGCGTAATGCGGGGCCGCTTTTTCGTGTCCAGAACGCTGGATTACACGGCGGTTCGACGTGGTCCGGGGCTCCGCCACGGGCCGTTTTCGTCCGGGAGGAGACGCTGTTATTGCTCTATTAACCTCGAGACCCCGAGCGGCGGCGGTCTTTCACCGGCGTACTTGCGCCCGAAAGCGGGTGGAGCCCGATGTCTCCCTCGGGCTGCTGTGCGCCGCTCTCAAAACCAGCCCGCTAGGGACATCGGGCTCCACCTTTGCGTCGTTCCATCTGAGGATGCGGGCCGCGCGGGGGCACGGACGGATGCTTCCCCTCGATCTACGACTTCGCTTCCAAAGTCGCCGTGCGAAGCGGCACGATCTCGATCTTTTCCAACTCGAGCGCTTCGCCTTTCGCGTCAAACTTCGGCTTCGCTTCGCGCGGAAAATAGATCGGGGCGTCGCGCCGCAACGGCAGCACTTTCAGCGTGAGCCCTGCTTTGCGTTCGTCCGCCGTCAGGCGCCACAGCCCAAATTCGAACGGGGTGCCTTTGTAGAAATTATCCGTGAGCAACCGATCGCCGGCATACAAGCGAGCGACGTCGCCGCGATAATGGACGCGCAACAGCGCGCGGTCGTTTTCCGCACCGGTGGATTCCGGCAGTGCGATCGACCACGTCGCGGCACCGGCAAAATCGGCGTCGGTCGGTTGCACCGCCACCGCCCGTTTGGGATCCGCATTCAGCTTCACGGCGGGCGCCGGTGCGGCCGGGCGGACTTGTTTCACGGCCGCGAAGGTCGCCGCCGCTGGGCCGTTCGCCGCGTATTCGGTGAAGAGGCCCGTCGTGCTTTGCTCCTTGAATTGCCCTCCGCTCTTGGCGAGCGCGGGAAATACCGCGATCTGGAGATCGTCGGCGGAATTCGCTTCGGCCTCGACCCGATCGTCGGCGAAGCGCAGCGATGCCGATGAGATCATCAAACGCTCGGCGCCGGCCAAGGGCGCTTTCCATAGATTGAGACCATCTTCGTGCGAGAGCAGGACGATTTTCGCCACGGTGCCGTCGGCGCGGCGAATCGCAATCGGAGCGTCGCGCCCGGGTTCGAGCTCCGTGATCTGGATCGCGCCATCGATCTGCGTCGTCCGGCCACGTGTCGAGCTCACGATGCCGCCCGCGGAACCCGTGAGCACGAATTCCGCCGGCACGCCGGGCGTCGCGCTGAACACATAGGTATCGGGATTGCCGAGATGACAAAGCAACTGGGCCGTCGCGGACCGAATCATTGCACCGCCCAGCGAAAGATCGATCGGCCAGCAGGTATAAACGCCGCTCGGCAAGGTTGTCGGCTGCGACGGAATGGCGACCGTTGCGCCGCCGGATTGCTTGACCGTGACCTGAAAATCGCAGTGTGCGGGGAGGGGATGGTCCCGCTGGTAGTTGTTGATGAAAAGAAATCCCGTCGTGCCATTCGAACGCAGCGCCACGCGCGGCGTGATGGAATCGTCGAGGCTGCGCGGCGTTTGTTGCGGAAAATAGGCCGCCATCGGCGCAAGTTGCGCCCCGAAATCGTGCAGGAACAGATGCAGCGCTTTCGTGGTGCGGTACGTGTCGCGCATCTGCCCGGACTCGCCCAGCGGGGCCTGGAAATCGTACGACTTCGTTTCGAGCTCGTTGAACGCATTCCAACCGCTGAACGCTTCGTGCATCGGGCCATGGCCGTCGGGATTCGTCCCGCCATGGTACATGTAATAGCCGAGCAGCGTGATTCCGGACCCGAGCTTAACGAAGGCCGCGGCGGTCGAATCCGCCGCGTACATCACGGGCCGGCGGTGATACGCGACCGCCATGCCGCCGCCCATTTCCGCGGTGAGAAAGGGCGTGTCGAGGTGCCGCTGATGGTAAGCGCGGTCCTTCGGCTGAAGCGTGTAACCGACGTTGTCCTCCGCCCGGATCGTCGTGAAAAAGAAATTCTGATTCGGGGGCAGTTCGGTCCGGCTATCGCTCCAGAACTGTTCCGTGTAGCCGCCGAAGACCGGCAGGAAGCCCGTCGGCGGAATGACCGCCTTGTCCCAGCCCGTCGCCGTATAAAAAGGCGCGTCGAGTCCGGCGCCGTGCGCGAGTTCCAACAGTTTGGTCATATGCGCCTCGCCGTCTTTGGCGGGATGATACTCGTTCTCCAGCTGCACGCCGACGATGGGACCGCCGTCTTTCCAGAATTGTCTGCGCACCTGCTGGCCGATTTGGCCGAAAAATTTCTGCACGTGCTCGAGGTAGCCCGGTGCGTTTTCGCGCACCGGCCCGGCGGCGACGAGCCAATCGGGAAAGCCGCCGTTGCGCGCCTCGCCGTGGTCCCAAGGGCCGACGCGCAGCCAAACGTACAGCCCGTGCTTGGCGCAAAGCTCGATGAAATGGCGCAGATCGCGCTGGCCGGTCCACTCGAAGCGGCCCTCTTGTTCTTCATGAAAAATCCAGAACACGTAGGTGGCGACGATTTCGATCCCGCCCGCCTTCATCTTCGCGAGTTCTGCGTCCCATTCCGCCGCCGGGTAGCGCGCGAAATGAAATTCGCCCATGATCGGAAACCACGGCTGGTCGTCGCGCGTGAAATAACGATCGTTCACGCCGAGGACGTGCCCATTGGGCGAGCGCCCGCCGGTTTCGAACGCCAATGGGTGGGGCGCGGCGAGCGGCGTGGACGCGTCGATCGCGAGCTGGGCGCGAACGAGCGGCGCGGCGGCCAAAAAAAGTGAAGCGAGGAGGAAACGAAACGTACGCATTGAAAAGGGATGCCCGTGACATGTTGCGGGGGGTGGACTCTCGCCCGGCGACACGCGATTTGGGATAGCGCGGTGAGCAGTAAAACAGTTTAGCAACGTGTCAACGCCGATTCCGGTCCGGAGAGGCACACGAAGGGCGCTCTTGCGGCGGGAGTGGCGCGCAAATCGCCCCGGAACGCCCGTTCGCCGAGGCCGCGCGCGGGATCGACAAGTACCACCAGAAATGTGAGTATTTAATACCTTCTATCATCGTGGCCACGGGGCTCATGTATTGGCGGGGCCTGTGACGCTGCCGAACGCTTGTCGCGTCCTGCGAACCCATATTGGCCGAACCGTAACGTGTTCTCGCGGTGAGCTCGGCGTCGCGGCATCGTGTGCAAAACCCGAGCGTATGAGTGAGCAAAAGAAAGAAGTGGTCGTCGAGGCGTCGGCGGCGGAAGCCAAGATGCGGTTCGCCATTTGGATGGCGAAGAACTCGACGCGCGCGACGACGTTGCGCGCTTCGGATATCGAGATCGGAACCGTTCAAACCGCCGACGGGAAAGACCTCGTCAGGTACAAGGTGCCGCCCGCGAACAACGACCGGACCGGCGTCTGACTGATCGCCGCTGCGCCGCCCGATGCGTCGTCGATATCCGGCTCATGCGCCCGCTTCGTCGAAGCACGACCGCGCACCGGTAGTAGCAAGTTCACTCCGGGTCTCGTTGGACGGCAACCAACAGCCGGGATCGCGTTGAAACGGATCGCCTGTCACGGCGTACGAGAGGCACTTCAGGCCTCCACGGCAGCGACGCGTGTGTTCGCAGCCTTCGCACCCTTTGCTGACGGAGTTTTGGTCGCGTAGCTGTCGCAGCAGTCCGTTCGAATAATAAATGTCGCGGAGTGACGTGCGGCGAACGTTGCCGACCGAGATCGGCATGCGGCGACATGGGTACACTTCGCCGTCGGGCATGATCGTGATCAGACTGTCCCCGGCGGTGCAGTGATACGCGTCGTCGCCGCCGTCGACGAGGAATTGCAGGGCGCGATGGAGCGCGATTTCAGTGCGTCCGAACCATCGTCGGCGCGCCTCGGCTTTCGCCTGCGCCATCAGCTCGAAAAACTCGCGCGTTTCGTCGGGAGTCAGCGCGTCGGCCATCGAAAGATGGCCCTTCATCGCCGCGGGTATGAGCCGGTCGGACCAAACCTTTGAGACGCCGAGCTTCGTGCCGAGCCGAGCGACGGCAGGGAATTCGCGATAGTTCCGACGGTGCGCGGTAAACGAGATCATCGTCGGCACGCTGAAACGCACCAGACGACGAATCGCGGCCACGGTTTTTTGAAAATCGCCCATACCGCGAATTGCGTCGTGTGTCGCCTCCGTGCCTTCGATGCTCACTTGCACGAACCGGGGCCGCAGCGAGTGGAGGCGTCGGGCCATGGCGAGATCGATAAAGGACCCGTTCGTGAGAATCCCGAAAGAATAACTTTCGTGATGCGCCGCCAAACGCGTGAGGAAGTCGATGAAGTCTTTGCGAACGAACGGCTCGCCACCTGTGACGGTGATATGACCACGCACCGCGGGCCGACTGCCGGCCGCAGCCCGCCATTCCGCCAGTAGACTTTCGTACTGGCCCAACACGGCGAGCAATTCGTCGTAGGAGAGTTCGCCGCCGCCGTAGCTCTCTTGGTAGCAGTGGGAGCAACGAAGATTGCAGCGGTTGGTGAGATGCCACTGGAGCAATAAGCCTTTGGGCCGATACATGGTAGGTCCTGAGCTCATAAGCGCGTTAGCCCCCGCCACATCCACCGCAACCGCCCCCGCCGCCACATCCGCCTCCTCCTCCACACCCGCCGCCCCCGCCGCAACCTCCTGCAATACCGCCGCCCGCCCCGGTGGACTTCGCAGATTTTGCAAGGGCACGTAGGTGGCCGATGTTGATAAAAAACGTGATTCCTCCCCAAAACATCAACGCGAGGAGGATCTGCCACTTGTGCATGCCGTAAGCCATTCCAATGACGTATCGGGCGACGCCTAATCCTTCGAAAAGGACGAACATTGCTAAGGTGTAGCGGAATCGATATCCGCAATAAAATCGCAAAAGGGCGAGCGTCGCGCGCGTGAGGCCGAACCAAATCACGAACAGGACGAGAAAGTCCGGCCCGCGCATGGTGTGCAGAAAATCGAACATGACGATCAGGCGGTCGATGCGCGGCGTCGAGGACGTCAGCGGGACGCAGTGGTGGCCGGCCAACTGCGCTCAATCCATTGCAGAACGGCGTCAATGGTGCTCAGCAAGCGCTGGTGCCAGTGGTCGAGTTCGTCGCGCGACGGTCGACGTCGTCCTTCGCGCAGGGCATGCAGGTCTTGCAGGATGCTGTCGCCGATAGACCAAGCAGCGGTCATTAACGGTATGCGCGCCGCAAAATCTTTGGGGATTTCGTGTCCGCTGAGCCGCAGTACGTCGGAGAGTTGCACGAAGATCGCCGAAATGCTCTCCCGCAGGAAATCACCATAATCGCGTTGCCGGCCATGCATCACGAACGCGTAAGTCGCGCGCAGCCTTAGATTGCGCAGCGCTTGCTCGCAAAGCAGCCGTTCGAGCGCGGTATCGATGGTCAAACCTTGAAACGGGTCCGTGCCGTGCAGCACACGGTAGTTGCGCTGAATGCTCGAAAATTTGTTCGCGAAGCACCGGGCCGTCCGCGCGAACGCCCCACGTTCTACGATCAACGGATCGACGAGGGAGTGACGAGCCAACGCCTTCGCGAGCGATGCATGGGCGGCAGCCGTCGACGCTTCGAGGACGATGAGCAGGTTGATATCCGATACGCCCGGGACCGCATTCCCGCGCACTGCGCTACCGTAGACCGAGCATGACGAAAGGTTGGTCCCGACGGCGCTCTGCAACTCGCGCGTGATATCGCCGAGGATCTGCTCGATCGGCTTTTGCATCCGCGGATGAAGGCAATGCGCGTTTACGACGTCAATCCGCGCGGCCCCTGCATTGCACGAACCGCTCAGACCGTTCGCGAGCGCTACGCAGCGGGCAACATCGCCACGCGCAGTACGGAGGACGTTGCCATTGCACCGTTTCGCGCTTGGCTGCGCGCCATGACGCTCACCCGACTCGCACGTCCCAAGCGCCTGAAGCTGCAGGTGCCCGACGTGGGCACGGTGTCCGCGCTCCTGCAGGTTCCACGTGACGCTCGGGCCTATTACGTCCTGGCACACGGCGCCGGCGCCGGGATGACGCATCGGTTCATGGTGACGATAGCGGATCGGCTGGCAGCGCGCGGCATCGCGACACTTCGGTACAATTTCCCGTACATGGAACGCGGGTCACGGCGGCCGGATTCTCCGCCAGTCGCGCACGCCACGGTCCGCGCCGCCGTCGCACTCGCCGCCCGACGCGCGCCGCGGCTCGTGCTCTTTGCCGGCGGCAAGTCTTTCGGCGGCCGAATGTCATCCCAAGCACAGGCGTCCGTGCCCATCGACGGCGTGCGCGGGTTGATTTTTCTCGGCTTTCCCCTGCACCCACCGGCCAAGCCCTCGACCGAACGCGCCGCACATCTCGCCGCGATCAAAATCCCCGCGCTCTTCTTGCAGGGCACGCGCGACGAGTTCGCCGAATTGCGTCGTTTAAAAGCAACGACACGCAAGCTCGGCCGCCGCGCGACGCTGGAACTGATCGCCGCCGCCGATCACTCTTTCCATGTGCCCGCGAAATCTGGTCGCACCGATGAGGACATCCTCGACGAGCTCGCCGATACCATCGGACAGTGGATCGATCGGGTGATTCCTCGGCCGCGACGCAAATAATCACGCACCCGGACCGTCTGACACAGGAGACCACAAGCGGTCGGGTGGGATTTGATGCGAATGGATCCCTTGGACAAAATTGCCCCTGGTGGATTGGTCCCGGTGAACTCTGTGTCGGAGCTCCGTGTGCTCTGTGACCCAACGTTTGTGATCCTTGATATTGGCGCTGCCGTTACGCGAACACTTGGTTGCCGAGGATCCGCTCGATTTCGGCGAGTTCGGCAGGGGAGAAAGCCAAGTTTTTCAAGCCGGCGACGTTTTCCTCGATTTGCGCCGTTTTGCTCGCGCCGATAAGTGCCGTCGTGATGACGGGATCGCGCAGGACCCATGCGAGAGCCATCTGCGCGAGCGATTGGCCGCGTTGTTTCGCCAGGGCGTCGAGCTTCCGGATTTTGCCGAGCTTTTCGTCGGTGATGTGCTCGGGCTTGAGGAAACGCGGATCGCGCGCGGCGCGGGCGTCGGCCGGAATCCCTGCGAGATAACGGCCCGTCAACAAGCCCTGCGCGAGCGGACAAAACGCGATCGCGCCGATGCCTTCTTCGGCGAGGACCCGCGTGAGGCCGTTTTCGATCCAGCGTTCGAACATGTGATATTTCGGCTGATGGATGAGGCACGGCGTGCCGAGCTCGCGCAGCACTTTCGACGCGCGAGCGGTTTGCTCGGCGTTGTAGTTCGAGAGTCCGACATAGAGCGCCTTGCCGCTGCGCACCGCATGGTCGAGCGCGCCCATCGTTTCCTCGATCGGGGTGTTCGGATCCGGGCGATGCGAGTAAAAGATGTCGACGTAATCGAGCCGCATGCGGCGCAAGCTCTGATCGAGCGACGCGAGCAAATACTTGCGCGTGCCCCAGTCGCCGTAGGGCCCGTCCCACATCGTGTAGCCCGCCTTTGTCGAGACGATCAGCTCGTCGCGATAGGTGGCGAGATCGGCATGTAGGACGCGGCCGAAGGTTTCTTCGGCCGAGCCGGGCGGCGGCCCGTAGTTGTTGGCCAAATCGAAATGGGTAATCCCGAGGTCGAACGCCCGGAGGATCAGCGCGCGACTGTTGGCGAAGTCGTCGACCGCGCCGAAATTATGCCAGAGCCCGAGCGACAGCGCGGGAAGCTTCAGGCCGCTTCGGCCGCAGCGACGGTACAGGTTGGGATTTTCATAACGGGTAGGCGCGGGTACGTGTGCCATAGAGACACGTACGCTCTGCGGTCGCACGTGCACCGGCAATGGGAAATCGTCCGCACCGTCAGGCTGGGTGTCACCTAATGGGTGACACGACCGGCTGGCGGTTTTCCGTAGCGTGAGAGTCGGGACGGACCCCATGCGCGAAAAGCGCTCCGCGTGCGAATATCGAGGTCTGATTCGGTAACACGATGGAATCCGATCACGATCTCACCTCTCAAATATTGAACTCGCTGAGCGCGCTTTCCGCGGCGGATCAGGCGGAGGTCATCCTGGCGATCATCAGCGCCGCGCTGAAGACGATGTCCATTTACCGGATACTCGAGATTCGGGCCGAAATCGCCGTCGAACTCAACCCGACGCTGCCGCTCGTGAGCGGCGCGCTGGAGTTGATCGACGGTCAGATTGCGCTGCGCGAAATCGCGGGCGACGACGGCTGGCGGTAAGGCCAGAGCGTCGGCGTCGAAGGCGCGCATTTATTCTCCGGAAGGGGCCATCTCTCCGGGTGTCCGCGGCAGAAGTCGCATGAGCAGCACGCATGGGTAGGGCCTGACCTCCGGGCGGGCCACGGGGAGGTGCGCCGTAAATCGGGCCGGTCGGTACCGAGGCCCCAGGCCGACTGCTTGCCCATTGCTTTCGCCATCGCTTTCGAGCGGCGTCCGCCGCCGGGAAAAACTTTCTGCTAAGAAAAATCGCATGCCGGTGTCTTAGGTGGTGAGCTCATGAGATCGTTCAGCCGCCATGGAACCTGCCTTGCCGCGCACCGCTGTGTCATCGCCCAGTGACGCCCCGCGCGCGGCCTGCGGTCCCACGGCTTTGCCGGAGCGCGCGCCGCCCATGACATTAGCGGCTCTTTTTCAGGCCGAGGAAGGCCGGTTGCTGCATTTCGCGCTAGGATTGGTTGGACGGCGGTCCGTGGCCGAAGACCTCGTGCAGGAGGCGTTCCTCCGACTGCACCAAGTCTGGGGCGAAGTGGAAAATCCCAGGGCCTGGCTTTACCGCAGCTTGCGCAATCTCGCGCTGAACCACCTGCGCGATCATCGCCGCGAGACGGACCTCGGCGACGACGATCGGCCGGCAGAGGGCGGGATTCCGGCCGAAGAGATGGGCAAGAGCGAAGCGGTGGGCGTGGTCAGGATGTTGCTGGCTGAACTGCCGCACGAAGACGGCGAGCTCATCCGGCTCAAATACGCCGAGAATTTAAAATATCACGAAATCAGCCGACGCACGGGCCTCAACGCAGGCACCGTCGGCTACAAGTTGCACCACCTGCTGAAGGGCCTCGCGGAATCGCTGCGACGAGCCGGCGTGGAGGGGAGCAATGGGTAAGGAGGCACCATGAAACACGACCACAATTTACCATCCGATTCCGAACTCGAAGCCCGCATCGTTGCGTGGGTGCTCGGCGAAGCCTCGCCCTTCGAAATCGCCGAACTCGAACGCCATATCGCGGCCGAACCCGCGTTGGCCGTTTTCAAGCGCCGCATCGAAGCGGTTCACGGCTTAGTCCAGCAAGCGAACCGGCTGCCCTCGCCGGAGCTGCGATTGTCGCCGGAGCGCCGAGCGAAGCTGCTGGCGACGATCGGCGCTGCGGGTGAAACGCCGGCGACGCCTCAAACGGAAGTGCTCTATCCGCTGGTCGGGAAGCGCACGCGTTGGAAGGTACCGGTGTGGGCCTATTCCGCCGCCGCGTGTTTGATGCTGGGCTTGTTCGTCGCGGCGGAGCTTACGCCGCGTTATGGGTCGGCGATCAAGCCGCATTGGCAGGAGTCGGAGGGTGCGCCGATCAAGCAGGAGCAAGACGCGGTCGAATCTGCGGTCCGCAGCGACCACTATAGCGCTCAGTACAAACCCCAGGACGAGGTACCGAGCGAGGTAGCTCGACGTCGGAAGGAGCAAGTGGAAAGGCGCCAATACGCAGAGACGCAGAAAAGACGGTCGGCTGCGCGAACCGAGGTGTCACCATCGGACAAGATTGTTCTCAGTGATAAGCCGCAGTTCAACGCGCCCCTCACGTGGGCTGCACCGGCTCCGGACTTGGTGAGGATGCCGGGAAGCCCGCCGGCAGGACAAACGAACTACTACGACAATAGTGCGCCTGCGGCGAAGGTGGGCCAAGAAAGCCTCCTCAGCGCCGCAAAGGAGGCGCTGACGAAGAGCAAGGAGCAATTGACCTTCGGCGCTAAAGACGTCGACGACCGATTCATCCAGCCGAAGCAAGACAGCGGCTCAGTGACGCTTGGGATTACGGCGAGTGGCGGCACCGCGAACGACGTCGCGACTGTCGGCGGCACTGCCATCGTAGGTGGGACGCTAGCGGTCAACTCCACCTCTAAAACCCTCGGCACTGTCTCCATTGCCCCCAGCGGCGCGGTCGCGCCTCCGACAGCGTCGATTCGCGGGCTCGCGGCCGGCGCGGCGGTCGCGACCAACGACTCGACGGAGACCATCAAGCTGTCGCCGTTTATGGTGAACGCGGATCGCGACAATGGCTACATCGCAACGAACACCCTCGCGGGTTCGCGGATGAACAACTCGCTCGGGGATGTCGGATCGGAACTGCAGGCCGATACAAAAAAGCAGCTGGCGGAAAAGTTTGGGAAGGTGGCGCCAGCCGCAGAAGCCAAGACGGAAGCGGTCAAAAACGACGACGCTCCTCTGGCGCATCCGCCACCGCCCGTGGACGAGACATTGCGAGCGGAGTCTTCGACGAAGAAAGACACGGTTTCGACCTTCTCGCTGCATGTGAGCGACGTCTCGTTCCGGCTCGCAGCCGCGGCGCTCAATCGCGGCGAACGGCCCGATGCCGGCTCGATCCGCCCGGAGGAATTCTACAACGCCTTCGACTACGGCGATCCTGCGCCGGTCCAGAACGAGGCCGTCGCGTGTCGCATCGAGCAAGCGGCGCATCCGTTCCTGCCGCAGCGTAACCTTGTGCGTATCGCTTTGAAGGTGCCCGCGACCGGACGCGGTGCGACGCAGCCCTTGCGGTTGACCGTGCTGCTCGACACCTCCGGCTCGATGGAGCGTGAAGACCGCGTCGCCGCGGTTCGGCGGGCATTCGCTTCGCTCGCCTCGCTGCTCGGCCCCGCGGATACCGTGACGCTGATCGGCTTCGCCCGGCAGCCGCGGTTGTTGGCAGATCGCGTGACCGGCGATCGCGCCGCGACGTTGAACGACATCATTGCCCGCACGCCGGCCGAAGGCGGCACGAATCTCGAAGAAGCGCTCAAGCTCGCCGGCGAGCGGGCGCGGGTCCAATTCAGCGCGAGTGCGCAAAACCGGATCGTGCTGCTCACCGATGGCGCCGCCAATCTCGGGAACGCGAATCCGGTGCAGCTGGCGAAACAGATCACCGCGCTCCGCCAGCAAGGCATCGCTTTCGATGCGTGTGGCGTCGGCATCGAAGGTTTGGACGACTCGATTCTCGAAGCGCTCACGCGCCAGGGCGACGGACGTTACTACGTGATCAATTCCGTCGAGGACGCCGATGCGAGCTTCGCGCGGAAATTGGCCGGAGCGTTCCGGCCCGCGGCCGAAAACGTCAAGGTGCAGGTGCGTTTCAATCCGGCGCGCGTCGGTGCGTATCGTCTCATCGGCTTCGAGCAGCATCGGTTGCAGGAACAGGATTTCCGCAACGACAAGGTCGACGCGGCCGAGCTGGCGGCGGAAGAAGCGGCGGTCGCGCTTTATCAAGTCGAGATTCGGCCGGAAGGCGAAGGCGAGCTGGGCGAGGTATTCGTCCGTTTCCGCACTCCTGGCACCGGCGCAATGGTGGAGCGCTCGTGGACGTTGCCTTATCAGGCGCAGGTCCCGGCGTTCGATCGCGCCACGCCTTCGCTGCAACTCGCGGGCACGTCGGCCTTCGTCGCCGAAAAACTCCGCGGCGGCGGGCTCGCCGCCCAAATTCAACTCCGCGAGCTCGCGCCGATCGTCAACGGTCTGCGCGGACATTACGCGAATGACGCTCGCGTGCAGGAATTCGTCACGATGTTCGCCCAAGCGCGAAAAGTCATGGGCGAGTAGCGAGCAGAAGCCGGTCCTCGTCGACGCGCGGCCAGCGCGGCACGACGTCCGAACAAAGATTCAGCTCTCGTTTTGGTTCGCTTCAACGCGGCCCGGTGGGCCGTGCCATATCTCAACCAGGAAATATTTATGAACCGATTCATGGTGTGCGCGCATAACCTCGCGCTGCGTTTTGAAAATGTAGGGCGGGGGCTCCGAACCCCGCCGTCGTGCGCTGGGGTGGCGAGATCGAATGCGATGGGGAGGTGGATATTTCAAGTGCTGCGGCGGGGTTTGGAGACCCCGCCCTACATTAGGCTCTCGCGAGGCGCAGCGGCTGCGGCCATTGGATTGTGTTGCGCTGGTTTTGTTCACGCGGCGCCGGCGTCCACCGCGGACTCCGCGAGCATTTCCGCTGCGCTCACCCCGACTGGCGGACGCATCACGGTCGAAGCCCAAGGAGTCGAGCGACCGGTGCCGGTGTTCTTCACGGCGCATGCCGAGCACGTCCTCCAGGTGAGCGATGCGAGAATTGCCGGCGAGGCGAAGCTCTCGCTGCGGATCGTGCAAGGCAGACCGGAGGTGTTGACGCTCGGAGTGAGCGAAGGCGCGGAGATTACCGCGGTGAATGGCAATGGCCTGCGCGATTGGTCGGTGCGACAGGGGAGCGGTGCGACCGCACAGAAACGGTTTCTCGACCTAAGATTCAACGCTCCCACCGCGCAGAGCCCCGCACCGACGAGCTTCGAGCTCACGGTGCGTTTGCAGCACCCGAGCGTTTCTCTGCCCGGCAAGGCGGGCATGCCGTTGCTCATGGCAGGTGACGCCGTGGCCTTCGATTGGCACGCGCAGTTCGTTCCCGACTCTTCCGTCGAACTGCAGCTGATGCACGCCACCGGTGCCGTTGCGGTCGAACGACTGAATAGCGACCGGACGCTCGAATTCGTCGGGCAAGGCGACGGCGCGATCGAGTTTTCGCTCATCGAACGCGGAGCTGCCGCCGCGGAGGCGCAGTTCACGTCTGCGGCATTGACCGGGCGGGTGAATGAAGACGCGCATAGCGTCACCCTCCATTTGCGCGCCCAAGCGCGCGTCGAAAAATCCGGCGCCCGCCTGGCATTCCTCCTCGGCTCGGCGGCACTGAGCACGCAGACCGCCGGCGATGGCTGGCGGGTCGAACTCGCCGGGATCGGTGTGGACCCGCGCTACGATCTCATTTTTGAGCGGAAAGGAGTTGTCCCGGTCGAGCTCGATTTCGTGGCGCCGATCAAGGAGGACGGCGATTGGCGGCGAATGAGCTTTCGGCTCAATGGCGGTGCCGTCGTTCCGATCGCACTGAGTGGCGTCAGCGAGGGCGTCGAATTCGATGGCGACGCGCCGCTGGTTCTCGCTCGCACAGGGGCGGAGTGGCGCGGCTTCCTGCCCGCAAATGGCCGGGCCTGGCTCGCCTGGAAAGGCACGCGCGACAAGACCGAAGGGGCGCTTTTCTTTAGCAGCACGGAGCAGTCGGATGTTCGCGTCGCCGCCGGGCTATTACGGCAGACCTCGCAACTCGCGTTTCGCGTGTTGCAGGGCAAGCTGGATGTGGTGCGGGTCCGGGTCGACGGCCCGGGCGAAATCGTCGGAGTGGAGGGCACCAATCTCCTCGGCTGGACGATCGCGCCCGGCGACGGCAGCCGAATAATCGAGGTGCGGCTGAGCCGTCCGTTCGAAACCGAAGGCGTGCTGACGATCCGTAGCCAAGCGGTGCTCGGCGGATTTCCCGTGCAGGCCGAGGCGGTGCGGCTGACGCCCGAAGGCGGTGTGCGGCACGCGGGATTCGTGCGGATCGCAAGCACGGGCGCCGTTCGCCTGGAAGTGACGGAGGTCGCCGGCATGTTGCAGCTCGGCCCGGAACAGTATCCCGGACCGGCAGTGGAGAAGGACGTGCGTCAGGTTTTCGTCTATCGCTTTCCGGCGGCGGCCCGCACGTTTCGGGTGCTCGCGAACCAGATTCTGCCCGAGGTCGGCGTCGCGGAAGTGGTGACCTACGAACTCGGAGAAGCGGACCGCGTGATTCAGGCCGATCTCGAACTCGACGTGCGCGAGGCGCCGTTGCGCGATTGGACCTTCACGATGCCGGGAGATTATGCGGTCGCGACGCTGCAGGGCGCCGACGTGAGCGACTACACCGTCGTAACCCCTGCGGGCGATGGCACCCGCGCGGTGAAAGTATTCTTTGCGAAACCGATCGTCGGCCGGGAACTCGTGCGCGTCCGGCTGGAGAAAAACCAAGCCGCGGCGGCCGGGGAATGGCGTTTACCGATGCTCGGCTTTCCCGGCGCCAAAGCCGTGCGGGGCCATCTCGGCATCGTTTCGGTGCCGGGTTATCGCATCGTGCCGGCAACGCTCGAACGGCTCGTCGACGTGCCGCTGACCTTTTTTCCGAAGCAAACGACGGGGTTGCAGCAAGCGTATCGTTTGCGCGAGGCGAACTGGTCCGCCGCGCTGCGGATCGAAGCGCTCGGGCAAAGCGTGCAGGCGGATGTATTCCATCTGTATTCGCTCAAGGAAGGCGCCGTCTATGCCAGCGTGTTGATCAACTATTTCGTGATCGGCGCGCCCGCGAACGAATGGCGCATCGAGGTGCCCGCCACGGCCGGAAATATCGACATCACCGGCCAAGGCGTGCGCCGCGAGTGGCGGCGGGAGGGCAATGTCGTCGTCATCGCGCTGCACCAACCCGTGTTGGGGGCGGCGACCGTGTTGGTGACCTTCGAGCAGCCGATGAGCGCACGCGGTGGAGCGATTCACCCCGGCGAGGTGCGTCCGCTCGGCGTGCAAGCGGAGCGCGGTTATCTGCAAGTCGTGAGCCCATTGCAGGTGAAGACCGAACTGCGGAAAGCAGACGGCAATCTGTTGAAACTCGAAGCGCTGGAGTTGCCGACGGAGTTTCGACTTTTCGCCACCGCGCCTTCGCTCGCGGTCTATCAATATACGGCGCGGCCATTCGCGTTTGAGCTGAATGTGAACTGGTACCGGGCGAGCGAGACCGTCGACCAGGTCGTCGACTTCGCAAAATACAGCAGCCAGGTGGCCCGCGACGGCCAAGTCATGACGGAAGCGCGATTATTCGTGAAAACGCGCGGCCGAAAGGTGCTGCGATTTCAGCTGCCGCCTGGGGTGAAACTTTGGGAAGCGCTGGTCGATAACGAGCGCGTCACCGCGCGAGCCGACGGCGACTGGACGCTCGTGCCGCTGTCGGCGCGATTGAATCCGAACGAGCCGGTCGGATTGCTCCTGCGCCTCGGCCAATCGGCGGGCATTTCCGCGCAGCACGTGACGCTGGCCGCGCCGAAGATGGCGATCCCGCTGGTGATCGGCGAATGGACGGTGAAGAGCGACGCCGAGCGCCTGCTCGTGCCGCGTGGCGGAACGGCGGAAGTGACGCAGCCGAATTTGACCGAGCGCGGGTTCGAATGGCTGGGCGCGCATGCCAACTCCACGGTTGTGGTGCTCCTGTTGCTCGTCGTGCTTGCCGCGGGGGCGCGACGGATGAGTTCTCCCATCGGGACAATGCTCACACTCGTCGCAGGCGGCGCGGCGTTGTTTCTCGCTCTACGGCTCGTTATCGATGCCTGGGGGTTACGGCGCGTCAATCGACTCGATGTGACGTATGCGGCGACGGTGGTGCCGGCGGACGGCAGCATGACGATCGAGCTGGCGAATCTTCCGGGCTGGCAGGCCATGCTTTCGCCGTGGGGCGTCGTCGCGGTCGTTGCGGGGATCGTTGGCATCGATGTTTTGACCCGAGTGCGCGGGCGCGAACTGGGCGCACCGCGATGGGCGGTGGCGTTGGGCGCCATGCTCGTAGGCGGCGGACTGCTCGCGCAACGAGGGGGCGCGACCTTGTTCTTTATCGGCGTCGCGGCGGCCATCGGTTGGTGCGTGCTCGTACCCGCGACGCTGGCTGCCCGGTCGTGGTTGGTCGCGGGGCGGAAACAGCGAGGCGACGCCGATGCGACCGGCGCCACGTCGACGGTGGTGCCGCTCCTTGCGTTTGGGCTCGCCCTTGGCGGCGCGGCGTTCGCGCCGAACCGACTCCGCGCGGAGGAAACACCTCTCAGCGCCGGGCAATCGACCGCGCTTCAGACCGTCGTCCAGCGCTGGAACATTCATGACGATCGCTTGTTTGCCGAAGCGGACGTGACGCTGCGCGGGACAGTTGGGGACAGCTTCTTGCTCTTGAACGCGCCCGCGATCCTGACGGATTTCGTCGGCGATGGTTCGCATGTGACGAAGCTCGAGCGCGACGGAACGACGCGCTACTACCTCGTGCCCGACCGAGCGGGCGCGTTAAGCGGCAGAATGAAATTCGAGTTGCCCGTGGGGAATGTGCTGAAAGGCGTGCCGATTCTCACGGGTCCCGCCGCCATGCAGCGCATCACGATCGATCTCGATCAAGCTGGCTGGGAGTTTACCTCACCCATGGCGGCCGAGGTGCAGAGGACGAGCGGAATCGCGGCGGGGCACAGCGGCGCGGCGCTCGTACTTGGTCTCGACGGAACGGCCGTCGTGAATTTCGCGCCGAAGCAGCGCGACGTGCGCGCGGAGACGACGCGCTTTCATGCGGAAGTCGCCAATGTGTTCGTGCCCGGTCCGGGGGTGGTCAACGCCTACGCCCGCGTGACCATTCGCCCCGTGCAGGGC
>CBINOT010000047.1:0-31274 GCA_966252355.1 uncultured Opitutus sp. | reverse complement strand
CCCAAACGTATGCCGGCTCTCAAAGCGGCACCAACGGCGGTTATTACTACGGCCTATATACCGAAGGCACAGGCTCCGCCACGTTGAGCTTTCCCAGCTCGGGCAGCATCAAATGCGTCTGGACCTCGAACATCAACGACTGCGGTTTCGGCAAAGGCTGGAAGCCCGGCTCGGTCCGGACGGTGACGTACTCGATCGACTCCAAGAGCAGCGCAGTCCACAGCGTCGGCCTCTACGGTTGGACGACCAGCCCATTGATCGAATATTACATCGACGACTTCGGCAGCCCCAGCGGCACCGCCATCGGCAGCGTCTACACCGACGGCTATAACTACAATTCCTTCCAATTCCAACGCGTGAACGCGCCTTCCATCCAAGGCACGTGCACCTTCTGGCAATACAAGGACGGCCGGAAATACACGCAAGCCACCGCGGGGCAAACCCTCACGATCACGATGTCCAATCATGTGAATCACTGGAAGAGCGCCGGTGGTCATGGCTGGGGTTCCACGATTTACGACACGCTGGTCGAGGTGGAATCGTTCAGCGGTCCGGGCACCGCGCAGGTGACGATCCGCTAAGTTTTCCACGCCTTGTTTTCATGCTGGCTGGCGGCCTTCCCTGGCCGCCGGCCTTTGCTTGGCCATCGCATGAGCGCCGCCCTCTGCCGCGTTTCCCTTGGGCTGAACCTCGTCCTGGCGATCGTTGCCGTAGCGCTGTTCCTCCACCGTCCCAGCCAGGCCCACGCGCCCGCGCCCCTCGGCCACGACCTGGCGGCAACGGCGAAGGCGCAAACGCTCCTCGACGCAACACGAGTGGCAGCCGACCATTCCGCTTCCGCGCCACGGCGCTCGGCGGTTGATCGACTGCGCGCGCTCGGAGTTCCCAACCGCGTCCTGGCTCAAGTCGCGCAGGCGGACATCGACGTAAATTGGGAGCGGGAGTGCGAGAAACTCGGCCGCAATGCGAATCCCGAGCGCAAAGCCGCGTTACAAGTCGAGCACGAGGACGCGAAGCTCGCCGCGATGCTGGCGGCTTTAGGCGAAGAGGGTTTCAGGCAATGGGACCGCAAAAAACTGCTGCGCGAGGCGATCAACGGGAGGATCGACGTGACCTCGGCCGAAGCGGATGCGCTTTACGACCTGAAGCGGCAGCTCCGGGCGCGGCAGTCCGAGTTGGAAAAGGCCCGAGTGAAGGGAGCGATGGACGATGCCGCGATCGAAGACGCCTCTTACAAGATATACTGCGAGTTCAACGACCGGATGAAGGTCCTGTTGGGCGACGAACGATACGCGCGATCCCAGGGCAGCGACGACGCATCCGGCGCGACGAATTTACGCCAGGAGCTCGGACGGCTGGACCCGAATCCCGACCAGCTGCAATCGCTGCTCAAAGCGCAGCGGCAATGGAACGCGCGGCTTTCCGATCTGGAACGGCAATTTCAGGATAACGAAGCCTCGTCCACGTACGACGCCGCGATCGCGGCCGTGAACGAGGAACGAGACCGGGAGTACAAACGCGTGCTCGGAGCGGAGGCATTCGAGTCCCTTCAAAAGCGGCAAGACGCGGGGTACTCGAAGATGAAGCAGTATCAAGACCTCTGGGGCCTCGACGACGGGCAGATCGATTATGTCTACGGCACGCTGAAATATTACGAGAAGAGTGTGGCGGACTACTCGGCGCAGAACGAGGCCCGGGCCGCCAAGGGCGAATCCGTCGACTGGGGTGCGGTGACCGAGACGTTGCAGGAATTTTCCAGTCAGATTCAGCAATCGCTGCAAAAACGACTCGGGGGAGAACGTTTCGACCGGCTGCAGCGCAATCGGGTCATTCGCCTCGACGCGCCATCCGCCGAAAGCCGCCGGCCGCAACCCTGATTCGCGCGGACCATTGCCCATGCCTACGCGTCGCAGAATCGGTCTTGGCGCCACGATCATACTGAACGTGGTATTGATCGCAGCGATCGCCCGGCTGTCGGTGCCAGCATCGCAAACGACGCCGGCTCGCGCTTCCAGTGGCGCGTCGGCCGCCCCGGGCTCGCGAACCGCCGTGACGACCCGCCTGGAAACCGCCCCCCGCTACCCGGACACCGCCGCGGCCGCCGATCAACGGCGTTGGGTGATCGATCAATTGCGCGCGATGGGAATTCCCAATCGGGTGCTCGCACGGGTGGCGCTGCTCGACTTGGAAGAGAGTTCGGAGGCTCGCGGCGAGGAAGTCGCGAAGCGATGCCAGCATGACCCGGCCGCGATGGCCGAATGGCAGCTGGAGACCGAAAAGAATCGAGACGCGGAAATGCGCGCCGCGCTCGGCGAAGACGGTTTTCGGCAATGGGACTACGAAAATATGCGGCGCGAAATCGACGGCGGCGGCGTGCCGTTGACCGCAGCTGAAAGCGACACGGCCTACGCGTTGTGGAAGCAACTCAAGCAGCATGAGTTCGTGCTGAAAGAGGCGAAACTGAAAGGGACGATGGACGACGCCCAGGCCAACGATCTTTTGGATCGAACCTCGGCGGACTACGAACGGCAGATGAAGGCGCTCCTCGGCGAAGAGCGTTATGCGAAGGCCCAGCAAATCGACGCCGGCACCGCCGCCGAGAGTCTCCGTCGAGAGTTCGCGTCCGCCAATCCCAGCGAAGCGCAATTCGGGGAACTGCTCCAAGCCCAGCAGCAATGGAACGAACGCCGGGCCGAGATGGAAAAACAGCTCCAGAGCGGCGAAGCGTTTCCGAATTACGAAGCTCAAGTCCGGGCGCTCGACGAGGCGCGCGATCAGGAATACCGGCGAGTCCTTGGCCGCGAGACGTTCGATGCGCTCCAAAAGGAGCAAGATCCCGGCTATGCGCGCATGAAGAAGTTCGCCGAAGCCTGGGCCCTCGATGACAGCAAAATCGATTACGTGTACGGCACCCTGAAATATTATGAGAAAACGGTGCAGGACTACCAAGCCCGCGCCCGGGCACGTGAAGCGGAGGGTCAGGGCGTCGATTGGACGGCGATCAACCGAAATCTGCGGACATTTGCCGACCAGACACAGCAAGCGCTGCAAAGCTCCCTCGGCCCCGACGCGTATGCGAAGCTGCAGCGGAACGGCGTGATTCAGCTGAAGCAAATCCAACTGCCGGGCGGCCGCCCGTTCTGATGACGGCGGCGACGGAACCGGCAGTCGCGGTCATCGAAGGCGCCGAACCGCGCGGCCCTTCGGCACGCACGCCGGCGGTGCTGGGCGCGTTGCTCATCGTTTTGGTATTTTCCGTTTTCCTCCCCGCGACGCGCCATGACTTCGTCAACTACGACGACCCAGTCTATGTCACCGCGAATCCGCACGTCCAGGGCGGGCCGACCTGGGCAAACCTGAAATGGGCGCTCACGACCGGCCACGCCGGCAATTGGCATCCGCTCACGTGGCTGTCGCACCAGCTCGATTGGCGCCTGCATGGGCCGAGCGCCGCGGGACACCATCTCAGCAGCATCCTGCTGCACGCGTTGAATACGCTCCTCGTGTTTTTCGCGTTGCGGGCGATGACCGGCGCGATCGGGCGCAGCTTCGCGGTCGCAGCGCTCTTCGGACTTCATCCCTTGCGCGTGGAGTCCGTCGCCTGGGTCGCCGAGCGCAAGGACGTGCTGAGCGGCACGTTCTTCATGCTCCTGCTCCTGGGGTACACGGCGTACGTGCGACACGGCGCATGGCGCGTCCGCCGCAGCCGTCTCTATTACGGGCTCACCGTGGCCGCGTTCGCTTGCGGGCTGCTGAGCAAGCCGATCCTCGTGACGGTGCCGTTCGTGCTGCTGCTCTTGGACGCGTGGCCGCTCAATCGCCTGGCGCCTCCCGCCTCGCGCGCGGCAGCAGCGACGCCAACGTCCGAGTGGAAAACGCTGCTGTTCGAGAAAGCGCCATTCTTCGCCTTGGCCGCGATATCGGCGGCGGTGACGTTCAGGGTTCAGCAAAACGCCGGCACGGTGTTCGAATCGCTGCCGTTCCTGGCCCGGGCGGAAAACGCCCTGGTGTCCTATTGCCGCTACCTCGGAAAACTGGCCTGGCCGGTCGATCTCGCGGTATACTATCCGCATGTCGCCCATTGGCCGGCGTTGACGGTTGCCGGCTGCGCTTTTGCCATCGCTGCGATTTCAGCGGCCGTCGTGCTCCGCTGGCGGCGGCATCCCTTCCTCGCCGTCGGGTGGTTTTGGTATCTGGGCGTGCTCGTGCCGGTGATCGGCGTGGTGCAAGTCGGGTCTCAATCGATCGCTGACCGCTACACGTATCTTTCAACGCTCGGCGTTCTCATCGGTCTCGTTTGGTGGCTGCACGCGATGGCCAGTCGAAATCGGTCCGCCACGATCGTCGGCGTCGCCGTCGTCGGGGTCGCAGGCGTTGCATGCGCGACGGTCGCCCGCCAACAGCTTCGTCATTGGAAAGACAGCGAAACGCTTTTTCGACACGCCCTGGCGGCGACGACGCCGAATACCGTCGCCTTGAATAACCTCGCCCGCGCGCTGGGCGAGAAAGGACGTCTCGACGAATCCGCCGCGCAGTACCGCGCCGCGCTCGAGCTCGATCCGAACAATGCGTTCGCGGCCAGCGGACTCGGTGTGATCGCGATGAAGCGGCACGAGGACGAGGCCGCGTTGGGGTATTTCCAGGGTGCGCTGCGCCACGATCCGAACGACGCGATCACCCACTACGACCTCGGCCTCGTCCTGGCCCGTAAAGGTTCGATCGACGACGCGATCGCGCAATTCGAGGCGGCCATTCGGCTGCAACCGGACAATCCGGAAGCCCGGAACAATCTCGCGAGCATGCTCCTCCGGCAGGAACGCTTCGACGAAGCGATTCCGCATTATCGCCGGGCCATCGATCTCCGACCGAGCTTCGCGAAGGCCCGCCACGGTCTCGGCCTGGCGCTCGCCGGACGAGGACAGTTCGACGAGGCCATCGTGCAGTTTCGGGCTGCGCTCACGTCGCAGCCCGATTTCGCGGCTGCACAGGAAGGTCTGCGCATGGCGCTCGAGATGAAAGCGAGTGCGGCGGCGACAACGAATGCCGCGTCAGCCCCGTAGCTGCAGCGCGGCGATCCGAATTTCCATGAAACGACTCCCCATCCTCTGCTCGACGGCCTTGCTCCTCATCACGACCGCCTGGGCGCAAAAGGCGCCCGACAACTTCATCTTGGTGGAGGGAGCGCCCGCGAAAGAAACCCAAGTCGGCGGCGACCGCCCGCACGATGGGCGCATCCCGGCATTCTACCTCGGCAAGTACGAGGTGACGCAGAAAGAATGGACGGACGTGATGGGCAGCAATCCGTCGCAGTTCAAAGGCGACACGTTGCCCGTCGAAAATGTCAGCTGGTACGACTGCGTGGAGTATTGCAACCAGCGGAGCCTGAAGGAGGGCCTGAAACCCTTCTACACGATCGATAAAGAGGGCAAGGATCCGGCCAACGTCTGCGAACTCGACAGTATCAAATGGACGGTGACGATCAACGCGGGGGCGAATGGCTACCGGCTGCCGTTCGAGCGCGAGTGGGAATACGCCGCGCGCGGCGCGCAGAAAAGCAAAGGCTATGCCTATAGCGGAAGCAATGACGCGGACGAAGTCGCCTGGTACTGGAAGAATTCGGGCGACGCCTATTTGAACGATCACTGGCGCTGGCCGCGGCTCGAACGAAATCATTGCCGTACTCATCCGGTCGGAAGCAAAGCCCCAAACGAACTGGGCGTGTACGACATGTCCGGCAATGTGCGCGAGTGGTGCTTCGAATGGTACGTCGATCCCGATATCAAAACGGGCACGGTGCGCGTGCAAAAAGGCGGCGGTTGGATCGGCGATGTCAGTTGCTGTGACGTGTCGTTCCGCGGCGGCTTCGAAGCGAACGGCAAAGGCCCAGATCAAGGTTTTCGCCTGTGCCGGAACAAATAGGCGGGCGAGAGCCGACGACGAAGCGCGGCACCTGGATCGCGCTAGTCGTCGCGTTCTGTGTGCCGACGTTGCTCTATCTGCAAACGGTGCGCTTCGGTTTCACGGCTTTCGATGACGACGCGATCCTCGCGCAGCATCGTTCGTTTCTGAGCGACGTTGGCAACGCACCCAAGGCGTTCCTCACCGACGCTTTTCTACTCGGGTCGGATACGCCATCGGGTACCGCGGTGGCTGAGCCGTCGTACGTAGCCGGGATCTTTTACCGGCCGCTCCAAACTCTCTCGTTCATGGCGGATGTCCGGCTATCCCGCGGCGGATCGGGGATGTTTCATCTGACAAACACGCTGCTGCTCGGCGCGATCGGGAGTCTGCTGTTTTTGTTCTTCCGCGGATTTTCCATTCCGTCCGCCGTCGCATTGCCGAGCGCGTTGCTCTACTGCGTTCACCCGCTGTTTGTGTCGTCTGTGGCCTGGATTCCAGCGCGCGGAGATCTGCTGCTCGTCGTGTTCTCGCTCTCGTCGTTTTTGTTTCTGGGAAGATATCTCGCGAGTGCACGACGCGGAGACCTCACGCTGCATTGGGTCAGCTTCAGTCTCGCGCTCTTCTCCAAGGAAACGGCGGCGCTGCTCCCGGCGCTCTTCGTGCTGTACTACATGGCCGTCAGGCCGCGCGACGCGCACCCGAAACGGTTTCTCCTCCCCGTCGCGCTCTATGGAATTTCGGGATTGGTCTGGTTCCTTCTGCGTTCGAGAGCGCTCGGAAGCATACCCGAACAGCGTGGCGTCGGACTCATGGCGTTGCTGTCCAATCTGCGGATTATTCCGGAAGCATTGACCAAGTTTATCCTGCCCTTCGATCTCGCACCGGTTCCACGCTTCGCGGCGTTCGGCACCATGACAGGCATCCTCGTGATCGCGCTCCTCGTCGGTCTCGCCCTCAGGAGGAAAGACGGAAACTCGATCGCGAGGTGGTTCGGCCTCTGCTGGTTTCTGTTTCTGCTGCTGCCCACGATGGTTTACCGGAACCCGTACTATGATTATTTGAATCACCGGTTCTTCCTGCCGCTGATCGGGATTCTCCTGTTCCTGCAATTGCACGTGCCAAGAAAATGGCTGGAACGAAACGCCGCTCGACTCAGCGGTGGCTTGACGGGGCTGGTCGTCGTCTTCGCCGGTGCGAGCGCAATAGCGTCCCGAAGTTATGCCGACCCGCTGTCGTTTTACGATGCAGTCGTCGCCCACAATCCGACGAACGCCCTGATGCACAATAACCGAGGTAACGTGAAGCTCAGCCGCGGCGATCTCGGAGGTGCGATCGCCGACTTCACGCAAGCGGTGACATTGGATCCGACGCTGGCCGTCGCTCACTATAATTGCGGCAACGCGTACGGCAGCCAGGGAGACTTGCGGAGCGCAATCAAAGCTTACGACCGGGACCTCGCCCTGAATCCCGGCGACGCCCGCGCTTACCTCAATCGCGGCAACGCCTATGACCAGCTCGGCGAGCACGCTCTAGCGCTGCGAGACTACGATCGCGCGGTGGCATTGAATCCCGGCGATGCCTTCGGCTACAACGGCCGCGGTATCGCCTATGCGGAGCTGGGGCAGTTCGAAAAAGCCGTGCGAGACTTCGATCGCGCGATCGAGCTGAAGCCGGACTTCGCGGAGGCCTTTATGAACCGGGGCACCACGAATCGAGCGCGCCACCGATACCAAGACGCCGCCAGAGACTTTAAGCGGCACGAGGAATTGATCGGAAAGCGATAGGCGGCATCTCCAAAATCCTCTTCGACGTAGCGCAAGCCGTGAGGCTTTCGGGGTCGCTCGAAACGCTCACGCGTGGCGGGCTGTCGCTTACGCTCGGTACCGCTACACACGCGATTTCGAAACGACTCCCGAACGCGTTAGAGTTGGTTGTGAAACGGACGTTTCGTCTCGTAGAGCTTCAACTCCAGCCGAAGCTGAGTCACCAGATCCGGCTGTTCCGCCGACTGCGCGAGCTGCATCGCGTTTTTCGCGTCACGTTGCGCCTCGTCGAAGCGGCCGGCTTCGGCGTATGCGGCGGCGAGCGTATGAAGAACCATCGGATTCGTTCCACCCGTGAGGCGATTCGCGTGTTCGGCGAGCTCGACCGCACCTTTGCCATTGCGCCAAGTTGCGTCCGGCGACGTCGCCCAGACCCAGGCCAGATTGTTTTGGATTTCCAGGAAGTCGGCTTTGATCTCGAGCGCATGGCGGTAATGAGCGATCGCCTGATCCACCTTTCCCTGCTGGAGGAAAGCGCTGCCCAAGTTCCCGTGCGCTTCCGCGGAGTCGGGTTTGATGTCCAGGACCTGGAGGTATTCGGCGATCGCGTCGTCCACGCTGCCTTTTTGAAGGAAGGCGTCGCCACAACCGTAATGGGCTTCCGCGGAACGCGGCTTGAGCTCGATCGCCTTTCGAAAGTGCGTGAGCGCCGCGTCGACGTCTCCCTTGTGCAGATAAAGGTTCGCGAGATTGACGTGGGCGTCCGCCAAACCGGGATGATGCGCGATCGTCCGGATTTCGAGCGCGCGTTGATAGTGCGCCGCGGCTTCGTCCACGTTGCCCATTTCCGCGAGGACGCTGCCAAGATTGTTATGCGCTTCGGCATGCGTCGGATCGAGCTGCAGCACCGTGCGAAACGCCGCTTCGGCGTCCTTGTTCTCGTGTAACGCCTGCAACACGACCCCGAGCCCGTAATGCGCTTCGGCAAGCTTCGGATCGAGCCGCGTCGCCTCCTGCAACTCGGCGCGCGCTTCCGGCAGGCGCTCAAACTCGTACAGCATCATGCCGAGGCAGCGATGGGCATGCGCATAAGACGGCGCCAGTCGCGCCGCCTCGCGGAAGTGAAACAAGGCGCCCTCTTTATCGCCGACCGTCTGCCGGATCGTCCCTTTGCTCAGATGCGCCTCGCTGTTGTCCGGAATCGTTTTGAGCGCGAGGTCGATGAAATGCTCGGCTTCGCGGTATTTCCCGGCCCACACCAGAACCTTGGCCACGCGCTTCAACGCGAGGGCGTGCGCCTTCTCGTCGATGCCGCTTTCCAACTTTGCGGAAACCGCCGCGATCGCCGCATCATTCCAGGTCGCGACGGGAGCGACGATTCCGCCACGCTCCATTTCTTTGATGAGCGCCAGCGCCAGCTCGCGGTTTCCATCGATGGTCGGATGCACATGGTCGAGGAACCAGTCGGAGCCAGGGATGCCATCGCGCGAGCGCTCATTCATCATGCGGACGAAATCCACGAGGCCGGTGTGTTTTTGATGCGCGACCTCGGAAACGACGTCGCAGATAGCCGTCAAGGCCCGCAGCGGACAGACATCGGCGTCACGCGCCGCAATGAGCGCTGCGCGTGCTTCGTCGAAACGGCCGAGGCCGCGCAGCGACCGCCCCTGCAAATACAGCAACTCGCAATCGCGGGCATCCCGCGCGAGCCCTTGTTGAGCGAGGGCCGACGCACGCGCGTAATCGCCGGCGTCCAGCGCCGCCGTCGCTTCCGCTTTGAGTTTCGTAATCTCGGCATTGTCCTGCGGGGTAAGGCCGGGACTCGGCTCGGACTTGAAGGGTGAAAAGTCGCCGATGTTCGACGCGGGCGTGACGAAAATCATCTTTGCCCCCACCCGCGCGCTAATCTCGGTCATCCGGTTGAGCGTGGCGCGATAGTGATCGACGACGGCTCGCTGCATGGCGTCGTCGCGGTGGTAGTAATCGGGACCGACCGATCGATCGAGCACGGTCTTGACTTCGGCACCGAGCACGGCGCCGCCTTCCGCGGACGGAGCTTCGGCGCGCGGCTTATAGGCGAGATCGTGCAGCGCACTGTAAAGGCGCAGCCGGGAAGCGAGCGCGCCGACGTCGCGGACGATCTTCGGGGTGTTGAGCAGCTTCGCGTAGGTACGCTGTTCGAGGAACTCGTTGTGGCCGCCGTAAACGATAAACAGGTCAGGCTCGTACGCCGCGAACTCCTCCATGAGCCGCGCCTCGCGGTAGCTCGCGTAGCTGACGCCGCCGGCGTTGATCACCTCCCAGCGGCGGTTCGGATCCACCGCCGGCAGAAACACGCGCAGCCACCCGGCGAACGACGTTTGGTCATCGTAGGGATGACCGTAGGCCGTCGATCCTCCCAGGCAGAAAATGCGGGTGACGCCTTTGCCCTTGTGCGCGGGGAATGACTGCAGGTTGAACCACGCGATCTTGTTCGGCGCGGTTTCGAAGATGGACGCACCTGTCGACGACGTATGCTCAATGAACAACGGTGCATAGCCGGAGAAACCGACATACGGGTCGTTGCGCTCGTGGAGCGGAGTTATGCCGGCCAGCTTGAGCGCCAGCTCGACGAAAACGAAGAAGACCACAACGACGCCGCAGCCCGCGCCGATTTTCTTCCAGAACGGAAACGGTTTGCTCTTCATGAGGAATATGCGGCGGAGCGGTTCCGGCGCAGCGAGGTCGTGGACTGAGTCATGCGCCGCCTATTGAACGTCGTTATGGAACGGGCGTTTCGCCTCGTAGAGTTTCAACTCCGTGCGCAGTTGATGCACGAGGTCCGGCTGTTCCGCGGACTGCGCCAGCTCCATCGCATGTTTCGCTCGCGACGTCGCCTCGTCGAAACGCCCCGCTTCCGCGTAAGCCGCCGCGAGCGTGTGCAGGATGAGCGGATTGGTCCCCCCGGTCTGCCGATTGGCGCGTTCGGCGAGATCGACCGCGCGGTGACCATTGCGGAAGGCAGGTTCGGACGACGTGGCCAACACCCACGCGAGATTGTTTTGGACCTCCAAGAAGTCCGACTTGAGTTCAAGTGCTCGTCGATAATGAGCGATTGCCCGGTCGAGGTCACCCTTCTGTAGAAACGCGCTGCCGAGGTTGGCATGCGCGTCGGCCGAGTCCGGTTTCAATTCCACGACCTTTCCATATTCGGCGACCGCGTCCTCGAGGTCTCCCTTTTGCAGCAGAGCGTCGCCGCGACCGGAGTGCGCTTCTGCCGAACCCGGTGCGAGGTCCAAAGCCTTTTGAAAAAGCGCGAGCGCGTCGTCGCCGTTACCCTGGTGCAAACAGAGATTGGCGAGATTCACATACGCCTCGACCAGACTGGCGTCCTTGGCTCCCGCTTTGCTTTCGATCGCACGACGGTAATGCAGCGTCGCCTCTTCGATATTTCCCGCTTCCACCAGGAGACTGCCGAGATTCGTGTGTGCCTCGACGTGTGCCGGATCGAGCTGCAGCACGGTTCGAAACGCGGCCTCGGCGCCTTTTTTGTCTCCGAGTCCTTGGAGGACCGAACCGAGCCCGAGCTGCGCCTCGACGAGTTTCGGATTCAGCCGCACCGCTTCCTCGATTTCCAAGCGCGCTTCGGCCAAGCGTCCCAATTCGAACAGCGTCATGCCGAGGCAGCGCCGCGCCTGTGCATCCGTCGGCGCGAAACGCACGGCGTCGCGAAACTGCCGCAGCGCGCCGTTTTTGTCGCCGTCCAGCTGGCGAATGGTGCCCTTGATCAAATGTCCCTCGCTGTTCTCGGGGATCGTCTGCAGGGCGAGATCGATGAAACGCTCGGCCTCCCGGCGTTTGCCGGCCCAGACGAGCACCTTGCCGACCTTCTTCAGCGCCGAAGCGTGAGCCTTCGCATCGAGGTTCGCTTTCACTTTCTCGCCGATGGCCGCGAGCGCCGCGTCGTCGACGGTCCGCTGCGGTGACACGATGCCCCGGTGCCGCATTTCGTCGATCAGTGCCAGCGCGAGTTCTCGGTTCCCCTCGATGGTCGGGTGGACGTGATCCAGGAACCACGCGGAGTCGGGAATGCCGTCCCGCGCGCGCTCGTTCATCAGGCGAACGAAATCGACGAACCCAGCGTTCGTCTTACGGGCGACGTCGGCCACGATGTCGCACATCGACGTCAACGCCCGGAGGGGACACACGTCTTCATCGCGGGCGGCGAGGAGCGCCGCCCTCGCCTCCTCGAACTGGCTAAGACCGCGAAGCCCTCGGCCACGGAGATACAGCAGCTCGGCGTCGCGCGCATCGAGCGCGAGGCCTCGTTGCGCGAGCGCGGCGACCTGGGAGTGCTGCCCGGCATCGAGCGCAACGAACGCCGACGCTTTGAGTTTCTTGACCTCGTCAAGCGCAGCTGGCGTCAGGCCAGGACTTGGCTCGGTTTTGAAGGGCGAAAAATCGCCGAGATTGGAGGCCGGCGTCACGAAAATGATTTTGGCTCCGACGCGCGCGCTGATCTCCGTCATGCGAACGAGGCTTACGCGGTAGTGATCGATGACGGCCTCGTGCATCCGATCGTCGCGATGATAATAATCAGGCCCCACCGACCGATCGAGGACCGCGTTGACCTCGGTGCCCAAGACCGCACCGCCTGCGGCCGAGGACGGTTTTCCACGATAGGCGACATCGTGCAGAACGCTATAAACCCGCGTGCGCGACGCCACCGCCGCGACATCGCGCACGAATTTTGGCGTCTGCAACAGCTTGTCGTAGGTGCGCTGTTCGAGGAATTCGTTATGCCCGGTGTAGATGACAAAAAGATCCGGCTCGTACTCCGCGAACTCCTCCATCAGCCGACATTCGCGGTAGCTCGCATACCCCACGCCTCCCGCATTGATGATCTCCCACCGTCGGCTAGGGTCGATCGTCGGTAAATACGCGCGCAACCAGCCGGGAAACGACGTCGGATCTTCGTACGGATAGCCATAGGTCGTGGAGCCCCCGAGACAAAAGACCCGCATCACGCCTTTCGCTTTGTGGGCAGGGAAACTCTGGCGATTGAACCACGAGAGCTTGTTGGGGGCGGTTTCCATTATCGGTTCCGCGCCGGGCGACGTTCGTGGGACGAAGAGCGGCGTGTAGCCGGCGAACCCTACGAACGGATCGCTGCGCTCATGCAGCGGGACGATCCCGATGCACAGCAACATCAGCTCGAATAGCCCATAGAACGCTACCGCCACGCCGCACCCCAATCCGATTTTTGCGAGCGGACCGAGACCGGAAAACCCACTGGCGCGCGGCGACACGCGTCCGCAGTTCACTGTAGTGTCGCCGGACCTTTCCGCGTCACTTGCTCTCTTCATGGAAGGGCACTCCCGCTTGAAAGAGTTTCAACCGTGCGACGAGACACTCGACCATCGCTTGGCGCCCGGCGCTGCGGGCCAGATCCATCGCCTTTTGCGCACTTTGCGTCGCTTCGCCAAACCGTCGCGCTTCGGCGTACGCAACCGACAAGGTGTACAGAATATCCAGGTTCTCGCCGCCGGCGCTGCGATTGGCTTGCTCGGCCAGCTTCACGGCCCTCGCCCCATCGCGCAACGACCCGCGCGGCGACGCGGCGAAGATCCACGCCAAATTGTTCTGGGCCTGCACATCGTCCGCCTTGACCGCCAATGCCTTTTCAAAGTGGCCGATCGCTTCGTCGTATTTCCCCTTGCGATGGAAAATGCTGCCAAGGTTGTCGTGGGCTTCCACGTCGTCGGGTTTGAGTTCAAGCACTCGCGCGTAATGCGTCGCGGCATCGTCCAGCTTGCCCTGCTGCAGCAAGACGCCGCCGAGGTTGTAATGCGCATTGAGATAATCGGGCTTGAGCGCGATCGCCTCGCGATATTGCGCGACCGCTTCCTCGAAATCGCCCTTTTGCACGAGCAGATTGGCGAAGGCGTTCCGCGCCACCGGATCGCGAGGACGGAGTTCGAGGCCCCGGCGAAAATGTCCCAGCGCTTCTTCAGCACTCCCTTTCTGCAGGAGAATATTACCGAGGCTGTAATGAATAGCCGCGTTGCGCGGCTGAAGCGCGAGCGCCGTTTCGAAATGCGCGATGGCCTCCTGCAATCGGTTCGTCTGGGAGAAGAGCGTGCCGAGGTTGATATGCGCTTCGACGAGATCCGGCCTGAGCTGGAGCGCCTTTTCGTATTGGGCGATCGCTTCGTCCGAACTGCCTTTCTGAAACAGCACGTTGCCCAGATTGTAGTGCGCGTCGCCGAAACGAGGCTCCAGCCGCACCGCGCGGCGGAGATGTGTTTCCGCCGGCGCCAACTCGCCCGCGTCCGACTCCATGCCGCCGAGCGTGGAAAGCGCGTCGACGTTGTCCGGATCGAGTTCCAACGCTCGCGCGAGCATCGGCCGAATCGCCGCGGGCGCATTCGGACCCGACACGCGCCAGCCGGCAAGGAAGACGAGCGCGTCCGCATTGCGCGGATAAAAGCCGGCGAGCGCGTCGATATACTGCGGCGCCTGCTCGTAGAGTCGGCGCATCTGCCGGAACCGGACGTCATCGGGCAACAGCGCGTAGGCGTCGGCCAGGCGTCCCGAGAGCGCCAATTTGTTCGCTTCGGCTCGGGTCGCGAGCTCTCGGTGCAAGGCATCGGCTTCCGCTGTCGAACCCGTATCGCGCAGTTTCGGCCAGATGTCCTCCATCGAATCGATGAAGAAGCCGTTCAGGCCGGCGTTGCGGCTATTCGTATACCGGGTCGTGTAATACGTGTACGGCATGTTGTCCGTGTTCACCGGGCCGTCGCCAACCGCGCGGCGCAATGCGTCGTCCGCGCAGACAAACGCATCGAGAAATCCCGCCGGCGCCTGCAAGCCGTAGGGTTCCAGATCGCGCCGCACGGGCTCGGCGCTGAGGCGCTCTCGCAGTTTGGCGGCGCTGATACCGAGCGGCTGCGGAGTCGCGACCAATAGCGAATACGAGATGAATTGGCCCTGTTCGTCCATGCCCGCATTCACCCAGAGGCTGGCATGCGGAAAAACGGACTGGAACGTGCGCAGGATGATTTTGTATTCGGGCACGCTCAGGCTATGCGTCGGCACCCACTGCACGAACACGCCATTGTCCGTCAGTCGTTCGCGCACGCGTTGGTAGAATTCCTGCGAGTACAACACCCAGCTGTCGGACGCCTTGGGGTGCGTCGAATCGGTAATGATCACCGGCCAGCGTCGCGACGACGTGGCGATGTAGTTCCGGCCGTCGTCGATCACCACGTGTGTCTTGGAATTCTGCAGCACGCGGTTGTTTTCGTCCGCGAGTTGGTTGGCTACGTCGACCACGGTGCTTTCGAGATCGACGATCGTAAGCGATTTAACCTCGGGCAGGCAGGTCGTCGCGCCCGCGGCGATGCCTCCGCCGAAACAAATCATCAACACATCGTCGGGCTGCGAGTGCAGCATGGGGCCGAGGTCGCCGAGCATCTTGAAACATAGCTGATGCGCATAGAGCGCGGGGACCTCGGCATTGCCATTGATGTAGACCGTCTTCCGCTGGTTGACCCGATCGCGCGTGACGACAGCCGTACCGGTGCGGCCTTCGCGATAAGCCAGAATGTCCGTCTGTTTGCCCAGATAGAAACCCGTCGCGAGAAAGACGCGCTGGCAAAGATCGGACGGGACCGCCGCGATAAACGCTCCAACTCCCGCCGCGGCGGTGGCAGTCAGGAGAACCGAGAAGCGCCGGCTGCCAACAGCGCCGAAGGGCAGCAGCGCGAGTCCCGTCGCGCCGAAAATAACGGCGGCAAACCACAGGCTCCGCTGGATACCAAGCGCCGGCACGAGCACAAAAATCGGCAGCAGCGATCCCAGTACAGTGCCGGCGGTGTTCACCGCGTAGAGTAGGCCCACGCGTTGCCCGAGTTTCTCCACGCGTCGTCCGTAAAGCTGACAAAGCAGCGGAAACGCAAAACCCATCAGGGTCGTCGGCAGCACCAGCGTCAGCGCGGCCATTGCCGGCAATTCCAACGGTCGCGGCGGTCCGCTCGCAAAGATCGTAGCGCCGAGCGCGAAGGTACCGAGCACGGACACGGCCAGCAGGACCTGCACGACGGCGAGCGTGCCGACGGCATTGCGGATACGCCGCGCCAGCGCGCTGTAGATTAGTCCGCCGAGGCCGAGTCCGAGCAGGTACAGGCAAAGAATCGTCGGAAATACATACGCCGCCCGCTTCACGATGAGGAACGCGAGATAGCGAAACCACACCACCTCGCACACAAGTCCCGCCAGACCGTTCGCAAACGCGATGCCTAGAAAGAGCCAGCCCGGCGCGTTCGCGGCGTGATCCGTTTCGAGCCCGCTGGCATGTCCAGCCTCAGCGGGCGCAACATCAGGCTCCGAGCTCTCATGGTTCAGTCGCCGACTCGCCAAGGCGATTGCGACGCATCCGATAAGCAAATCCACACCGACGGCCACCCCATTGGTGGCTCGCTTGCCGAGGGTGTCGAGCAGCCAGAAACCCGCCGCCAAACAACCGACGCATGCACCCAAGGTGTTCCAACAATACAGCGCCCCGATCCGGCGGCTCATCGAGCGATCGGACGCAGTGACGACCCGCGTCAGCAATGGCAGCGTTGCGCCCATCAGAAAACACGGCACCGCGAGCACACCGAACGTCAGGCCGAACCGCGCGAGCGTGCCGAGGAGCAGCGATTCCGAGGCAAACACCCGCAGCGTCGGCACGATGTCGCGCAGCCCGGCCAACAGCACCGGCAAGAACATGGCCCACGCGGCTATCCCCACGAGAACGAAGCCAAAGATGCGCAGCCGATTCTCGAGCCGATCGGCGAGCCGTCCACCCAGCAATCCGCCCAGGCCAATACCGGTCATGAAAGCGCACAGCACGGTGCTGACCGCATAGGAGCTGTTGCCGAAAATCGTGACGAATTGAGAGCTCCACAGCACCTCGTAGATCAGCGCGGTGGCGCCGGAAAAGAAGAAGCACGCATAAACCGCCCAGCGCGTTGCGACGGCGCGGTTGACGGACGTCGCGCTCGACGTGACGACAGAAGAATGGGAAACAGTCGAAGGCATGGCGTGCGTCTTAGGATTTCGCGGCCGCATCGCCGGTCCGGCGGTTTTCCTCGTGGAACGGCTTGCGGGCGACATAGAGCGCCAACTCTGAACTCAGCTGCTCGACCATCGGTTGCTGTCCGGCGGCTTTTGCGAGTTCGATCGCCTTTTTGGCGTTGGCCGCCGCCTCGTCGAAATTGCCGGCTTCGCCATACGCCGCAGCCAGCGTATGCAGGATCACGGGATTGTCCCCGCCTGAGAGGCGGTCGGCGCGCGTGGCGAAGGCAACGGCCTTGGTGCCGTCGCGCAGCGACGCTTGCGGCGTCGTGGCCAGCACCCAGGCGATATTATTGAGCACGTCCACGAAGTCGGGCTGCGTTTTCAGCACGGCTTCGTATTGCGCGATCGCCTCGCCGATTTTGCCCTCGAGCACGAACGCGTTCGCGAGATTGTAGCGCGCGTCGACGTGGGCAGGTTTTAGTTCCAGCACCTTTTCGTAATGCGGGATCGCCTCGGCCAGGCTCCCTTTCTGCACCAGAGCGTTGCCGAGATTGTGATGCGCCTCGACGAACGAGGGAATTTTCGCGATGGCCTTTTCGTAATAGGAAATCGCTTCGTCGGTACGCCCCGTTTGCAGCAAAGCGTTGCCCAAGCCATAGAGCGCCTCGGGGTCGTCGGGCTTCAGTTGCAAGACGCGCTGCAGGTGCAGGATTGCTTCTTCCACCTGTTGGCGCTGCAGCAGCACGACACCGAGATTATAGTGGACGCTCACGTAATCGGGTCTCAGCTCGAGCGCCTTGCGATAATACCCGATCGCTTCCTCGACGCGGTTCTTGCGCAGCAGCGTGTTGGCGAGGTTATTGTAGGCCGTCGCAAACCGCGGATAGTCACGGATCGTTTTCTCGTAGTGGCCGATCGCTTCGTCGATCCGGCCCTGTTGAATCAGGGTGTCGCTCAGGTTATTATGCGCGTCGACGAACTCGGGATTGCTCTCGAGCGCTTGTTTGAAATGGACGATGGCCTCATCGGCCCGCCGCTTTTGCAGCAAGATCGCGCCGAGAGTGTTGTGGGCTTCGGCGAAGTTCGGCCGGTAACGCAGTCCCTCGTTCAGCGCACGCATCGCTTCGTCGGGCTTGCCGGCGCGCAGCAGCGCCAAGCCGAGATTGCCATAGGCCGTGGCGTAATCCGGACGGATCCTGAGCGCCGACTGGAAGTCGCGAATCGCTTCGTCGGTCTTTCCCTCCTGCAGGAGAAGATAGCCGCGGTTATTGAGCGCAGCTTCGTTTTCCGGTTGGAGCTGGAGCGCGCGACCGAACGCGGCGCTCGCCTCGGTCGTGCGGCCCTGGTCGAGCAGTGCCGCCCCGAGATTCACGTGCGCCATGGCACACGTCGGATTGCGCCGGATGGTGGTGCGCCAGAGCGTTTCCATGTCGGCGAACATCGCGCTCTCGCGCCACGTCAACACGCCCAGCACGAGCGAGAGACCGCCCGCGGCCATGATCTGAACCGATGGCACGCCGAACGTTGGAGCGTCGCCGGCGCGTTGCGCGATGCGACGAAACCGCAGCGTCAATCCGGCCGCGAGCAAGGCGATCGGTCCGATGCACGCGAGATACTGGAAATGATCCGCGACGAAGGAATAGCGGAACGGTGCGACATTGAGAAAGCCGAGGGCGGGAAAGAGCGTTCCCGCGAAAAACAACAAAGACGCGAGCCAGGCGCGGGATTTCGCGCGCCCAAGCCACGCGACGGCGAGCATCAGCAGGAAAGCCGCTGGGAAAAGGTACTGCCATGTCACCGCCTGGCTGATGCTCCACCGCGGATAAAAGAACATCAGGTTCGCCGGCCAAACGAGTTCGCCGAGGTAGAAGCAGAGCGCTCGCCCGGCGATCAGGCCGCGCTCCACGAGCGTGAAGTTAAACTCGGCGCCTTTGGCCGCGATGAACTCGACCTCCATCCAGGCGGTGAACAACCCAGCGCACGCGCCGACGACGAAGAACGGCGACAGCGGCCGAACATCGGTCCGCCACGATAACCGCCCTCGCTTCCACCATAGAACCACCAGTAGCGCCGCCGGCAGCGAGGCGATTACCGTCTTGGCCATCAGCCCGATCGTGAACAACCCAAGCGCGAGCGCGTACGCTTGTCGCGTTCGCTCGCGATCGAAACTCAGATAGGCCAACGCCGCGCCGAGATAACACAGGCCGGAAAGCGTGTTCTTTAGCTCCGTGATCCAGGCCGCGGTTTCCACCTGCACCGGATGGAGCGCGAAAATGGCCCCCGCCAGCCATGCGCCCGGTACGTCCAATCGTCGCAGTACTCTGACCAGCAGCAGCGCGCAACCCGTGTGAAGCAGCAGATTGACGAGGTGGTAAGGCAACGTCCATCCGCCCCACAGCCGGTACTCGAGCCAAAAGATACTATGGACGAGCGGATAGTACTGCTGCGCGGCACCCGGTTGGATCCAGATTTTCACTAAACCTTCGGTCGACCGCAGCTCCGGCTTGGTCATGTGTTCGTCGTCGTCCCAGACCGGTTGCCCGTTCCACGCCGGGTGAAACGCGAGCAAGGTCGCGATCACCAGCAACGCCGCGAGAACCCAGTCACGACGGTCGAATCCGAACGAGGCTGAACGCCATGCGGTTGAACCGCCGGATGACATCGAGTCAGCGTGATCGGACGGGGATAGATACGGAGAAGGTTTAATCGGGGTTTCGCTCATGGGGTTTTCTCGTGAAAAGGAACGCCGGCGGCGTACAGCCGAGCCTTCGCGCGCAACGGTGCGATCAGCTCCGGCTGTTGGGTCGTCTGCGCAAACGCGATCGCGCGATCGACCGTGCGTCGGGCATCGTCGAAGCGGCCGGCTTCGGCATAGGCGGCCGCGAGCGTGTCGAGCAGATCGGCATTTTCTCCACCGGTGAGCTCGTTCGCACACACTGCCAATCGCACGGCCTCCGGCCCATCGCGCAACGCGGCTTGCGGCGAGGTGGCAAGCAGCCACGCGAGGTTGTTCAGCGCGTCGGTGTGCGACGGATCGTGCTGCAGCGCGCGCCGAAAATGGGCTGCCGCTTCGTCGCGCCGTCCCCGGCGCAGTGCAACGTTGCCGAGATTATTTTCGGGGTCCGCATACGTCGGATGAATTTCCAACGCACGTTCGAAACACGCGACTGCGGCGTCGACATCGCGATCGATCAGCAGCGCCCCGAGATTATTGTGCATCAACCAGCACTCGGGGTTGCGCTGAATCGTCGTGCGGTAAAGCGTCTCGAGATCGCGGTACATTCCGGCCTGCCGCCAATCGAGCGCACCCAATGTAAGCAATAGTCCCGCCCCGGCGACGGGAAGCAGAGCGGTGCGGCGGATCGCTTTCAGCCCGGTGACGAGGGCCGCGGCGATCAACGCGAGCGGCGCCATGCTCGCGAGATATTGAAAGTGATCGCCGACGTAGGAATAGCGGAAGAAGTAGACGTTGAAGAAGCCGAGGACCGGAAAGAGCAGCGCGATGAACATTGCGAACACGACGAACACGATCGCCGCCGCGCGCCGGCGCCGTGTGAACCACGCCACAAGCAACGAAATCACCGCGACCGCTGCCGGGAGATATTGAACGATGCGCGTCGCATCGATTTTCCAGCGCGGATAGATGAAGATCAGCGGCTCCGGCCAAAGCAGTTTGCCCAGGTAAAACCACAGGTTGCGTCCGGCGATGATGCCGCGCTCGGGCCAGGTTTGCGCCCACTCCGCACCGAGCGCGCCCGAGTGATGCTTCTGCTCCCAAATGGTCCATGCACTGATGAGCGCGGAAAGCAGCACGAGTGGTGTCAGCCGCACCCATAACCGCCAGCTGGTCTCGCGGTCCCGCCACCAAGCGCAGAGCCCCAGGACGATGGGCAACATGACCGTCGAAGGCTTGCTGAGCAAAGCGAGCGCGGCGCAAAGCAGGGTCAAGGCGTAGGTCCGCTCATTGGACCGTGGCGACGCCGAGAAACGCTCAGCGTGCCAGCGCAGAAAAAACATGACGGCGAGCAGGTAGAACAAGCCTGACTGCGTGTTCTTCAGCTCGGTGATCCACGCGACGGATTCGACTTGAACGGGGTGCAAGGCCCAGAGCGCGGCGCCGAACCACGCGGCCGGCACGTTCAACTGCCGGAGCACGCGCCACAGCACCAGCGCGGAAGCGGCATGCAGGCCAAGGGTCGCCAGATGATATGGCAGCGGCTCGAGTCCCCAGATAGCGTGCAGCACCCAGAATGAACTCATCACGAGCGGATAGTAGAACGACGAACTGCTCGTCCAAATCCCCTTGAAACCGAGCGAGCCGACGATGCATGGATTGTTCGCGAGCTGGGCATCGTCATCCCAAATGAAGCCGCCGTGCCACGCGGGGTGATACACGGCGAAGATCGCGGCGACGAGCAGCCCAGCGCCAAGCCAGCGGTGCAGCGACTGCGATCGCGCAGCCGGCGCATTGTCGACGTCCGCGGCAATCGCCGCTGCCGACGCGTGGCGTCGCGCGCGGACGTTTACGTCAGGTGGGGAAACCGCGCTCATCGATTCGCCTCCGCCGGTGGGGCCCCCGAGGCGTCGCGCTGCAGTTCGTCATCGAGTTCCCGCGCCGTCGCCGTGTCGCCGCCACGACGCGCTGCTTCGGCGCCGTGGCGCAACGCCTTCCGGAGATTCTGCTGCGCGACCGAAAAATTCGGCCGCAACTCCAACGCCCGGCGATAGTGGCTCAACGCCTCGGCCACCCTGCCCTTTTCGAGCCACGCGTTACCGAAATTGTTGTGCGCATCCGGATTGTCGGGTTTCGCGCGCAGCACGTATTCAAATTCGACGATCGCGTCGTCGACGCGTCCCTCCTGGAGCAACGCGCTGCCAAGGCTGTTATGGACCTCGATGAATTCCGGCTTCGTTTCGAGCACGCGCCGAAAATGCCCGAGGGCCTCGGTCGCGTTTCCGTTCCGCAGCAGGATGTGGCCGAGATTGTAGTGAGCCTCCGCCAGGCCTGGGTCGAAACGCAGTGCGGTTTCGTAGTGCGTCGCCGCGTCGGCGGGGCGTCCGGCGCGCACGAGCGCGTTGCCTAGGTTCTTGTGCCCTTCGGCGAATGCCGGCCGCAGCTCCACGGCGCGGCCATAGTGCAGGATCGCCTCGTCGAGCCGCCCGCGCTCCAGCAGGACATCGCCGAGATTATTGTGCACCTTCGCATCGTGCGGATCGAGTTGCAGCACGGTCTGCAACTGCGCGATCGCATCGTCGAGACGACCCAGTTCGTAATAGGCGTTGCCGAGATTGCTGTGCGCGACCGTATTGTCGGCCGTGCACGCCAGAGTGTGCGTCCACAGCGCTTCGCTATCGCGCCAATAGCTCGTTTGGGCGCGAGCGGCGATCAGGAGCACGCCAACCATGACGATCGCAACGCCGCTCAACAGCGCACGCGGCACGCGTTGCCGTGCGCAAATCTCCGCTGCGGCCCAGGTGATGGCGACGAACAAACCGAGGTGCGGAAGGTACGTGTAGCGATCCGCGTGCGCCTGGATTCCCACCTGCACGAATCCGATCACCGGCACGAGCGCGACGAGATACCAACCCCAGCCGGCGAGCAGCGCGGGAAACCGGTGCCGCAACGCGACCGCGGCAACGGAAACGGCGGCGAGCAACAAGAGCGCCCCTCCGACGCTTGCCCACGCGAGGCCAGCCACGTGAGCCTGCAGCGGATAAAGCACGGCCAGCTTTGCCGGCCAGAACAATTGCTCGAGATAGGTCATGTATGACAGCGCCGCGTTGCCGGCACGTTGCGCGAACGGAACGTGCTCGAAGGATTGCAAGGTCGCACGTTGCGCGAACACGGTTACGGCGCAGGACGCGAACGACAGGCCGAGCAGGGGCAATTTGTCGAGCCAGCGGCGGCGCGGGATCCAAAACGCACGCGGTTCATTCGAAGCGCCCTCGCCGAGCAACCGCAGCGGCCAGTAATCGAGCAGCAGCAACACCAGTGGCACCGTCACCAGCATCGGTTTGCTCAATAGCCCGAGCGCGAAGAGCACGACTACCCAGGTATACCGGCCGAGCGACCACGGGCGGCGTGCGTAGGCGACGTACGCTCCCAGCGTCAGTGCGAAAAAGAAGCCGCTCAGGACGTCCTTGCGCTCCGC
The DNA here is from genome assembly GCA_966252355.1 of uncultured Opitutus sp. Taxonomy (GTDB): domain Bacteria; phylum Verrucomicrobiota; class Verrucomicrobiia; order Opitutales; family Opitutaceae; genus ER46. Next base: position 8,416 of record CBINOT010000047.1, on the reverse strand, counting down.
GATCCACGCGACGGACTCGGCCCGCAGCGGATGAATCGCAAAGACGAGCGCAACGAAGGCGCTGCGCCCACGCGCTCCCGTCATCGTTCGCAGCGCGAAAAAGAGCGCGATGGCAGTCGCGGCGTGCAGGAGCGTGTTCGTGAGGTGGTGCCCCGCCGGATTAAGCCCGTAAAGCTCACAATCCAATTGGTGCGACATCCACGTCAACGGATGCCAGTTGCAGGCGTGAACCCGCGTGAACGCCCAGACAGTGCCTTTCCACGTCAGCCCTGCGGCCACCATCGGGTTGTCGTAAACGTACACGTTGTCGTCGTAGTTCACGAACGCGTGCTGGCGGGTTTGTCCGAACACGACCCAGACCGAAACGAACAAGGCCATGGCGATCACGAAGTCCATCAGCCGCGGGCGGCTCCGATCACGAATGGGCTGATCCATACCGGTGGAGATCGCCTGGCGAGGCTCGTCGACGAGCGCGATACGCGGTCCACCGATCGAGGGCACAATCTCAGGCGAACGCCCGTTCATTTGCGCTCCTCCCGAAAAGGCTGCCTCTCCGCATAGAGTCGTTGCTTCGCTTTCAACGGTCCGACCAACGCCGGTCGATTACCCGCATCCGCCAGCGCGATCGCACGCTGCACGCACGAGAGCGCGTCATCGAATCGTCCGATCTCGGCATAAGCCGCGGCGAGCGTGTCGAGCAGATTGGGGTCTTTCGTACCGGTGCCGCGATTTGCGTGCTCGGCGAGCGCGACCGCTTGCGCGCCATCGCGCACGGCCGCGTCTGGCGAGGTCGCCAGCAGCCAAGCGAGATTATTTTCGGCGTCGGTCTGCTCGGGCTCGATTTCTAGAGCGCGACGAAAATGAGCCTTTGCCTCGTGCGTTCGTCCGAGCTGTAGACACGCGGTGCCGAGATTGACCCAAGCTTCGGCGTAAGTCGGCCGATGACCGACCGCGGCTTGAAAGTGAAGCAACGCTTCGTTCGTCCGCCCCGCCGCCAGAAGAAGGTTGCCGAGGTTGTGATGCGCGACGGGATCGGCGGGTTTGATTTGCAGCACTCGCTCGTACTGCGCCGCGGCTTCGTCGAGTCGGCCTTTTTTCGCCAACGCAACGCCAAGGTTTCCGTGCGCCTCCTCGTCGTCGGGTGCAATCCCGACCGCCCGCTGCAAATGAGCGATCGCCTCATCCACGCGTCCACGATCGATGAGAAACGTACCGAGGTTGAAGTGCGCGACTTCGTTGGCCGAGTCGCAGGCGAGAGCGTGGTTCCAGAGCGCCTCGGTGTTTCGCCACTGCGTGGTTTGCACGCGAGCGCTGGCGATCAAAGCGGGCAGCACGACCGCGCTGGCGCCAGCCAAGAGCCACCGTCGCGCACGCCAATTCGTGCCGAGCTCGGCTACCAGCCACGTGAGTGCAACATAGAAACCGATATGCGGCAGGTAGGTGTAGCGGTCGGCGTGAGCGTAATACGAGATCTGCACCACGCCGATCGCCGGGACGAGCATGCCGAGGTACCAAAGCCAGCCCACCGTGAGATACGGATGCCGGCGACGCATCACCCAAGCCGCGACGGAAACGGCCGCCAACAGGGCGAGCGCGGCGGTGAGTTTCCACCACGGCAGCAGATTCGTCGGACCCGGATAACAACACGTCAGCTCGGTAGGCCAAAACATCTGGCCCACATACGTCGCATAAGAGAGCGCCGCGTTTTCCAATCTCAGCGCGAGGGACCACCGGTGAATATCCGGCACGGTTTCAGGCACCAACGCCGTCGCCACACACGAACCCAGTGCGAGGAGCAGTAGCGGAATTTTTTCCACCACGAGCACGCGCCAGGTCCGCGTCTCCGCGCCGCCCGCCCATCGCGGCAGCGGCCAGTAATCCAATAGGAGGAGCACGAACGGCAGCGTCACCAGCATGTTCTTGCTCAACAGGCCCAGCGCAAAGGTGAGCATCATGAACGCGTACCGCCCCGCCGATCGCCGGCGCACGTAGCGGAGGTATGCTCCCAGCGTCAGCACGAAGAAGAACGCGGCCAGCACGTCCTTCCGCTCCGAAATCCAGGCTACCGATTCCACGCGGAGCGGATGAATCGCAAATACCGCCGAAACGAATGCGCTGCGCCACAGCCGTCCGGTCATTTGCCGCAAAACCAGAAACAGCAGAATCGCCGTCGCGGCGTGGAAGACGACGCTGGTGAGATGATGGCCGCCCGCGTTCGGACCGTAGAGTTGGTAATCCAGCAGGTGGGAAATCCACGTGAGCGGGTGCCAGTGTCCAATCTCGCCGAACGTCAGCGCCCAACGCACGCCTGCCCAGGTGAGCCCTTTTTGCACGACCGGATTCTCGTACACGTACGCTCCGTCGTCGTAGTTCACGAAATCGTGACCCACCGTTTGGCCAAATACGGCCCACACGACAGCGAGCAGAAAAAACGCGATTCCGAACCCACGCCAATCGCGCCGGCTTGGCGGACGTCGCTCGAGGGCACCTCGTTTCACCACAACGTCGTTCCGTGCCGCTTCGAAAGGTACGGAAAGCAACCTGGGGATGGCGTCTGTCTTGCCGACGCCGTCCTGGACGTTGTGAACCAAGGCTACCGGCGGATTGGAAACGTTGACGCTCACAATGCGAGTGCTCCCCCGGCGCAAAAGGCCGGATTCCCGAACGTGGCGAGGTCGTGCCCCATCGCGTGCGCCAACGTCAGCAGGAAGCGGTTATGCGCCACGTCGCCGAGTTTGAGCGAACGTCCCATTTTGAAACCGAATCCGCCGCCCACGCACACGAACGGAATGTTTTCGAGCGAATGCAGATTCCCGATGCCGAGTTCGTTGGTCCACACGACCAGCGTGTGGTCGAGCAGCATGCCGTCGCCGTCGGGCTCCGGGGTTTCCGCGAGTCGGCGGCAAAGCTGCGCGACCTCTTCGCAAAACCACGTGTTGATTTTAGTGAGCTTCTCCTGCGATTGAAGATTTTCGTCCGGGTCGTGGGACAGCGCGTGGTGTCCTTCTTCGACCCCGAGCCAACGCATCCGCGCCTGGCCGACCGAATAGGAATATTGCAGCGTCACGACGCGCGCCATGTCGTTCGCCAGCGCGCTGACGAGCAGCTCGATCTGCATGCGGCTGAGCCGCGGGATATTGTCGTTGTTATTGACGACGCCCGCGTCGAGTTCCGGCGCGGGATGCCAGAGCTTCTCGGCCTGCGCGTTCTGCAGGTCGCGCTCCATCTCGCGCACGGCGGCGAGATGCGCTTCGAGCGTCCGACGATCCTCGCCGCTCATCCGTGCGCCCACTTTCCCGAAATCGTCGCGGAGATCGTCGAGCACGCTCTTGAGATTCTCCTGGTCGCGCACGCGGCCGTAGAGCTTCGCGAAAACCTGATAGGGATCGCTGAGCGGCGTGGCCGGCTGGTTGGGCCCGGCGTACGACATCCGCGTCCACGGATCCGCGCGATTTGGTACGGCGATATCCAATTCCAGCGAGCCGAAGCGCGTGCGCGTTTCGCTCCGACTCTGCAGGAATTGCTTCAGCTCTTGATCGAGCGAGATGCCGCTGGCCCAACCCGACGGCGGCGCGATCGCGTCGGCCGCATGAATATTGCCGGGAAACAGCTCCCGTCCTGTGAGGAGGCAACCGATCCCGCGCAAATGGCCATCGCCGGCACCGGTGACCTTGTTCGAGATGCCGTGAAGAACCAGCGTCCGCTGCTTGAACGGCTCCAGCGGAGCGAGGATGCGTTTGAAACGAAAGTTCTCACCTTCCTCGTTGGGCCAGAACTGTGACGGCACGACTCCGTTCGGCGAAAATACAATCACGAGCCGCTGTTTGCGGCCCGGCAAGGTCTGCGCCAATCCGAGGCTCGGGAGGTGGGCCAGGAACGGCAGCGCGGCGGCCGATACGCCGAGATCGCGGAGAAACTTACGTCGGGTCCAGGTTTGCATCGTGGGCGTGGGTCGAGCGCTGCGAGATGCGGGCGTCAGTTCGATGCCGGCGTACCTGCAACGACCACTGCGGCCGAAACATCTGGGACCGATGGCGCGTGTGTCGCGCGCCCGTCGGCCTCGTCGGTGCCCGCCAGCGCGGCGATTTTCGCGATCTCCATCAGCAGGCTCTGCATGTTGTAATCCGAGGCAACGAAGGTCCGGCACAGATCCTCCAACGTCCCGGCGCCGTAAGCGCCGACGGGCTGCTTCACGATCGCGTGAAACAGCTGTTGCACGAAACCGCGCTGGGCTTCGGGGCTGTTCGCGGCGTAAAGCGCGACGTCGCGCGGGCCGTCGAAGTGGACGATGTTGTCGTCGCTCGTTTCATAATCGCTCGCGGCGTTCACGGGCTTTCGGTTTTCCACCGTGCGGTAACGCCCCACTCCGTCGTAGTTTTCCAAACTGAACCCGAGCGGATTGATCGTGCGGTGGCAGCCCTGACAGGCCGTCGCCTGCGTCAGCTTCGCGATCTTCTCCCGCAGGCTGAGGTTCGGATCGAAATCGGTCTCCTTAAAGGCCACCGCCTTGGGTGGCGGCTTGATCGTTCGCCCGAGGATGTTTCGCGTCAGAAAGACGCCGCGATGAATCGGTGAGCTATTGTTGTGATACGCGAACGCCGTCAGCAGGTACGGATGCGTGATTACTCCCGCGCGCGGCTGTCCATCGATTACGACCTTACGAAACCCGCCGCGGCGCACCGGAGTGCCATAGATTTTACCCAGCCGCTCGTTCAGATAGAGGTAGTCCGCGAGCAGGAATTGCCGGTAGTCCGAGCGATCGCTCCACATCACCTCGGCGAGAAAAAGATCCAACGACTGCCGGAGATCAGCGAGCACCTCAGCGTCGAACTCGGGATACGCGATGGGATCTTTCGCGATATCGTCCGCTTTCTCCACCTTCAGCCATTGATGGAAAAACTCCCGCATCTTTTCTCTCGCGCGAGGATCGCGCAGCATCCGCCTGGCCTGGGTGGCGACCTGCGGCGACGTGTGCAATCGCCCCTGCTCAGCGACGCGGATCAATTCGTCGTCGGGCAGCGAATCCCACAACGCCAGCGCGAGCCGCGCCGCCACATCGTAGTCGTCCAACGTTCCCGCGCTCGCGAGATCGGGGTAGAGAAAACGCGGCGACTGCAAGACGAGCAGGAGCGAACGTTTTAGCGCCGTCGCCGCGTCGTTCGCGGTTGCGAAGGGTTTGCCGACGAAGCGCTGTTCCTCGTCGTGCGACAACGGCCGCCGGAAGGCGTGCGCGGCGAATTGCACACAGAACGGCTGTAGACGGCGGTGTGCATCAACTGCGTTCAACGGCACGCCCGAAAACATTTCGCTCTGACTGACGACTTTGTCGGCGACTTCGACTGCAGCCGCGCTTGCGGCGTCGACCCATTCTCTCGAAATGGCGGTCCCGCGCTCGTAACCGGCGCTACTGTCGTCGGGGGGAAAGCGCGTCGTGACGATGAGCGTCGGCGGCACGCGACTGACGACAAGGTTCTCCGGCGGAATCGTCTCCCATGTCCGATGCGGCGCTTTCCAGCGCAACGCGAGTTCGCCGTTTTTCTGATTCGATTTGAAGAACTCGATGCGCAGCGGGTACGCGCGGCCACCGAGCAGGAAAACCGTGTGCTTATGCTCGCGAGCTTCCGCGCCCCCGGAGACCCAGGCATCGATCGCCAATTGCGTATCGTCATTAAGCCACATCCGCACGGCGCTCTCCGTCGTGACGCCGAATTCATAATCGCCGGTTTCGTCCGCAATCACGGAGCCCGTCCAGCGGATCGTATATTCCGAGCCCAATCGCTTCGCGTCCGCTTCGTTGGTTTCAAAACGGAATTCGATCCAGGGATCCCGCCGCTCGAACACCTTCTTATTCCGCGCGAACTCGCTCGAAGCGAAATATTGCCCGGTCAAACCGTGCTCCTCCACGGTGGGCTTCGCCGTCGGCCGAAAGCTCGCGACCAAATCGGCGACCGTGGTCGCGTATTGTCGCGCCGTCAGATGCGAAAGCTGCACGCGTTCGGGTGAATGGCGATTCCGCGCGTTGGACGAATAGAACGCGTCGTAGATGTAGCGTGCAACCCGCTGCGCGTCGTCGCCGGTGCAAGACCCCGGCTCGTCCTTGGGCATTTTCTTCGCGATGAAGCGCGCCAGCGCCTCGATCGAGCGCTCGCCGTAAAGCGGCTCGTCGTAATCTTCCGTTCCACCTTCCCCCTGCGGTCCGTGACATTTCGCGCATTGCGCGCGATAAATCGCGGCGCCGGTGTGCGTCATCGTCGCGGCCGATTCGTTCGACTCTGCCCGCAAAACGACCGGCAGCAGGACGACCACGATCTGCGCAACGCGCCGCACGCGCGTGGCGATGCGTGGGCTTGCGGCGGTTTCTAGCGCTCGATCGTTCATCCCTGGGGGGCGCACAAAGCCGCGGCGTTCAAATATCCTTCTCCAGGCGGCGACGGACCTCTTGACGCGTCTCCGCCGGGAGTTCGGCCGATGTTTGCAGGTATGCGAAGGCAGCGGAGCGATCCCACTCCGCCCATTTCGTCATGATCTCGGTCAGCCCCTGCACACGCAGCTCGGGATCGTGCAGCGCTTTCGCCCAACGAATCGCGATGCGGGCATTCCCTTCGCGCACTCGTTCGGACATGAGCGTTTCGTAGAGGAAACCGTCGAAATCGGCGTGCGGTTCGATCGTACCTAGCCAATCCGTGATTTGATCGATCTCGCCCTCGGCGAGCCACAGACGCAGGGTCGACTTCGTCGCGAGCTGACGCAGTTTCCCCGGCGGAAGGTGGGCGACGCGATCCGCGGCCGCCCGGCGATCGAGGCCATCGACCCAGAGCGTGATCAAGTTGCCCAAAGCCTGTTCGTAATGCGCGACGGCCGCATCCGGCAGGGAAAAAGCCCAACGCTGCGCTGCCGACGGTTGGTACCGCCCCCACTCCGCCGTGATCAAAGCCGCGAGCGAATCTTTCATGGACGCCGTGTCGGGCTGGTCCCCGGTCGCAGAGTTAGCCGACAAATCCGCCCCCTCGACGAATCGCAACGCGGACTCGAAATGCCCGGCATACATCATGCCCTTCAATGCGGCCCCAAGTGCGCTCGGCGCCTCCGAGGGAATTTTTCGCGCCTGTTCGAGCGCTGCCTGCCAAGCCGCGGCGGGATCCGTCTTTCCCATTTCCTGAAGCACGACTTCGATCTGCGCTCCGGGGACCTTCACGCCCGCGGCGGTCGCCTGGAGCCATTGCCACGCGGCGAGCGGCTCGCGTTTGGCCCAGGCCGCAAGCAATACGGTTACAAACCGCTCCTTCACCGACATGGCGGTGAATTGCGCATCGGCATACGCGAGCGCGGCACGCGGATCGCTCTCCGCCCAACGCAGCAAGAGGGCTTGCACCTCATCGAGCCGGGCTTCGCTCGGGATATCGGAGCCGAGGCGCGTCAGTGCGGCCCGGCAGGCACTCGAATCCGCCACCGTCCGACTCGTTTCAGCCGACAATTGGGTTGCGGAGGTCGCACGTCCGAAGAGGAAACCGACTGCGCCAACCGACAGGGCGAGAAAACTCCATACGACCGGCTTCGACATGACAGAATGGTGAGCGGACCGCCGTTTTCCTACCGCTCCAGCGTGGCCGCGAGTTGCTGCATCGCCTGGTCGCGAAGCGTGCCGGCGGGAAAGCGCTCAACCCAGGCGCTCGCGCCTTCGAGATCTTTCAGCGCCCATTGGCAGAGGACGGCGAGCGCCGCCGAGTTTTGGTTTTCGCCGGGAGAAATTTGTTCGAGCACATAACGCGCGCCTTCGGCCGGATCGATCTGGACCAGCGCCCGCGCGACGCCCTCCACGAACTTTTCGCGCTGCTCCGACGCAGGTTGTCGGGCCACCCAGTCGCGGACCGCCGCCATATCCCGCTCCGCCCAACGCTCGGTCAGGCTTTGCAGCAGCATCCCTTGCGCGCCGGTTTCAACCTTGTACTCCAACGCATATTGGAGCGCCTCGCGTGGATCGGAATACGACACCCAGGTGCACGCGGTGCTCATCGCCGTTTCGCGATCGTTGGGAAACGCGAAGGTCGAGTCTTTCGCCCAGGCGAGCGCAGCCGGGGCATCCTGCACCGCCCACGTTTGCATGACGCGGATGAGCGCACCCTTCCGCAGGTCGTCGTCTGCGATCGCCTGCGCGAAATTTGCCGCCGCGACGGCGTCACGTACGACCCAGGCCTGAAAAAACTTATCGAGTTGCCGCTCGCGGCTGGTCGATTCGCCCAGCGCGACGATGTTGGCAAATGTCGCCGCCGCCGCAGCGGTGGCCGTATTCGTCTCGGATTCGAGCGTAACCGCAGAAGCAGCGTGCGTCGCGGTCTCGTTCATCAAGAGGTCGCTCCGCGGTCGTTCGATCGCCGCCCGACCGGACGCAGTGAATCCCGAAGACGCGGGCAAGCGA
>CBINOT010000046.1:0-31305 GCA_966252355.1 uncultured Opitutus sp. | reverse complement strand
GCCGACACGGGGTCGTTGGCAAAATCCTTCTCCGCTGAGTTTGGAAAAGCATTCCGGGCCGTGATGAGCTCCGGCCTTTCGCAGGAACCGGCGTCGCCCGAGTTAACTCAAGCGAGTGAGCTATGGCGCCAAGACATCGTTGCAAGCGCGGAGAAGAACGGAGCCGTGGATGCGCGCAAAGTATGCGCGTACATGCTTGCCGCACCGGCTTATCGCGCCCCGGTGACCTTCCATTTCGAGGTGATACCGGCGTGGCTGCTCGAGGACTATTTCGAGTACGTGCTGCAATCGCCCCAGATCTTCGGTTACGCGGGCGAGGCTGAACAATATGCCGGACACCTTGCGGCCTTGGCGGCGGCGGTCGCGCAGCTCGTGCGTCACAAGCCGAACGGACCGTTGACCTTGAAGGTCGCGTCCACCGTCGGCACGCGCCTCAATTGCATTCCGGCCTACGTATCGGCCGGAAATACGACGCCGTTCATGGCTGACCGGGCCGCGATCTTGGAATTCGTGCTGACGAAAAACGGCGCGCGGTTGGATGCTCCGTTGAAGAGCCAGTACCAGAAGGGCCGCAAGATTCGGGTGGGCTTTCTTAACGCGCATTTCGGCGAACAGACCGAGACGCACGTCACGCTGCCCACGCTGCAGCTCGATCGGAATCGATTCGAAGTTTGGCTATTTCCCCTCGCGACCACCGGCACGCCGCTCGAAACCTATTGTCGTTCGTTCGCCGATAAATTCGTGCCCTTGCCGCGCGAAGTGGGGCAGCAGGTGAAAACGATTCGGGACGCCGCGCTCGATATCGTCGTCATCGGGACGAATGTCACGGCGGTGACCAATGGGGTCACGTTGCTCGCGACGCATCGGCTGGCACCGATCCAGCTCGCTTCCTATTGCTCGCCGATGAGCACGGGCATGCGCAACGTCGACGGTTTCATTTATGGCTCGCTGAGCGACTTCGAGGGCATCGCCGAGCACTTCTCGGAAAAGCTAGTCGTCTGCGACGGGCCTCCCGGATGTCTCGACTACGCGCACGAAAAACCCGGTACGATGCGCTTCGATCGCCGAAGCCTCGGCTTGAAAGACGACGAGGTGGTCTTCGTGAACGCGGCGTCCTGCTTCAAGATTCCGCCCGAGCTTCTCGATGCTTGGGTGCGCATTCTCAAGTCGGTCGAGCGCTCGCGTCTCGTGTTGCTGCCTTTCAATCCCAATTGGGCGAGTGCATTTCCCGCCGCCCGTTTCACCCGCACGCTGCAAGAGACTCTCCAGCGGCATGGGCTGGGGCTCGACCGTATCGTGATGGTGAAGTCGCTGCCGACGCGCGCCGACGTGAAGGCGTTGGAGCAGATCTGCGATGTCTACCTCGATACGTTCCCCTTTTCGGGCAGCTTGTCGGTGATCGATCCGCTCGAGCTCGGTTTGCCGACCGTCGTGGGCGAAGGAACCACCCCGCGATCGCGCGCGGCCGCCGCGCTCTTGCGCGATATCGAAATGCCCCAGCTCATCGCGTCCGACACGGAGAGCTACATTCGTCGCGCCGTTCAACTTGGTTCCGACCCGGCCTATCGGTCCGAAGTCCGGGCTGAAATCTTGCGCCGCATGGCGTCTACACCGCGTTTCCTGGATGCCGCGCGTTATGGCCGGCAATTGAGCGACGTCTTGGAGCAGCTCGTCGTGAACCGCGGAGGCGCCACCACGGGCCGGCAGGCGGTCGCGCAGTGCGCGTAGGGGTGAATGACGGTATCGTCGCCAGTCTCCGCGCCTGAGCAGAAGGTCGACCGGCCAACGGCGCGTTCGGTCCGCGTCTGCTATTTCAATACCTGGGCTGCCGGTCTCGAGGAGGCGTCCGCGTATGTCGCGCGCGCGACGTCGATCGATCTGCGGCCGCGGGTGGCGAACCCGGCGGATCGCGAGTTGCTCAAGAAGGCACGGCTCGACTGCGATTGGTACGCCGAAAACGTGCGATGCTTTGCGTCGCTCGCGCAGCCCGGCATCGCGTTTCAACCCGCGTGGGTGACCGGTCCGGGCGGTCTTCTCGACTTGGCTCGGGCGCCGCGGGCGAACGAAGAGGAGCGATGGTTGGTCATGTCGGGCCAGCAGCCTCAGGCCCTAAAAGACAATGCCGCGCGGGTGTTCGAGCTTCTGCGACGCAACGGTGTGCGGCACCTGCTTTATGCCTTCGATGAGGCAAGCCGGACCATGCCGTGTTTTCGGGCGATCGCGCCGCATCTCGACGTGCTGATTCACGACGAGTCGCCGTTGGATCCCCTCGGAGAGGCCGCGCTGCGTCCCGATTGCGTCCGGCTGCATCGGAGCTGGGTCGCCAACGTGCTGCCGTTCGCGGCGCCGTTTAACGAGAACCCCGAGGCGAGAATATTATTTTTAGGATCGCAGCTCGGGTTGACCGACCATCGGAAGCGACAAATCGCCTTCCTCCAGCAGCGCTTCAAAGACCGGTTCGTGGCGAGCCACGATCATTCGGTGAGCGTCGCCGATCGACTCTCGCTCAATCGGTTCAAAATCGGGCTATGTCCCGAAGGCCGTAAGTTCACCACGCCGGCGATGAGCCGTTCGCATACGGATCGGCCGTTTTGGTCGGGTTGTCTCGGGATGGTGCCCGTGTCGGAAAACTCTAAAGCCGGCGACCGGCTCGACGAGCTCGCGGGCGCCGGCCTGATCGTGCGCTACGATCACGCCGACACGAAGTCGCTCGCCGACGCCTGCGAGCGTGCGCTCGCGATGACGAACGATGAGCGGCGCCGGATCTACGAGCATTTCAACCGCCACGAAACCGTCGGCACCGTGGTGAGCGACGCGTTGTTGAAAGCGGACCTGGCGCGAGCCTGACGAGCGACGGATTTGGTCACAGAGGTCACGGAGCTGACACAGCGTACACGGAGGCCTCGATTGCGTGTCATCGTGAGCGACGCGAAGGATCCAGGTTTGGACTTCGACCCAGAGCTGAGCGGAAAAGACGAAGAAGGTAGGGCGTGCTACTTGTCCCGCCGTAGTCTGCGGAGGAGGATCCTTAATGCGCCGAGCCGTTGAGCCCACGAAACACACGAAGGACACGAAATCGTCCATGGCTTCCCGTGACATCAACTCCACCCACTCGAAATTCCCGCGCTGAAGTGCCCGCTGAATATGCCACGCGCACAAACGATACTGGGCATAGAGTCCCGTGACCGCCCGCCTTTCGCCGTCTGAGGGGTAGTGGGTCCGATTATCCGTCACGATTCGGTATCCGGCACACGGCGTTTGCGGGCAAGATTGGTCTGCAGCTTCGGCGCTCGTTCCCACCGGCGAGCGCATCAGGTGGCAGCCGGCTCCTTGGGGCGGGGAAAGGCCTTCGACCGCCACAATTCAGGCGGCAGCGGGGAGTGATGCCGCAGGCTGGCCAGAACGAGCACCCCCAACGGTATGCCCTGCTGGAACCGGAGCTTGGAGGCCTTCTGCAACTGGCTCACGACATTGGTGAGGGTCGCGTAGAGTTCCGCAGCGGGAGTGTCCCGCGATTCGGATAACGGTTGGAGGGAGACGGCCTCACCATCATCGACATAGCCCCGCAGGACTTTTTCCTCCCAGTCGACCGGTGCCACCCAAGAGATCAAATCGAGCGGCGGATTGTTGCCCGCATCGCCGGCTTCATAGGCCCCCAGCACGAGGCGAGAATGAATGCGCTGCAACAGCGGGTCGCGTTCGTCGGGAGCGAGCAGACAACTCAGCTCGAGCAGCATGAAAACGAAGAATGAACTGTCGGTGGACACGACTTTCTCCGTCGGCCTTGCGGCGACCTGCTCGAACACATTGTCGAGCGAATTGAGTCCATCCAGAAACGGAAGTTCGCCTTGCCCGAGTCGGCGCAGATAAAGTCGACTCACCATGTTTTCGAAGAATCCGCCGGCCTCCTTAATTCGGCCAGCGTGGCGCCACGCCATGGCGAGGAGATAGATTTCGATGTGCTGGATATCCAGGACCGGACGCAGCGCGCAGACGTTGGCGTTGGATAATTCCGCGAGCCAGTTTGCGATCTTATTCAGGCTTTCCAAACGGCTATGCTTTTCCTCCGCCGTTTCCCGGGGCAGAAGTTCGGCAAACGCCAGCGAGAGCAGCCCCAGCCGAGCCAGATGCCAGTAGGCGACGTAGGACGCCGCCACCGATCCGACGAAGCCACGGCGGCCGATCTGGTCAATGGACTGCTTCGTGGCCAGGAACGGCATCTGGTCCTGATAGAAGCGTTCCAGTTCGGTGATGTAGAAATGCGTCCAGAAACGGAATACTCCTGCCCGAATCTTCTCGTCGGGCACGGCGACTACGCTCCGCCAGAGCGCGATGACCGCCCATTCGGTGAGATCGATATTCCCGGTCTGGATCGTGGGGTTCTTGTCGGCCTGCTGGCGCAGGATGATCAATGCGACTGGCACCAAGGCGATGCCGCGCTCTCCGGCGCCCTCGCTCAAGACGTCCGCCAAAAATCGTTTCCAACCCGGAAGCAGTTGCTTTTCCCAAGGATCGGACCCGTGCGCAAAATCGGCGGCTTGGGCGCAAAGGTAGGCTAGCTGGCCAAAGAATTTCTGCGGCACCAAGGCCGGCGTCAGCATATGTGCCAGCGTGCGGTCCACCAGTTCGGAAAGATTCCAGCGCTCGAAGCGGAGCGCCACGCGGTCCTGCAGTTTTGAGGGAGCGTTTCCCACCAGCCGCTCGTAGGCCTCAATGCCATTCTGTTCCTCGTCCTTGTTGTAAGCGAGGATCACGGTGACTTGCGTGACGGCATCGAGGCCCTCGGCATCCAAATCCGGATTCATGGCGAGTTGCAGGTCGCGCATGAAATCGTTGTCGGTCCACGTCCGGTTTGTGAGCGGCTCGTCCTTCAAGACGAAGATGGTCAGCTCCCGCCGATCCTCGCTCAGGAACGCGACGTCCACTCCAAACTCAGCCTCGCTCTTTGTCTTGGCGTATTCACCCGTCGCACCCCGGATGAACGGGAGACGAACCGGCTTGCCGAAGAGGGCGAACCCGAGGTTGTAAATCACCCAGTCCAAACCCCACTTGGCGCCGTTTTTTTCCTGCCGGGTCCGTTCATGCAGACTCTCCAGATAATAGGTGACGAAAGATTTTTGCAGATCGGTGTTCATGGCGCGTCCTCCTCGCCCATCAGATCTTGGATCCGTCGGGCTGTGACGAGCCTTCGCCACCGCATCCCCTCGGGATCGGCAAACTCCATTCCGGGCATTTCCACCGAATGGGAGATTTCCTTCAGCGCGGACGGGGGCGACAGTTCTCCCTGATGCTGCATCATTCGCCAGTTTTTTCCATAGAGCAGCTGCACGCGTTTCACGAACTGCAGAAACACGGATTGTTTGTCCGCACTGCGCGCGACTTCCTGCGAAAACCGGCGGGCGAACATTCGTTCTGCCCGAAAATGCCCGGGCACCTGCATTTGGAGCGCCGGTGATTTAGCGGCCTCCGCCAGCTTCGCAAAAAAGGCTTCCACTTTCTCCAACACTTCTCGCAATCGGACGTTGTCGGGCGCGGCCTTTTGCAGGGCCACGCGATAGCCATGGGCGTTCATCGCCTGCAGTTCGATCTCCTCGTAAAATTCCGCGGCGTGCTCCGCGTCCAAGCGCTCGATGTAAGGAGCAAGACTCGCATGGAGTCGTGCCAGCGCGGGCGCTTCCAGATGAAGTCGCTGCGCTTCGCGAAAAATGAGTTCGACGTGTCTGGCATCAGCGGAATCCATCCACTCGGATTGCAAACGGTCGACAAACGCTTGGGCAAAAATCATCAGGCCGAGGCGCCGCTCGGATGTCGTATCGCCGAGGCAAAGTTGGGTGGCGATCGTTTGGTGGGCGTTGACCTCGCGCAGAAAGGAAATGTGGCCGTCAAAATCGCGCTGGCCGAGTTTATCGAGCCAGACGCGGCCGGCCTTCTGCGCCACGCGCCGGAGAAAATTCAATAACCGCGCCGGCGCGCGTTGACCCATCTCGCGCAGAAAATATTCGAGGCGATTCCACAATCCGTTTTCCTCCGCCCCAAACGGCAGCAAAGAGATCACCAGATCCTCCCACCGCTCCCGCGGCACTTCGCCCGCGTCAGTGGCGTCGGCCCACGCCGTCATACTGGCGGTGACGATCCAGTAGCGGGCCGACCCTTCGAGCGCCGGCGATGCTAGCTGGGACATTTCGCGATACGTCCAGACCCGGGCCAGTGGATCTGCCTGCGCTACGGTGGAGAGAACGTAACACCACGCGGACTGTTCGGCCGGTCCTTGGATCGCAATTTCGTTTCGCAGTTGAAGCGCTTTCCCTTCGGTCAACACCGTGACGCCGGTGGTCTGGGCCCACGATTGGAGGTAGAGCGTGCGCCATTCGGGCCGTCCCGGCGCTCGGAGCTGCGCCTCAAGCACATCGAAGTCTTTTTTCGCCGGACTGTCGTCACGAACGGCCGCGCGGGCCCAGCCCACGATTCGAGCAATGACCGTCCGTCCCGTCTCGTCCGGATTACTTTCGAGCCAGCGTGTGGCCACCTTGAGCGCTTCCAGCGGGGATTGTTCGGTAAACCCCGCCACGCTGTTCCAAAATCCCCGCTGATACATGTCATTCCCGATCTGCGCGCGGGCCTGTTGCAACCACGGCAGCATAAACTCCGCGGTCAACGGCACCTGGCGGAATACCTCGCTGGCAAAATCCAGCGCCTCGAAAATCTGAAACTTGTCGGCGATGATCCGACGGAGAAATGTCTCGCGGTCGGCCGGTGACCATCGCCGGATCACATCGACCCATAACTTGCCCATAAACGCGCGGACCTCGTCTCCGACGCCGAGGTTGAGATAAGCCTTCAGGCCGAACGTCGCGAATTCTTCGGGCGAGATTCCAGCGGGGAAGAGCCCGTCTGCAAACCGGCCCAAATCTTCACCTGAAGCGAGGATGGCGGCCAGTTCCGAACGAATCTTCGC
Organism: uncultured Opitutus sp.; assembly: GCA_966252355.1. Classification (GTDB taxonomy): domain Bacteria; phylum Verrucomicrobiota; class Verrucomicrobiia; order Opitutales; family Opitutaceae; genus ER46. Next base: position 24,350 of record CBINOT010000046.1, on the reverse strand, counting down.
TTGATTGCTTTCGTTTGGACGGACGATTTTTTCACCCGTTTTTTTTTGATTCAACAGGCCTTCGACGGTGAGCGGATAGCGAGCGGCAAACGAAGTGGTGGTGGCCTCCTGCGTTGCGCCCTTCGAACCGGCCGGGGCAGGGGCCCGGAATTCGACCACCCGCTGGTAAGCTGCTTGCGCCAGGACCAAGAAGTCAGCTCCGAAGCGGCCATCGGCGAGAACCCGACCCCAATAATCGAGTGCCCACTCCGAGGCCGCATCCCAATCGGGATTCAACTCGGGCGTCCGCACGGGCACGATCGGATTGCGCGTGACCAATTCCCCTTGAGCCGAAGGAGCGAATGCCATGGGCAACATGTCGTAGACGGGGGCCAACCCCAATGGGGCATGGTTGCGCCACCACAGGCTGACGTTGCCCATGTGCATGTCGACATTGGCAATGAGCGTGCCGAAACACCATAGGCGCCGTAGATTCCGCGCGTCGTTTGCGGTCAGTAATCCCTGGCGGGCCAGTCCATTTGCGGCGTCGACCCAATTGTTGATGACGCCCCGAATCATGCCCTGCTCGGCCGTCGCGAGGGACATGATTCCGCGCCGTCCGCGGGTGCCAACCCGATCATAGCGGGTCAGCTCCAGAAAACGCCGCGAGCCTGCGTCGATCACTTGGGCGGGGGGCACGGTCAGGCCCGCCGCGCGTAGAGCTTCCAACGCGTGCCATTCAGCCAGCAGCAAATCCGCCCAGCGGCGTCCGGCCAAGGTATTGGTGACCGGAGAAAACTTTACGATGATCGCTCGCGGCAAGTTGCCTTCGTCCACGACCCAAGTGGCAAACTTTGGCTGCTCACCCGCCGCCGATGAACCAAATGTCTCCCCTCGAATGATGCGTTCAGCCAGCTCCGGATAACGCTCGGCGCGTGCCGCCACTGGAATCGCCCTGGCTAACGTGTCCGTAATGGCGCCCGTTTCTCCGCGCAGCACACGTGCAGCCATCGCTTCGCCCACAACCAAATCGCCGGGTAGGTCATCTCCGTAAGCCAACAAATAGGAGAGCAAATGCGGAAAGGTCCACTCGCGCGCATCCGACGGCACTCCCAATGCGGTTGCCACGCTCCTCGCCTGCACGCGGCCCAGAAAGCCCTGAGGCTGCACATCATTCAGAAAGAACGGCTCACCTTCGAAGAAGCCGTCGGGATATTCAGGCAGCAGGATAGGAGGAATTCGTACCCATCTAAAACCGCCCCGCACCGCTTCGAGCACACCTGTTGGGACGAGTTCTCCCACTTCGTTTACGCGGTGAATTGGCCAATGGCTGCCGATGTTGCCAATCTGAAGCCGCAAGGAGTAGCGCGCCTGTCTCGCCGCTCCGATTCGGATCACCTCATCACCCAGTTCGGCTAGGACACGCGAAATCGTGGGCCGGCTGATCTGCAGCGCGTCAGCGAGCTCCAAAGCAGTTGCTTGCGGGCGGGTTCTGAGCAGATTTCTAACTGCCTCTGCGTTGACTTGGCGGGCTCTTGGCATGTTGTGAACAGATAGTTTCAATGAAATATGTTTCGTATCTGTCTAATATCAAGTGTTTAAATTGGTCGTAAGGCATTGTATCGCACAAATACTTGAGTTGAATGCAGAATTCGCAGCCCTCCACTTGAACAGATTCTCACCGGAGGGGCGCCGTTCTTTTTAACAAGGTAACTTGTCGAACGGAATGGTTCGCCCGCGGGTTGGGCGACGGCGCGCCGGAGATCGTAAAACGGGCCGAACCATTCTGGTTTGTTTGGGCGCGAGGCGCACGTCAGGAGACATGACTTCGTCCAACGAGCATCCTTCGTGGCGGGTGCTTCGCCGCGCCGCCGCCTTTTGCTTCAGCGCGATCCAATAGAGGCATTGGCAACTGAACGAAAACTCGGCAACGCACGATGACCTACTTTTTCCAGAAACGCTCGATTAGCTCGTCGATCGATTCCCGATCCAAGAAAAAGACAGAGCCGACAAGCCCCTTTGCCATTTTCTGAACAATTTTTTCCCGCGCATTCTCGGTGAAGCGACCACTTATCGCGATGATGAACGTTGAAATGACCAAGCGTCGCCGCGCGTTGCTCGCGTTCGCGCGAGGTCGGCTGCCAGCGCGGTGGCGGCGCTCTGCACCTTGGCAGCGTAAGCAACGTGGTCGGCGACGAGTTGGTTAAACCGCGCGACGTCGGCCGGATCGTCGATAGCGAGGGCGGCGGCGGGCTTGAGTTCGCCCAAAAGACGCGCGCGATCGACCCCGCCGAGCTCGGGCGTGAACGTCCAAACGCCGCGGTTGCGCCAGGCAAAGAGCGTCCCTTGTGCGACTGCGGTGCTTCCCGGCGGTCTGCGCGTGGTGCACAGAACGACGTCGTGAAGATCGGGCGTTGGTAGGGTGGACATCACGGCGGCGCGCAGCCGCGCGCCATGCGGCGATCGCAGGAGAGCAGCCGCAGCGTCGATCGCCGCGAGGTCCGCTGGCATGCGGTTGCGCAGGTGCTCGATCGGGTCGACGCGACGGTAAAGCGGGGCCGTCGTCGTCATGATGGCATGGTGAGTGAGCCGGCAGCCGGCGCTGGATTTCGACTGGTAAATCACTTCCGGCGTCGACATGCGAACGGTACGGGTGCGACCGTGGATGCGGGGTAGTGCGCGATGCCGGCGTTCGGCGGCGTGATCAAGACGCGGTAGTAAAGGTGCACGCCGGCGCCCCCCGCGATCAACGCCAGCGCGACCGTCGCGATCGCGTAACGCAGGCCGCGAGCGACGCCTCGATGCGGGGATATTGGCGACCCAGACGCATCCGCCGACGTCCCCGGTTTGGCATCCCCAGAGTGACCCGTCGGAAAGGCCGGTTGACGCACCCACCACCACCGTCCAAGCACCGCAACGGCGAGCACGATGACAGCCCAAAGATAGGTGCCGATGCGGCCACGATGCCCGCAAAAGCAAGGCTAAGCACACTTGCCAGCACGGCCCTCGAACGGGTCCCGAGTCCGCCCGGAACAACCGTGGCGATCCAGTCCGATAGACTATTTGACCAGCCGGCAATCGTCCGCTTCGGCAGCGTGCCGTTTGCGCTTAGCACCGGGATGATCTCGTCCACGGCAGGCCCTGGAGCCGTGGCCGACGCGCGCTTGCTCTTACGGGTGCTGCCGTCGCGAGCGGACGGTATCGGGGCGGAAGCAGGCGCGGGAGCAGGTGCAGGCGCGAAGTGACGGCTGGCGGTAGGTAATGTTGACGCCACACGTCATACTGCGTGCGCGTCAGCTCGAAGGCCTCGGCGGCGACTGGCGTGAGGGTATCGAGTCGCTCGACCGCAAAGGTGACGAATGCCTTGGCGTCGCCCGGCGACAGGCGCAGGAACGCAGCCTGTTGCTGCAGCGCAGCGGTGGCCGCGACACGCGCCGTTGCGCTCGGGATCAATGGCGGCGCACACTGCGCATACGGCTCGGCGAAGGTCGGAACGGCAGGCGGAAGCGAGTCCGAAAGAGGGGGGCGAAACACGGCTCGACAACGGGGCTGGAGTAGGGGTGGCGATAGGCTTCGGCGTAGGATCTGCGCGAGGCTTTGGCACAGTCGGGGCGGGGCCGCCGCGCCGGCCGGCGTAGGGTCCAGCGGGGCCACGATCGCGACGGCTGGTGCAAGCGCGTAACGGGTGGTCGGCCCCGAGCCGCTCCGTACGACGCGGCCTTGATCGATCATGTGCGTCAGCCAGCGGTTCAGCGTACAATCGTCCGGACGTGGGTCAAAGTGCTGGCGTAATTCGCTGAGTTGCGCGCCCGAAGGATAGCGGCGCAATAGGGTGTTGAGGGCATCGAGAATCTCCGGCGCGGGGTTATTCACGGGTGATGCGATCTTCGCGAGGCGCGCAAACGTCGCCATGCGATACAGCCGTCGCTCCGCAAGTATTCGGTCCGCGATCATCGCCGATTAGCTCATGTGAGGCTAAATTGGCATCGGCTAAACCTGAGCGGAATTACGTACGTGAGACGCGAGCGCTCCGTATATATACGATTAGCGTAGAACCTGGGGAACGTAGAGTAACGAATAGTTGGCGTTAACTAAATAGGGGCGTTGATCTTCAGACGACATCCCGATGATATGCGCGCGATCCGCCCACGAGCGTCTGTTCGTGCAGGCTGAGGATGCCCCCAAGAACACGTAAATATCATTATGAACGACACCCGCGCCATTAGCCCCATCGAACTCATCGCCGCATTCGAGAGCGGCTTCATGGGATTAACCCCAACGGAGCTGCCGAAGGCTTCGCTTGCGCAGCGACTCGAGCCCCTCCGCGAATGTATCCTCGAACGCCGCAAGCGTGGCTTCTCGTGGAAGCAGATTGCGCAGGTGCTAAGACAGCCCAAGATCGGGTTGATCGCCTCACCGGTGACGCTGCGGAAGCTCTTCAACGAAAAGCCGCGAAGCACGAGGCGCTCCGCAACACGCATCACGTCGCTCCGCGTATTGCCGCCCGAAACGACGGCGGCCGCTCCGGCAAAGTAAGGGTCGCCGTAAGGCTAATGCTCCCGGCAAAGAACGGGTGGCGATAGGGGCTGCGATCGTCGGCTGAACAGCTTCGCGATCGAGCGAACGATCCGCCGGCGATTGGATGGCGATCAGGTGGCGATCGCGTCAATAATCGCGTCGGCGATCGCGGAAAGCATGCCCCTGATCGCGTGGCGATAGGGGTTGCGCAGGAGGAGAGAGGGGTGAACCGCGAATGGACGCGAATCAACGCGAATAGGGCGGTTGCGGAAAGACGAGCGACCAGGAAGCAGAGACGACGTGGGCAACCGATTGATGTCTTTGGTCACATCTTTTCGTGTCTTTCGGGTGCTTCGTGGCCCCAAAAGCACGGCGCGTTAAGGATTACGCGCCCTACCTTCAGCACTCTGTGTCCTCTGTGTCGGAGTTCTGTGATCTCTGTGACGAAGATCGGTTTCGCGCCTGCACGCTCCGCGGTCGACAACGGTGGGTCTCCGTATCAGAACGCACCGCAGCATGGCGGACACACGGGCGAATGTACAAAGCGCGGTGCGATGGTATCGCGAGGGCAAGGCCGACCGCGCCGAGATGGAGTGCCGCGCGCTCGTCAGCGCCGATCCGCGGAATGCCGCCGCCCTCGACCTCCTCGGTTTGATCGCGCGCGACCGCGGTCAACACGCGGCGGCCGTCGAGCTCTTCGGTCGCGCCATCGCGGCGGCGCCGAACGACGCTCTGCTGCGCCTGCACCGCGGCACCACTCTGCGTGCATTGCCCGGTCGGGAAGAGGAAGCGGGCAAGGAGCTGACGGCCGCACTCGAACTCGACCCCAAGTTAGCCGAGGCGCACCACCAGCTGGGCAATGTGCTGAAGGCGTCGGGGCGTTTGCCCGAAGCGAGCGAGCGGCTCGCGGCTGCGGCCGCACTCGATCCGAACAGCGCCGCGATTTGGTTGAACCTCGGGGTCGCGCAACTGGAACTCGACCGTGCCGCCGATGCCGTGACGAGCTTTCGCCGGGCCGTCGCTCTCGCGCCGAACCGAGCCGAGGCACACAACATTCTCGGCGTCGCTTTGCTCCAGCATGGCGATACAACCTTGGCGGAGACGGCGCTCCGCGACGCGTTGCGCCTGAAGCCGGCTTATGTCGCGGCGCACAACAATCTCGCCCGCGTGTTTCGGGCCCAAGGCCGAATCGGCGAGGCGATTGCCGAGTTCCGCGCGGCGTTGGCGGCAGCGCCCGAACCCGGCACGCAGAGCAATCTCCTCTATACGCTGAATTTTTCGGCCGACGTTTCGCCCGATGCGCTCTTCGCGGAGCATAAGCAGTGGGCGCAACGCCACGCGGACGGACTCAAAGCGACCTGGCGCGGCCACGCGAATGACGGCAATGTGGGCCGCAAACTCCGCGTCGGTTTCGTTTCGGCGGATTTCGTCAATCATGCGGTCGCCTATTTCTTCGAGACCGTGGTGGAGTCGCGGAATCGCGACGCGTTCGACCTCTTCTGTTATTCGGATGTGATCGTGCCCGATCGCGTGACGGAACGCTTGCGCCGATCGAGCGACGGGTGGCGTGACACGGGGAAGCTCTCGGACGAAGCGCTCGCCCACACCATCCGCGAGGATCGAATCGATATCCTCATCGATCTCGCGGGGCATACCGGCCGCAATCGCTTGCTCGTGTTTGCCCGCAAGCCGGCACCCGTTCAGGTCACGTGGCTGGGATATCCCAACACGACGGGACTCGACGCGATCGATTACCGGATCGTCGATCCGTTTACTGACCCGCCGGGCGCGACGGAACGCTGGCACAGCGAAGCGCTGATCCGTCTGCCCGAATCGTTTCTTTGTTATCGGCCTCCCGTCGAAAGCCCGCCCGTGAGCGAATTGCCCGCTGCGACGAAAGGGCGCGTCACGTTTGGCTCGTTCAGCAATTTCGCGAAGATCGGCGAACCGTGCTTGGCCGTGTGGGCGGAGGTGTTGAAGCGAGTCGCCGGATCGACGTTGGTGATCAAGTCGCGTGGTCTCGGCGACAGTGCGACGGCGAAACGGATTCGGGAGCGCTTCGCGTCGCTCGGCGTCGACGGCGGGCGAATCGTGCTCGATGCCGAGTTAACCTCGGTGGCCGACCACTTGGCGTTGTACCGCATGATCGATGTCGCGCTCGACCCGTTTCCGTACAACGGCACGACCACGACGTGCGAAGCGTTGTGGATGGGAGTTCCGGTGGTGACGCTCGCCGGTGTGACGCATGTCGCGAGAGTAGGGGTGAGCCTGCTGACGAATCTCGGCGCGAGCGACTGGATCGCGAACTCACCGGACACGTACGTCGAAACGTGTGCGAAAATGGTGTCCGACTTGCCCGCGCTCGCTGCGGTGCGCGCGAGGTTACGCGAGCGGATGAGCCGCAGCCCTATTTGCGATGCGCCGCGGTTTATGCGGCACTTTGAAGCGGCGTTGCAGCAGATGTGGGCGGAGCGAGGGACGAAGGTTTAGGGCGAGCGACAGGTGGACGACGAAGGGCACGAAGCGATATGGAGCGGCTGTGGCGCAAGCGAACATCGAACGCTGAACTTCGAAGTAAAAAACCGGCGGGATTCGCCTGTATAAAATGCGAAGGCCCCGGGGTAAGCCGGGGCCTTGTTGCACATACGAACTCTTACAACCGCCCGGTCCAGTTTGGCAATTCGGCGTTTGACGGCCTCGTCGCGACTGAGTCGGGGCCTCCGCAGGTTGTGGCCTTTTTCGCTTAGCCTGGCCGCCGTTTTGAGGCGGCGGCCAGGAGTTGGGCGAATCAGGACAATCCCTGAACGGAGTATTAGCTGATCAACCGGAGTGCGCTCTGAGCGCTCTGGTTGGCTTGGGAGAGCATCGCGGTGCCGGATTGGACCAGAATGTTCCAACGGGCTAACTGCGTGCTTTCTTCCGCCACATCCACGTCGGTAATCCGGCTCGACGCAGCTTCCAGGTTGGCCTTGTTGACCGAGAGCAACTCGCCAGCGAACCCGAGATGGCTCTGTTCCGCGCCGTTTTGCGCACGGAAGGTCGCCACGTTCTTGATCGCATCGGTGATGTTGGCCAGAGTCACGGCGCTCAGGGCCGTGGCCGAGGAGCTGGTCAGCACACCGACACCGGTGCTCGTGCTGGTCAGATTGCGGCCATTGATCGTCACCGCCGTCGCTGCATCTTCCGTCACTTTCACTGACAGGCTGGCCGTGCCGAACAGGCTGACGCTGTTGAAGGTTTCCGCGGCGATATCGGTGAGCTGCGTCTTGAGTTCGCTGAACTCGGAGTCGTAGTTCGCCAGATCGCTGCTGCTCTTCGTCGGATCGGCATAGAGGGTCTTCAGCTCGCTCATGCGGTCGAGGACCTTCCCTGCCACTTTCAGCGCGCCGTCTTGCGTCTGGAGGAACGAGACGGAGTTGCCGATGTTGGTGTTGACAGCGCCTTGCCGGCGGGCAGCCGCCGACAACTTCATGGAGACCGCGAGACCACCGGCATCATCGGAGGGGCTCACGATTTTAGAGCCGCTCGACAGCCGATTAAGGCTACGTTGCAGCATTGAGTTCGACGTCGCGAGATTGTTGGCAGCAATCGTCGCGGCGTAGTTTGTGTTAATCACGACTGACATGGTTCTATCCTTGATCTTAATGCGACTATCCGTCGTCGCCACGGGCCCTGATAATCGGCGTAGGCCGCGCCGTTAGAGGCTGACGCCTCAGATGGTTTCAGAGCGCCGCAACCGCGCGGCGCCCAAAAACGTTTGTTTCAGGCACCGCAACCGCGCGGCACCACGAAACGTATGGGGGTGTGAACTCTCAAAGAACCGCCAAGCGTATATCGGACGCTTGGCCCCTAACCTGACTCTAAAAACTGGCCTGGCCCCACCCCGAGACAGACAACCGCGTACTTTCGGGTTTGGGCCGGTGCACTGGGCAATCACTCCCAGTCACCAGCCGGGGACAGGCTCAGGCTTACCCGAGCAACTTCAGGGCGATTTGGGCGCTCTGATTGGCCTGCGACAGCATGGCTGTGCCGGATTGCACGAGAATGTTGAACCGGGCGAGCTGGGTCGACTCGTTGGCGACATCGACATCCGTGATTCGACTCGCGGCAGCTTCGAGGTTGGCCTTGTTGACCGTGAGGAGCTCGCCGGCGAAGCCGAAGCGACTTTGCTCGGCGCCGTTTTCGGCGCGGAACGTCGCGACGTTCTGCAGGGCGCTTGTGACGTTGACGAGCGAGATGCTTGCGAGGGAGCTGACCGACGATCCCGTGATTACGCCCACACCGGTGGACGTGCTACTCAAGTCTCGTCCCTGGATCGTGACAGTCGTGGACCCGCTTTCCGTCACACTGACATCGAGGCCGCCGGTGCCGAACAAGCTCACGCTATTGAACTGCTCGCTAACCAAGTCCGTGAGCTGCGTCTTCAGCTCGGTGAACTCCGAGTCGTAATTGGCTTTGTCGCTCGAGCTCTTCGTCGGATCGTTATAGAGCGTCCTCAGTTCGCCGATACGGTCGAGGACCTTGCCGGCCACCTTCAGTACGCCGTCCTGCGTCTGCAGGAACGAAACGGCATTGCCGATGTTGGTGTTGACCGCACCTTGGCGACGAGCCGCGGCGGACAACTTCATGGATACGGCAAGACCGCCGGCGTCGTCGGCCGGGCTAACGATTTTCGAGCCACTCGAAAGGCGATTCAGGCTCTTCTGCAGAGCATCGTTCGAGGTAGCGAGGTTATTGGCGGCCACGGTGGCCGCGAAGTTCGTATTGATGACAACTGACATGGTGATCTTCCTTGATCTCTAAGTGCAGCGTCCGGGCTGCGGTCGTATTCGGTGGGGTCGGCTCCGAATCGCGCCGGTCTTGGCATCCTTGCCTTGACGTGGGGAGCTATCGTCGCGACTCGCGAAAAACTTTATGCGATCTCGCAACAAAAATTTTCTCTGCGTCGGCAGATTTTATTAAAGTGGTTTTGGTCTGCGTCGAGCGCGGGGCGCCGCACGGCGGCGAATGAACGTATCGGGATATAAAATACAACCCTGGCCCGCGTGGCGGGTGCGCTACGGTCGCCGCATGATCAAGCGACCGGCGCCGCCGTCGGGCGTTGCCGATTCGCTCTGAGATCCCGCGCGGGCGCGCCCGTACTACTTTGCGCCGAGTCGGAAACGCCGCGGCTGACGCGCCTCAAACCAACCCGACCTCAAACCAACCCGCTGGGGCATCGGGCTCACCGCTCAACGTGCTGCGACTAAATCGTGCGCTCGTCGCTGCACGGCCGCTGGCTCGACTCCTGCATTCCGTTGGGCGAGGCAAGAATTGCCCGGCCAGGTGGCCCGATCAGCGGAAGAGCGGTGGATTTAGCGAGTGATTAGCGAGTTACGGAAATATCGCCGTTTAAGGCGCGTTTCTTGCGTGTCGATATGAGTTCGCGCGACCTTCGCGCACTTATTGCTGCATGGCATCGGACACCTCACTCCAAGTCGCCGGTCTGGCTTCCAATTTCGATTGGAAGACGTTCGTCGACCAAATCATGGCGGTGGAACACCGGCCGGCCGATCGTCTTTCGTCCGAGAAAGCCAGTAATACTCAGAAGTCCGATTTGCTTGCGACCTTCGGTACCAAGCTGACGACCCTGCAGACGGCGGCGCAAGGGCTGAAGACCGAGAATTTATTCGGCGGTCGAACGGCGAAATCTTCTACTTCGAGTTCCACCTGGTCCCTCACGGCCGCTGCGAATGCGGCCGCTGGAACGTACCAGGTCGCCGTTTCGCAACTCGCGACGAAAGCGCAGCTGAAAGGCGCGACGAATGTCGGCGCGGGCGTCAGTGCAGGCGATACCCTTGCGAACATGGCGACTGCAACGGCGATCACCGCAGGCACTTTTACGGTCAACGGAGTTCAGATTACACTGTCGTCGGCCGAGGCATCGACGATGACGCTGTCGGATCTGCTGACGAAGATTCAGACGGAAGCCGGCCTTGCCGGAGCCAGTTATGATTCCGGCAATGATGCCGTAACGCTGCAAACCGCGAGCGGTACGCTCATGGTCGGCGCGGTTGGCGATACGAGCAATGTGCTCCAAGTGCTCAAGCTCGGCAATAGCGGTACGAATACGGTGTCGAGTTCCGGCCGGCTGGGCGGAGTCAAAACGACCGCCGCACTGGCGAGCGCGAATCTCGCCACCCCAATCACAGGCCTCGATGGCAGCGGCAACGGTGCCTTCTCCATCAACGGCGTCGCGATCGCTTATAACGTCAACACGGACACGCTTTCGTCGGTCATCACGAGCATTAACAACTCGTCCGCCGGCGTGACGGCGAAATACGACTCGGTCACCGATCAACTCGTATTGACCAATAACAATACGGGCGATTTCGGCATCGCCGTGAGCGATACGACTGGCACCTTCGCGGCCTCGCTGGGATTGACGGCTCCCCAAGCTTGGACCCAGGGCAAGAATGCCGAATTTTCGATCAATGGTGGAGGTACGATCACCAGCGCCAGCAATACGCTGACCTCGACATCTCATGGCGTCACGGGGTTAAGCCTCACGGTCGATTCCGAAACGACGCAGACTATTACCGTGGCGGCCGACACGACCGCGATGCGATCGAAGATCGATACGTTTATTAATGCGTACAACGATGCGCAGCAGTTCATCGAGGACGAGACGAAGATCACGAGCAGCAAGGGCAAAGTCACGGCGGCGCCGTTGGCCGGAAACCGTGAGATACAGGAGTGGGGCAGAACCCTTCGCACGAAGGTGTTTGAAGCGATCGGCGGTTTGAGCGGTTCCGTTTCACGCCTCGATAATCTTGGGATTGGTTTCGATAGCTCGGGCGACCTGAAGATTTACGATAGCGCGAAGCTCGATACGGCGTTGACGAGCAATACGGCCAGCGTCGCGGAGTTCTTCCAATCGTCCAGCACGGGGTTTGCCGACAAGTTCGATGACTATTTGGGCGACCTCACCGATCTTAACACGGATCAGCAGGAGCGTCTGGATAAAAGCAACGACAGTTTGGACGATCAGATCGCGGCGATTGAACGGAGGCTCGAGCAGCAGCGTTCGTTGATGGAGTCGGCCTTCATCGCCATGGAAACCGCGCAATCGAAGCTAAAGCAGCAGCAACAAACGCTGTCTGGCGCCTTCGCTCAGAAAAGCAGTTCATGATCCTTTTAAAACGCGGTTTGCAGTTATGCGCCCGCCGGTCGCATGGAATCCTGGCCATGGCGCTCCTCGCCGTCACCGCGGGATGCATGGCTCCCGCGATCAACGATCCCGCGCGCGTCGGTCCCTTCTATCAGCCGCGAAACGTCGCGCGAGACATCACCCTCGGTGGGATTCGCCGGGTCGTGCTCATGCCCGTATGGGCGGGGAGTGCGGCGCCGGAAGAATCGGCCGTGGACTTGGATGCCGTTTTCCGGCGGGCGTTGCAGGAGCAGAATCGTTTCGAGGTCGTGACGCTTTCTCGCGCGGACTGCCAACGGCGCTTCGGAGCCAGCGCGCTGTCGTCGACGACCGCGCTTCCGCACGATTTTCCGGCGGCGATGCGGCGGACGTATGCGGCAGACGCCGTTCTGTTTGTCGACCTGACCGTGTTTCGCGCCTACCATCCGCTGGTCATTGGCATCCGCAGCAAGCTCGCCACCGTCGACGGAACGCGGCTGGTGTGGAGCTTCGATAATGTTTTTTCGGCCGACGAGCCGCTTGTGAGTGCCGGCGCTCGGCATTTTTATCTCGAAACCGAGCATCAAGACGTTCCGGGTGATCTCACGCCAGCCGTACTTCAGTCCCCCGGGCGATTTGCAATGTATGCCGCGCACACGACCTTCTCGACCTTGCCGCCCGTCTCTCTTGGGCGGTTGACCGAAACTTCAAACGTTCGACATTAAAGTATTAACACGTACGACCGATTATCTGCAGATCAACCAACGGCGTTCCCTGTAAAGAATCAGCGGCTGACCGTTTCGAACTCCGAAATTAGCCAATGATCTCGTCAACGTCCTCACCTGATCGCACACCGCGGCCGGATCTCGTCTCAGCCACGGGTCAGGCCAGCACCCGCCACGTGGCGGCACGGCCCGATCACATGTCCACCGAGAACGCCGAATTCCTCCGCGCTGAGCTTACTCGCCAGCCGGAAATTCGTTCCGAAGTCGTCGAGCGCGCTCGCGCGCTGGCGGCCGACCCGAATTATCCCCCGATCGAGGTTGCCCGCCATGTTGCGGCGCAAATCCTCGCGGCTCCGGATTTAAGCGAAGACCCGTCCTAGTCCCATCATGCTCGCCCAAGGTTACGCGCGGACCTATCGCACCAATGCGATTCTGACCGCGAGCCCCGGACAACTCGTACTCATGATGTACGACGGGGTCCTCAAGTCTCTCGCTCTTGCGTTGGAGGCATTTAAAATGCCCGATAGCGATGCACGGCGGATCGAGACGATCAACCAGCAGCTTCTCAAGGCACAATCGATCCTTACGGAGCTACAAGCGGGTTTGAATCTGGAGGCGGGTGGCGATTTCGCGAAGACCATGCACCGCTTGTACGACTATCACAATCGACGCCTGCTCGAAGCCAACCTTCGCAAGCAAGTCGAACCAATTGTCGAGGTGGAGCGACTGGTGCGTGAACTCCGGGATGCGTGGGCGCAAATGCTGAGCCAGCAGGATGCCAACGCGCCGGCAACAGTCCGCGGAGTAGCTTAATCTCCACATGGAAACGCCGGTACAAAAGTGCGCGCGGTTGGTGACGGCGCTCGAAGACCTCGTTGCGCAAGAAGCGGTGTGTCTTCAAACGCGCGACTTTGCCGCGGCGATTTCCATTCAAGATCGCGCGGCGCCGCTCGTCGAGCACCTCTCCCTGCACGGCCCAAACGTTGCCGACCAAGCGCTGCGTCGGCGGGTTGAAACTCTCATCGCGCGTCGTAACGACACGGCCACCTGGCTTGCAACGGAACTTCGTCAGACGCGCGAGCAACTTCTCGGGTTGCAAGCGAGTCAGCGGCGCGTCGCGAAAGTGGCTCCGGCCTATGGCCGTGGGTCCGACTCGCGCAGGCAGCTCTGCGTCCGCGGGTAAATTCAGAGAAGACGAGCACGAATCCGAATTTGCGCACGGGCGGGACCGCTTTTACCGCCACCGACTTTATAACCCGATCTCAACTTAGGCCCTCGGATGCGACTCCTCTCATTCCTTTCTGATATCGAACGCGCGATTATCGCGGAATCTCCGGCAATCGACGGCGGAGCTTGGGAAAGCACGCGCATGGTCAATTTCGAGAAAGGGCTTGGCCGCATGACGCTGACGCCCAAGACGCCAGCCGACTTTCCGTTTCCGGCAGGCACGATTTTTCTTCAGGCCTTTGCGCTCGCCGATGGATCGCAATGCTTGAAAGCGACGCTCAGCTGGAAGACCACGGACGTCACAACGTCAATCGCGGTTTACTCGACGCCGTCACTCAATTGGGCGCTCGAGGCATCGCGAATTGGCGCCGCCTGGCTCGAGGGGCCGCCCGCCATGCCCAGTGTCGCGATCGACGTGCCGAATGTAGGCATGACGTCGTTGAGCGCGACGGGTTAGTGTAGATCCGATCGGTGTGACCGGACCGCTCGCGCGTCGCGGGCGAATAGTTATCTGGTTCGCTCGTACGAAACGCGTCGACGTTCGGTTCTCGCGCGGCGCCGAGGTGTTAAAGACGGGGATCGACATTCCGCACTTGGGCGGACGAACATTTGTTTGAACTGAAGCGCGGCGTCATTTTTAGTCGGCGTCCCTTGACCAAGCTGCATTTCGCTCGCTCATGTCTTTCGAGAAAATCCTGATCGTCGAAGACGATTTGGTTGTTCGCAACCTGCTCCAGAGCATTTTTCTCCGGCACAAACTCGCCGTGACGTGCGCCGACAACCTTGCGCAAGCGAGCGCGCATTTAGGCAGGGAACCGTTCGATTTGATGATCCTCGATCTGCGTTTGCCGGACGGCGACGGGCTGCGCTTTCTCGAGCAGGTTTCGACGATGCCGGAGCGGCCGCTCGCCATCATGGTGACGGGATATGGTTCCATCGAATCGGCGGTAGCGTGTATGCGAGCCGGTGCCTTCGACTATGTATTGAAACCGTTTTCGCCTTCGCAAATCGATGTGATTTTGCGGAAGGCCCAAACCTACCGACAGCTCGTCAAAGTTAATAACCTTCTGAGCGACGATCCCGAAGATCAGGACGCGATTTTGATCGGGCGCAGCGCGGCGATGCTCCGGCTTCGGCAATTGATCGAGCGGGTCGCGCCCACCGATGCCACCGTCCTCATTACGGGCGAGAGCGGGACCGGCAAAGAAATGATCTCGCGCGAATTTTACCGGCGCAGTCCACGGCGCGGTCACCCGTTCATCAAAGTGAATTGCGCCGCGGTGTCGCCGACCCTGATCGAGAGCGAGTTTTTCGGCCACGAGCGCGGTGCCTTCACCGGGGCAACGGAGCGACGCGAGGGACGTTTCGAGCTCGCGAATAACGGCACGTTATTGCTCGACGAGGTGAGCGAAATTCCGGCCAGCCTGCAGGCGAAATTGCTGCGGGTGTTGCAAGAGCGAGAATTCGAGCGCGTCGGTGGATCGCGGACGATCAAGGTGAATGTGCGCATCATCGCCACTTCGAACCGCGATCTGATGAGCCACGTCCAGAAAGGCGATTTTCGGCAGGACTTGTACTATCGTCTAAACGTGTTCCCGGTCCATGTCCCGGCGCTGCGTGAACGGACCGAAGACATTCCGCTCCTTGCGGACCATTTTCTTCGCCGCTTCACGCGCAAACATGGCGTCAAAGTAACGGGATTTTCGGACTCGGCGCGAAACGCGATGATGGCGTATCGGTGGCCAGGCAATGTACGCGAGCTACAGAATACGATTGAGCGCGCTGTCATCTTGTCGGAATCCGGCCGCCCCGTGAATGCGGCTGCGCTTGGTTTGCCCATGGAGTTGGATCCGGCCGCCGTCGCGGCAATGCCCGCCTGGGATTCGCCGCCGGTCGAAGAGCCCGCCGTGACCGAGGCAGCGCCGGTGGCGGCAAATCCGACGCCTGCGAGCCCCGGAGTGACCGATCCGCAAGGACAAGTGCTCAAGCTCGACGAGCTGGAAAAGCAGGCAATCCGCGCGGCCTTGCGGCAAACCGGCGGTAATCGGACGCAGGCAGCGGCGGCACTTGGAATTAGCATCCGCACGCTCCGCAACAAGTTGCAGGAGTACCGCGAGGCGGGCGATCCGATCGACGTTGGAATGGAGTCCGCGGAGACGTAAAATCGCTCGGCTGCGCTCCCTGTCCTGCGTCGCTTTATGGTTTGAACGCGGCGGCTTCCGTGAAGCCGTGACGGGGCCGGTCGCTCATCGGCAGGAAAGCGGAGGGTTTTCCCCTACAAAATTGCTTTTCCCGGCCGATTCTTGGTTAAACCGCCCGCGAATCGAGCCGATAAGCAGGCAATCCCCGCCAATCCTGCCCTAGCTATGCCCGCCACCGCTGAAATCACCGAGGCGCTCATTCGAGAGAATATCAATCGCGCCGTTACGGATGTCTTTAAAACAATGCTTGGGCGTACGCCCACATTTTGTGCCCAGGGTGAATACGTCAAAGGTAAGATGCTCGTCACGTCCGAGCCGAACCGCCCGCAAGTCGTGGGCACCGTCGGCTTCATCGGAGAGTGTAATGGGCTGATTTATCTCCATCTCGATCTCGCGTTCGCGAAGGTGTGCACCTGCCACCTGCTTGGCATGAACGACAAGGAGCTCGACATGGCCGGCGACGAGGTGATCAACGACGCGATCGGCGAGCTGACCAATATGACGGTCGGCAGCTTCAAGAACGCGCTCTGCGATGCAGGCTACCCGTGCAAGCTGACGATTCCGTCGATTCTTCGTGGCACGAACTTTTCGATCGAGCCCATCAGCTCCGCGGTCCGGCACATTTATTATTTTGATTGTGCGGAGCACCGCGTTATCGCCGACATTCTGATGAAGTCGGACGAATAAGCCGAGCATCACCCCACCATGCGCTATAAAGTTCTCACTGTGGACGATTCGAAGACCGTCCGCATTATCGTAAAGAAGGCTTTCAAACCTTTCGATTGCGAGATCTTCGAGGCAGCTAACGGCGTAGAAGGCTTGGCCGTCGCGTCGAAGGAAACGCCGGACTTGATCCTTCTCGACGTAACCATGCCCGTCATGGACGGCGTCGAAATGCTGACGAAGCTCAAGGCGGATCCCGCGTTGAAGGCCATTCCGGTAGTCATGCTCACGGCCGAAGGTGGCCGCGACAACGTGCTCAAGATCGCCAAAATCGGTGTCCGCGATTACTTGGTGAAGCCTTTCAAGGAAGAGGTGCTGATCGAAAAATGCAGCCGCGTCATCGATCTAAAGCCCGTGAACGAAGGGCCCGCGAAAGCGAAATCGATTTTGGATCCGGCTGACCTCCTTATCGTCGAAGACAAGCCCGCGATCATTCAGCAAATCCAAGAGGGGCTGAAGCACACGCCCTGGAAGATCAAAGGCGTCGCGACCCAAGGCGAAGCGATCGACCAGATCAGCAAGTCCACCCCCGATCTCATTCTGATCAGTTTGTCGTTGCCCGAAGAATCGGCGTTCACGCTGTTCCGTCTCATCCGGACGAACGTGAAGACGAAGTACACGCCGGTGTTCGCGCTGGTGGTGAAAACCGAGACCCAGCAGCAACAGCAGGCTCAGACCGTCGGATTTACGGCGATCATCACGAAGCCAATCGACACGCAGGAACTCGAGACGAAGGTCGCGAAGGCGATGAATCTCGACACCTCGCAGCGTTATTACGCGATCGAGGGCGATCTCATGGTCATGCGTCTGCCGGAGAATTGCTCGCCGGCGGTGATCGCGGAAGCGGCGGCGTATCTTAAGCCCAAGTTCGCGGAAGCGGTCGACGCGGGGTTCAATAAAGTCGTGATCGACGTTCACCAGATCAAGTCGCTGCACATGGGCATCATCAAGCTCTTGTTCCAAGGGATGCAGACCTGCCGCGAACTCGCGATGCAGTTCGCGCTCGTCGGCAACCCACAGATCATTTCCGAGTGCAAAGGCTTCGAAGATACGCGGGGCTGGACGTTCTACGACTCGCTCGAGGATGCGAAATCCAACCTCGGCAGGTCCGCCGGCAGCCCGGCGCTCGCGAGCGTGTAACTTTGTCAGGGGTGTGAAGGCTAGAACCGGCGGGCGGTGTGCGAAAGCGCGCCGCCCGCGTTTCGTTTAGCCTGCCGGTATATCGACTCTGGATGCGTCGCTGCGGCCTGGCTCTCAGGCCATAAAAAAAACCGGTGCGCGAGCACCGGTTCGAGAAATTGCGCTGAGATCGACGTTAGGTCGCCGCCTGCGCCATGGCTTGGACCGTGTCGGGCGCGACAACGCGATCGATATCGAGCAGCGTTTTCACGGCACCTTTCACCTTCGCCATGCCCATGATGTATTCCGTGTTGATCTTGGTCCCGAATTCGGGCGTCGGCTCGATTTCATTGGCGGCCAAAGTCACGACTTCCTCGACGCTGTCGACGATCAGTCCCATCTGCACGGTGGCGTCGTTCGGAAGCTTCACTTGAACCACTACGATGCACGTGCGCTCGGCAAATTCCGCTTTCAGGCCGAATTTAACGCGCATATCGACGATTGGAATCACCCGACCGCGGAGGTTGATGACGCCTTTTACGAACAACGGCATCTGTGACACCGGGGTGATCTTCTGCATCCGGATAATCTCGCGTACTTTCAGCACGCCGATGCCGTACGCCTCGTTTTCGAGCACGACGGTGAGATATTTGCCCGCCAGCGTTGACGAGGTGAGGGAAGGAGAAGCGGAAGACATGTTCGTTACTTCGGATTTTCAGGCGATCCGTTGAGAGAAAAGTGAGGTGGTGACGAGCAATACTACGTCCCCAGAGGACCTGCGAACTGGTAGAGGGTCGACAGCCAAACGGCGATCAACGGGAGCGACGTGGCACGCTCCGATACAGCAATCGGTTACGATTGTCGCGACTTAAGGAGGGCCAGAAAAAAGGGTTAACTTCGGCGCGTGGACACCGATTGTAGAGAAAGTCCCCCGGTCGCCAGGGATCACCATGCCCATTTCTCCGTCTCAATTCGCCGCGATGGAAGACGCGGTCAACCGGCTCGCTGCGGAATCCATTCTCGCCCAAGTGGGCCGGGATGAAGGCCTCGTGCCTGCCTACAGCCTGCTCAACGATCTGCAGGAGCTGGCGACGCCGGAAGCGGCGCTCCGCGAGCCGATTGTCGGCGTGCAATCGCAGCTGGAGAAGCTTCTCGATGCCGCGCAGCCGTTCGATACCGCTACTCTGGCCAAGCTCCGGATGTTGGTCGATTGGTTGCCCGGTGCAATTTCGGCGGTGCGAAGCGGTGGGACGCCGGTGGCAATGGGTGCAGGTCCGGGAGGGACAACCGCGGCTGCACCGGAAACGGTGACGGAAGCGCCGCAGAGCGATGTTTTGCTCTCGCTCACGCTCGAAGACAATCGCGAGTTGCTGACCGAATTCTACGCCGAGACGATCGATCATTTACAGCAGATCGAAGCGGCGCTTCTCGCACTTGACCAGGAGCCCGACAATCCCGAGGCGCTCAATTCGATCTTCCGTTCCTTTCATACCATCAAGGGCAATGCTGGCTTCCTCGGTCTCGTGCCGATGCACACCTTGGCGCACGAGGTGGAGTCGTTGCTGGATCTCGCGCGTAATCGACGGCTGCGGCTCAACGCCGCCATCATCACGGAGATTCTTCGAAGTCGCGATGCGCTCCAGGCGCTCATCCAACAGGTCGCCCTGGCCCTCGAAAAGGGTTTGCTGCCTTCGCAGATCGTTCCCGTCAGTCATTTGATCACGGCGGTCAAACGGCTCGCCACGGTCGCATCGGACGAGCCCGAGCCGAGCCCGGAAGCGACGGTGCCGGCTCCGGTCGCGATGGCGCCAATGATGACGATTCCGGCCGCGCCAGAGTCGTCGGCGGATTCGGATTCGACTCCGCCGCGTGCGACATCCGCGGAGCCCGTGGCACCGGTGGTGCCGATGCCGAACGAGATTGCCCTGCCCGTTGCGCCAGTCGTGTCGATGTCCGCGCCGTCGGACAAAAAAGCGACGGCTGTCGCAGGGGCGAAAGGCACGGGCAACGCTACGGTTCGCGTCAACACGGAGAAGCTCGATTCGTTGATGGACGTCGTCGGTGAGCTCGTGATCGTGCAGAGCCAGCTCATTGAGTCGGCACGCCAGGAAAGCGGCACGAACACCACCTTGCAGCGCAATGTCGCGCAGCTAAGCCGGATCACGAAAGAGCTGCAGTCGACGGCGATGTCGCTGCGGATGATTCCGATCAAGCCGACATTCCAAAAGATGGAACGTTTGGCGCGCGATCTCGCCCGGGATTTTGGCAAGAAAGTCGCATTCGCGACGAGCGGCGAAGACACCGAGCTCGATCGCACCGTCGTCGAGGAAATTGGCGATCCGCTGGTTCACATGGTGCGCAACGCTCTCGATCATGGGCTCGAGGCGCCCAGCGAGCGTCGCGCCGCCGGCAAGCCCGAGACGGGGACGCTGCACCTGAAGGCGTACCACCAGGGCAGCAATATCGTCATCGAGCTTCAAGACGACGGCCGCGGCATCGATCCAGAAAAAGTATACAAGAAGGCGGTCGAGCGCGGAATGTTCATTGCGGGCACCCAGCTCACGCACGACGAGACCCTCGCCTTGATCTTCGCCCCCGGCTTTTCCACGGCGGAAAAGATCACGGCCGTATCAGGACGCGGCGTTGGCATGGACGTCGTGAAGCGGAACATCGAGAAGCTGCGCGGCAAAATCGAAATCGTCTCCGAAGTAGGTCACGGTTCCACGTTCAAAGTGAAACTGCCGCTCACGATGGCCATCATCGATGGGCTCGTGGTTCGCGTGGGTGAGGACCGTTTCATTCTCCCTAGCACCTCGGTGCAAATGGCGCTGCGGCCGCAGCGCGAGCACGTCACGACCGTTCACGGCAAAGGCGAGGTGCTCGACCTGCGTGGCCGTTTCGTCCCGATTCACCGGCTCAATCGTCGATTTGGCATTCCGGGCGAGGCGGCAAATCCGTGGGAAGGCATCGTCGTCATCGTCGAGAACTCGGGCAAAATTTCCGCGCTCCTCGTCGATGAGATGGTCAGCAAACAGGAGGTAGTGATCAAGAATCTCGGTGCGTTCATGCAGAACTTGCCTGGTGTCGCCGGGGGCGCAATCTTGGGCGACGGCAACATTGCGTTGATCCTGGATCCAGGCTCTCTTCTCAACGCGGCGTGACCGTTTCTTCCGTGTCCATCACCTCACCTCCGACCATCGATCAGGTCTGCGACCGGGCGCTGCGTTTGCCTTGCTCGCCGGCGTTGTTGCCGCGATTGACGGCCGTTCTCGTCTCCAACGAGAGCAGCGCGGATGAAATCGCCGACATCATCAAGCTCGATGCGTCGCTGGCGACCGCCACCTTGCGGCTCGCGAACTCTGCATTCTTTGCGAGCGTGCCGGTCGAGACGATTACGGACGCCGTGGTTCGGCTCGGCCAACGTGAGCTTTACCGCCTGGCGGCGCTCGCCCTGGTCAGTCGGTGGGAATCTGTCTCGTCCTCGGGCGAGCCCGGCGATTTTTGCCGTCACGCGCTCTGCACCGCGCTTGCCGCGGAAGTGTTGGCCGAGACGAGCGAGCGAATCGATCCACAAACCGCTTACACGGCCGGACTCGTTTGCGACCTAGGCAAGCTGGCGGTGGCGCATGCGTGCGCGACGTTTTTCCCTGCCATCCGGTCGCATTGCGCGGCCCGGGGCGGCACGTGGGCGCAAGCCGAGCGCGAAATCCTGGGTTATACGCATGCGGATGTGGCCGGCCGATTGTTGTCGGCTTGGAGCTTTCCGCCGGTGCTTACGGCCGCGGTCGAATTTTGTGAGCGGCCGCGTCAAGGTCCGGCGGAAGCGCTGCCATTGCTCGCCCATCTCCACGCCGGCAAGTACATCGCCACCTCGTTCGGCCCCGGCGTGGCCGAAGAAGGGTTTCTATTCGAGCTCGATTCCGCGTTTCTCCTGGAGTGGGGCTTTACGCCCGAACTGCTGCAAGAAACCATGGCGATCGTCCACGATCGCGCGAAGCAACGGCTCCAGCACCGGCTCACTCACGGTGCGGTGGCGTTTTGAGCGCCGCGCGGTAAGGGTTTTGTCGGCGGCGTAGAGCAACGACGACTTCGCGGCCGTGTGGCCCGCTCGTCTCAACCCGAGCACTCTTTCTTTGCTGCGGTCGGAAACCGAACGTTAGGCGGCCAGCGACAAGGTGTCGTTTGCGCCCGGTGTTTTCAGCGTGATTTCGCCGGTGCCGATATTCAGGTGGACCGTGCGATTGATCGTCCCGCCGAGCGAGGTGTGGCGAACAAACAGATTGTTGCGCACGAGAAAGTCGCTGGCGGCTTTGATGTTTCTCTCGCCGATGCGGAACGTATCGGCGTCGCAGAGCACGTTGGCGCCGCCCGCGAGAAAGATGCGGATCCGGGAAAAGTCGGCGCGCAAACCCGCGAGCGAGCGAAACAGCAAGGGGAGGCCGGTATCCGCGAACATCGCCGGCTGGCTGGACGCTTTCGCTGGGGAAATCGTCGAGTCGGGAAGCATCAAATGCAGCAAGCCTCCGGCCTTGGTTTGCGGGTCGTAGGCCACCACCGCCACGCACGAACCAAGGGCATAGGTGCTGAGGGTGATTTGCGGGTTGTTGGATACGCCCATGTCACCGACCCCAACGACGACGCGTTGGGCAAAGAGGGCAGAAATGCTCGGTGAACCCATGGCTCAGAAGGGACGGAGAGGACGCGGTACGGAATGTACGCGGCCCTGGACATACGATACGAGTCGCCGACGCGCAATGAGCCGTCGGGTCGCCGACCGTGCGGAAAAGGGGTGCGAAGCGCTCAAATGTAGACGAGCAAGCGCTGGCTAATCGGCGTCACTTTGTCGTGACTGCGAATTTTGGCGATCGTGGTGCTGCTGAGCGGCTGACCCTCGCCGATGAGCAGCAACCCATGTGGGCTGTAGATTCCATTGGCCAGGACCATTCCAGGTTCGAGTTCTTCGAGCATGATTTCACGGACCTGTTTCGGGAGTTGGACGAGATTCGCAACCTTGAGGAAGAGCCGCACCGCTTCCGGGTCGAACTCGGTGCCGGACTTAGCCAGTAATGCGTCAATCGCCGCGGTTTTCGACAGGCCCGATTCCACGAAGCCGACCGCAACGGCAAGGCAACGCGCTGGCCAGGGAATGGCGTTGCCCGACAAGCCATCGGGGTAGCCGCGGCCGTCGTATCGTTCGTGATGGGCGCGGATCACTTCGCCAACCTCGACATGGCTGTCGACCAGCGACGCGAGGGTCTGGCTGTAAATCGGGTGATTGTGCAGCATTCCCCGCTCGCGATCGGTCAGCTGTTCGCTCTTCGTCCGAAATGCGCGCAGCATTTCCCGCGGCACGCCGATCAGTCCCAGATCGCAAAGCCACGCCGCCGTTCGCAGCGCGTGCTTGTCGCTTTCGGTGAACTTATCGGTCGCCGCCATCTGCGTGGCGAATTCAACGAGCGCTTTGGCCTGGCCGCCGAGAATGGGATCGTACGTCGTGAGGATGCGTCGGCAGAGTTCGAGCGAGTTCTCGTAGCTGGTCGCGAGTTCGTGGTTCGCCGAATCGAGCGATTGCCGCTGCCGCTCAAGGTCCTTGACCTTCGTTTCGAGGGCGTTGTTGGCGTCGCGCAGCTGCGCATTGAGTTTTTGGGTCTCCGCCTGCAGCGCTTCGTTGCGCGTCACGAGCTCGTAGCGCTGGACTGCATTCCGCACGGTGGCGATGAGCTCTTCGCGGAGCCAAGGCTTGGCGATGAAGCGGAAAATTTCCCCCTTGTTGATCGCGTCGACGATCGTCGGCAGCGCAAGCACCGCGGTGATGAGGATGCGCGAGGTATGCGGCCGCAACCGGCGGCTCTCGATGAGAAACTCGAGGCCCATCATCTCGGGCATCCGCTGGTCGGAAATGATGACGGCGAAATCGCGTTCGGCGACGACGCTCAGCGCTTTCACCGGACTGGTGCACGCAACGACGGGAAAGCCTTCGCGTTCGAGCGTGACTTTCAGCGCGGTGAGGACGACGGGCTCGTCGTCGACGATCAGGATCTGCGAGTTGATCGGCGTCCCGCGTTCGTTTGGCGCGGGCGAGCCAGTCGCAGCCTGGGACAGGGGTTGCGTGGCAATCATGTGGGGCTAGTGACGAGTTCAGGCGACGGCGGCGCGCCGGGCGTTTCGTGATGGCGGATCAGAAAATCGGCGACGCGATCGATCGGGAGCTGGCGCTGCGCGGCGCCATTTTCCCAAGCGGCCCGAGGCATGCCGTAGACGACGCAAGTCGCTTCGTCCTGTGCGAACGTCACCGCACCGCGTTCGCGTAGCTTGAGCAGGCCTTCGGCTCCGTCACGACCCATGCCGGTGAGGAGCCCCGCCACGGCGTGCGGGCCCGCGCCCGCATCGGCGGCGGACTTGAACAGCAGATCGACCGCGGGGCGTTGATGCCAAATGGCAGGGCCGCTGGCGACGCGCACTTGGTAATGGTCGTGAACCCACTGCACCATCATGTGGAAGTTACCTGGTGCGACGAGGGCGAGGCCGGGCTTCAGCCGATCGCCGTCGACCGCTTCGCGCACCTCGATTTCGCAAAGATCGTTCAGCCGATCGGCGAAGGTCTTCGAGAAAACCGGCGGAATATGTTGCACGATGGCGATGCCGGGCAGGGTAGCGGGCAAGCGCGCCAGCACCGTCCGCAAGGCCTCC
>CBINOT010000045.1:0-31341 GCA_966252355.1 uncultured Opitutus sp. | reverse complement strand
GACCATCGCCCTCCAAGGCGTGCCCGATCCGACGACAAACGCGGTGACGATCGACGACAAAGGTCTCATCAGCCTGCCCTACATCGGGGCGATTCCCGCTGCAGGCATGAGCACCGCGGAGCTGTCTCAAAGCATCCGCCAAACCTATGTCGCAAAGAAAATCTATACGACCGTCGACGTCGCGGTGAACGTCACCGAACGGTACGTTTACGTCGGCGGAGAAGTGCAACGTCCCGGCCGAATCGTGTGGACGCCGGACTTGACGGCCGCGAAGGCAATTCAATCCGCCGGTGGCTTTTCGCTCTATGCAAAAGAGTCGGCCGTGAATTTGGTGCGCGAAAACAATGCGTACGTCATCGACGTGAAGCTCGCGCAAAAAAATCCCGGCCAGGACCCACGCCTCATGCCCGGCGATTCGTTGCAAGTGCCGCGCTCGCCGTTCTGAGATAGGGCCTAGGTTCTGGGGGCGAAGGCCGCATCGCCTTCACTCTATGCGTGGCCGTGATTCTCGGCTGCCGCCAGCCAGCCCGCCTCGTCCGCTCGGCGCGGATGCCTCCGAACGCGGAGCCAGGGGCAACTCCAGCGTGAAGGTAGCGCCCCGGCCCGGGCCGTCGCTGCTAGCCGCGAGCGAACCATTCATTTCTTTCGCTGCAATCGCGCTGGCGTGCAGCCCAAATCCATGGCCAGACGATCGGGTGGTAAAGCCGTGCGCGAAAATCCGGGTGAGGTTCTCGGCGGGAATGCCGATGCCGTTGTCCTGCACGATCAGCCGCACGCGATCCGAGCCGGCAGCCTCGACCCGCACGACCATCGTGCTACGCGGGCTCTTCGCATCGTCGCAGGCACATTTCGCGTTGCGGATCAGGTTCGTCAGAATCTGGAGCACTTTGGCCTTTTCGACCCGGATGCGAGGCACGGGCTGAAATTCGCGGACCACGTTCACCTCGTGCTGAGTCAGCGCGGAAGCGTTCATGTGCAGCGCGTCTTCGAACAAGCTCGCTGGGTCGACCTCTTCCGTAACGCCTACTGCCGTGGCGTAAGTCTGCTGCATCGTCACGATGTCCTTGATGTGATCGATGTTCTTCTGCATCGAAGCGATTTCCTTCAACAGCCAATCGCGCTCGCCAACCGAATGCTTGGCCAGCGAATTTAAATAATCGGGCACGAGTTTGCCCTTGGGATCGGAAGTCAGGAACACGCCGAGGTTGGCCGCGTGGTCGTTCATCATCGCCGCGAACTTGACCAGATTTTCGGCCTTCGATTTGCGCATGCCGCTCGCGATGATCCCGGCCGAGACATTCAGGCTGTTGAGCACATTGCCGACGTTGTGCAACACGCCGGTTGCGACTTCCGCCATGCCTGCTCGTCGTGAAGCTTCGACCAGCTCTTTGTACGTCTGCGCCAGCTTCCGCTCTGCGTCCTTGCGGGCGGTGATATCCTCCAGGATGCCGATGTCCTGCACGATCCGGCTTCTTTCGTCGCGAATGACGGCGACGGAGAGGGCGCTCCAGACGACGCGTTGATCTTTCAACACGAAACGGGCCTCGATGTTGTAGCTGTCGATTTCGCCGCGGACCGTGCGCTGATTGAGCTCCGCGAGCTGAGCCGCCTCTTCTGGATGGGCCAGCGAGAAAAGCAAGTTGTGGTCGGTCGAAGCCGCCATGGGGAGATCGAGGATCCGGCGGAAGGTGGGATTGAAGTGAAAATCTTCGCCCAAGTCAGCTCGCTTCCAGTAGATCCCCACGGGAGCGTGCTCGAAGATCAGCCGAAACAGCGACTCGCGGCGCTGGATCTCTGCATTCGACGCCGAGAGCTCGGCGGTGCGGGCGGTCACGCGTCCCTCGAGGTCGGCGTTCAGGGTTCGATACCGATCTTCACTGATGGCGAGCGCTAAGGCCTTCTCCGTCGTTTCGTCGATTTGCCGCGCGAGTTGCTGGTTCGAGGCGTTCAATTCGCGCGTGCGCTCGACGACGACTTTTTCGAGCCGTCGTTTTTCGAGTCGCTGCAGATACGCGGAAAGCCAAGCCGCGAACGCCACGAGGCCGATGGCAGACAAAACGTAGAGCGTCCAGGCGAGGCGAGTTCGATACCAGGGCGGCAGGACCGTGAATTGTAGCCGAGCTTCCGCTCCGGGCGCATGGCCGGCGACGACGGGCCGCACATGCAAGGTATACTGGCCCTCCTTCAAGCGGGTAAACGCCGCGGAGCCGAGCGTGCCGGTGGTGGCCCATTCCCGACCCGCGCCTTCCAGCAAGACTTCGAATTGCACCGGGCCTGCGAATGGGTTGGCGGGCGCGGCCAAATGGAAAACGAGAGCGTTCTCGCCGTAGCTAAAGGGCGCCAGTTGGTCGGCGGGATCGATGATCCAGCGATTGGTCGCGGTCAACTGCACCGACGTGATCACCGCGCGCAGCGGCGCGGCCGGCGGTGGAGCGACTTTCAAGTCCACGCGCTCCAGTCGCTGGTTGTCGTGGATCCACGCGATGCCGCTCTCTTCAACCGCAAACTCATAGGGCGTGCCTGCCATCGCGAGGATGTACGGCGCGGCACTCCCCGCCCGCGCCTCCTGATCGGCCACGTAGACTCGCCCATCGGCCGTGTACCAAAGGCGCCCGAGCGCATCGATCAGCGGCCGGCCTTTGGCCTTTGCGAGCAGCGGGAACTGTCGGGCCAGCACGTCATCCGGAACGAAGCGGCGGGTCGCGGCATCGAACCGGACTCGATCGTTGAAAATCCGGAAATGTGCCATCCCCTCCAGCACGTAGATCTCGGGCCAGCCGTTGGTGAGTCCGGCCGACGGCCCGAACAGTTCTAATTTTGGCGACTCGGCGCGAAAATCGAGCCGGCCGATTCGGCTCACGCCCAACTCCAGCCAAGCGACGCCATCGCGATCGGCGACGGCATTGTAGTTGTCGGCGAGGCTATCGACCGCATAGCGGCGCACGATATAATTGTCGCCTTCGCGTTGAATGAAACCGTATTCGCCGCGGGCGATATAGGGAATGCCACGCGCGGTCGGTGATGCAAAACCGACTCGAGCGTTGACCAGGCCCGGCAGGGCCAATCGCCATTTCGAGTTTTCGTAGACGAACAGCCCCAGGTCGTTCGAAGCCCATAATCGATTGTCGGTCTCGGCGAGCGTGAACAAGAAGCCACCGGTGGGGGTGTCGTCCTCGAAGTACTCCAATCTTCCGGTGGAGTCGTAGACGCCGCGCGTCGCATGCCCTTCGGACAGCACCCAAAGCTTGCCCTCGAAACGAATGACTTGAGCGAATTCGAGCCCGCTGGCGATGAGGGGCGCGAAGTGCGACGCCGCGGAAGGAAATTCAACGCGCGCCACGCCATCGCTGAGCACCAGCCATACCACGCCGTGCTGATCGTACCGCACCCGTTTGGTCCGGCCCAGTCGATGATCGAGCCGTCGATCGAGCGTCTGCACCACGTGGCCTTCGCGATCGAAGAACGCCACGCCGACCGCATCGATCACCGCCGCGAAATATCCATCCGAGACCGGGCAAATATCGTGGATACGCCGGCTTTTGCCGAGCAAAGGAGCGCCGGAGAAAGGCCGGAAGGTGTGTCCGTCGAAAAACTGAAGACCGCGCGCAATGCTGCCGGTCAACAGCTGGTCGTCCGCGAAGGGTATGGCGCAGGTCACGGCGTTCCCGATATTGCCGGGATTAAGGATCGGCGAGACGGTGCCGTTGGCTGTTGCCATCGAAATCGATCCGTCGGCGCTGTTGCTGAAATAAATATTTTGGTCGAGCCGGAACACACATTCGATCGCGGTTCCATGCGCGAGGATTCGGGGCTTTCGGCCGGGTCGCCAGCTGACGATCGCGTCACTCCCAGCGTACCAGCACCAGTCATCGCCAATCGGCGTGACCAAGATCGCACCCAACGTTTGCACCTTCAGCGCGTTGAAATCCGCCACCTTGGTCAGGCGGAAGCGTGCATCATCCACTAGGTCGATTCGCGCCACGCCGCCTTCGACCCCCGTGTAGATTTTGCCGTCCCGATCTACGATGATGAGCGGGCCAGGCACGGCGTGTCCCGGCACCGCCCGATAGACCTCCCAACGCACGCCATCGCCGATGACGATTTCGTTTTTGGCTGCGGCTACGATCCTGCCATCCGGCAAGAATCGCAGATCGGTTGGCACGCTGCTCAAGCCCATCGCTGCCGGATCGATGACGACAAATGCAGGAGCGCCGGTCTCAACCGCGCCGGCGGGGGCTCCGGCCATGATTCTGCTTTCAGCGCGAATTGGCCCAGGCAGAAGGGCGGACACGAACAGCGTCAGGCAAAACGCCAGCTGCCAATGCCTTTGCCGTGCCTGGTACGCTGGTCGCGGCGAACGATGGAGAATCAAACGGATAAACAGCTGATCGGCACAAACCGTGTCACGCTTGAGTAACGCCGCCGGCAGGCCCAGCGGAATGGGCTGACGAAGAGCGACGGGGAATGAATGACCATCACCCGTGAAGCCATGAAGCCAACGGCACGAGGGTGGTCCAATGGGCACCCGAACCTCTCCTCTTGCAGCCATCGTGCTGCGGCTCCGTGTTTACAGCGCGGCTGGCTCACGCCGAAACACGACGCAGTCAATCGCCGTCGGCCCACAATCCCCGTGCGCGCATTATCGCTAATGCACCATGAGCCGCGACACAGAAGCCAAAGGGCAAAAGCAAAACCGCGCCCTACGCGTCGCGCAGCGCACTCGCCATATCCTTGGCGAAGTACGTCAGGATCATGTCGGCGCCGGCGCGCTTGATCGCGAGGAGCGACTCGTGGCGGCAGCGCGCGAGGTCGAGCCAGCCCAGGCGAGCGGCCGCGTGAATTTGCGCGTATTCGCCGGAAATCTGATACGCCGCGACGGGCTTACGGGTCACCTCGCGCACATCGCGAATGATGTCCAGGTACATGCCGGCCGGCTTCACCATGAGGATGTCCGCCCCCTCCGCTTCATCGAGCAAGGCCTCGCTGATCGCTTCGCGGCGGTTCGCGGGATCGAGTTGATAGGTCGCTTTGCTCAACAGCCGCGTGCCGGCAGCTTGCGCGCTGCCGACCGCGTCACGGAATGGGCCATAGTAACCGGAGTTGAATTTCGCCGAGTACGCCATGATGCCGGTGCCCGTGTAACCGGCGGCATCGAGCGCCACGCGAATCGCGCCTACGCGGCCGTCCATCATGTCGCTGGGCGCAACGAAATCGACGCCCGCTCGAGCCTGCATCACGGCCATCCGGGTGAGAATGCCAACCGTACGGTCGTTATCGACGTCGTCCCGCGCAACGGTGAGCACGCCGTCGTGACCGTGCGTCGTGTACGGATCGAGGGCGACGTCCGTCAGAATCGTCAGCTCCGGCACCGCCTTTTTCACGGCCCGCACCGCGCGCAACACGAGCGCATCTTCATTCAGCGCCTGCGTGCCCTCGTCGTCTTTCAGCTTGGGATCGAGCTTCGGAAACAAGGCCACCGCCGGGACCCCCAGCTTGAACAGCGCGCGGCATTCCTTCACCAAGTCGGCAATGTTCAGGCGAAACACGCCTGGCATCGACTTGATTTCCTCCGGGGCGGGCTTCCCGTCGACGACGAACAAAGGCGCGATAAAATCCGCCGGCCGCAGAATCGTTTCCTGCACCATCGATCGCAAGGCGGCCGTGCGGCGCAGGCGGCGAGGACGTTGCGTGAGCTCGAGCTTGAAGGAATCGGGCATGTTGAGTGCCCGCAACGTATCATAGCCGCGTCGGTCGCGACCACCCTGTTTTTGCGGGCCCTTGTGCAATCCTTGCGAGGACCGGGAACGAACATCCCGCAAGAACGAGCGAGGTCCTAAGCTCCGCCGCGGGTGGCCGTTACGACTCGAGGATGCTCTCGTCGAGGTGCTGGATGATCAGCTCCTGGATCGTCGCCAGGAAAAGATAACACATGAACGCTTTCCGCAGCGGTTCATCGAGCGTCATGACGTCGACGTCGCCGGTCTCGAGCGTCTCGTCGTCCACGCGTTTCAGGTATTGCTCGCGCAGGCGCAGGCGCACCGCCGCGCACGCGCGGACGATCGTCTCGGCGTTTTCTTCGTCGAACGCGACGACGCCTTCGGAGAAAAACTCGTCGTTGAACAACCCGAGCAGCGATTGCACTTCCTCGGTTTGGGTCGACAACAGGTCGGTGACCCACGCTTCCTCAAACTCGGCGTCGAGGTCGGTGAGCGCCATCGGCGCCGCGAGGTCCTTGCGCAAGCCGTCCGCCAGCTCCCGAATCACATCGAGCAGCGGCGCGACCACCGGCAAAGCGAGCTTCACTTCAATGCGTTTCATCGGGCTCGAGGACGGCGGTCAGGTGCCATTGGTGAAGGGTGTAAACGTAGGCTTCGGCCTTCTCGCGCAGTCCGCTCCAGACGATCGACCGACCTTGTTCGTGCACCTCGAGCATCTTGCGTCGGGCGGTCTGTTCGTCGAAGCCGAAAACTTTTTTGAAGACCAGAACGACGTAGGACATCAAATTGACCGGGTCGTTCAACACGACCACACGCCAACTTCCCTCGAGGGCCAGCGCCGTCCCCGTCTCTTCTTTTGGCAGAGCCTGTGAGGCAGAAATAATCACGTTTTCCGCAGTAAAGGTGTCCTGAGCTGTCGCGCAAATACGAGCCGTAAATGATGCCGCGTCGAGCGTTGCATACCTGCGGTCGCACGGTGGAAGGCGCGGACCCGCACGAAGAAACGGCGAGTCCGCCGCGGCGCAACTTTCTTTAGCGGCGGGCGCTGGCTTCAGCCACGGCCGCAGCGATGCGGGCTTCGGCCTCGGCGACAGGGATTTTTGCCACGTCCTTCTGCGAGCGCGGCTTCAGTTCGATCACCCCTTCTTTCAGGCCTTTGCCACCGATCGTGATGCGCAACGGAATGCCGATGAGGTCGGCATCTTTGAACTTAACGCCCGGACGCTCGACGCGGTCGTCGATCAGCACGTCGGCGCCCGCCTTTTCCGCGGCGAGCCCCAGTTTCTTCGCGAGGTCCATCGCTTCCGGCAGCTGCGGGTCGAGCACGCAGATCAGCACTTGGAAAGGCGCGACGTTCCACGGCCAGACGATGCCGTCGGCGTCGTGGCTTTGCTCGATGATCGCCTGCATGGTGCGGCTGATGCCGATGCCATAGCAGCCCATCACCATCATGTGGCTTTCCTTTTTGTCGTCGGTGTAAACGGCGTTGAATTTCTCCGAGTACTTGGTGCCGAGCTTGAAGATGTGACCGACCTCGATGCCGCGCCGCACTTGCAGCGGTTGCCCGGACTTCACATCAGGTTCGCCCGGCCGCACCCGGCGGAAATCGCCAAATTTGGTGATGGCGAGATCGCGCGTCACATTGATGTTGCGCAGGTGGAAGCCGTCTTTGTTGGCCCCGGTCGTACCGTTGCCGATCAAGCGAATCGCATGGTCGGCAAACACTCCGGCCAAGCCGGCGGCGTTCTTGATCGTGCCTTTCACCGCGCCGAGGCTGCCGGGTTTCGCGCCCATCACGGGTTCGATCTCGTCCGGCGTGGCCGGCCGGAAAAGCGTGAACCCGAGCGAGCCGAGCTTCGCTTCCTCGAGATCGTCGCTGCCCCGCAGGATCACCACGAACGGCTTGCCGTCGCCGACGTACACGAGGGTTTTGAACTGCTGGTCGGCTTTCACGCCGTACGGCGCCGCCTCGAGCGCGGCGATCGTGAGGACGCCCGGCGTGGCGAATTCCTCGACTGCGCCGGCCGGCGCGGCGTCGGTGAGATTCGCCGGCACGAGCGCGCTCGTCGCCTTTTCGCGATTGGCCGCATAACCGCTCGCTTCGTTGTAGATGACGTTGTCGTCGCCGATTTCGGCCGGAACCATGAACTCGTGCGAAAAGCTGCCGCCCATCACGCCGGTGTCCGCCTCGACGGCGATCGCTTGCACGCCGAGCCGCTTGAAGAAGCTTTCGTACGCCGCCTTCATGACTCGGTAGCTCTTGATCGCGTGCTCGTCGTCGACGTCGAACGAGTACGCGTCCATCATGACGAATTCGCGCGCGCGCATCAGGCCATAGCGCGGACGGATCTCGTTCCGGAACTTCGTGGCGATCTGGTAGAAGTTTTTCGGCAAATCGCGATAGCTCGTGATCTCCGTTTTCACCAGCGGCGTGATGATCTCCTCGTGGGTCGGCCCGAGCACGAATTCCGGTTCGCGCGGCGCGCGCTTGCCGTCGCCCGCACTGTCGGCGCGGAACATGATCTCGCGCGCCGCGGCCCAGCGCGGCCCTTGTTGCCACAATTCGACGGGATGCACGTGCGGCATCCACAACTCGATCGCGCCGGCGCCGTCCATTTCCTCGCGGCAGATCTGCGTGATCTTCTGCATCACGCGCTGGCCGAACGGCAGGTACGTGTACAAGCCCCCCGACAGCTTGCGCACCAGCCCGGCGCGAATGAGCAACTTGTGCGACGCGATCTCGGCGTCGGCGGGGCTCTCTTTCAACGTCGGGATAAAAAATTGCGACCAGAGTTTCATGGAAGTCGGGCAACGAAACAGCCGCCACCGGCCGGAGCAATTTTATTTGCGAGCCATGGAGCCGCGCCGGTTAATCGGCCGAATGCCCAGCGCTTTTCCCGAACGCCAGCCGTGGTCGATGAAATGGATCTTCGCCGCCATCGCGGTTTTCATCGTCGGCTATACCTATTTGACGCTGCATTACCGGAAGCCCGGCCATGCGTACGAGCCGTACAACGACACCAAGAAGCGGGTGAACGTCGCTCGCTTGGTGTCCGCCGGCTACCGACGCGTGGCGTTGTCGGCCGAACGTCCGGCCGATTCGACGCCGGCGACGAACAACGCCCTGCCCGCTCCGGGCGGCTTGCCGGATGCGTTGCGCACGACGCTCGTCGCGCCGCCGTTGTTGCCGGCCGAAATTCTCGAGGTGAATGCCGCGGCGTCGGCGCCGAGCGATCAGCCGTACCGGATTCAATTTCGCTGCGCGACGCCGGATGAGAAGCACCAGTTCATCGGCGCCGAACTCTACGTGCACGGCGACGAAGTCGTGGTGACGCCCAATTTCGAGCCGCTGTCCAATGGCCTGCAATCCCGCACCTCCGACAGTTTCGTCGTGCTCACCGTGCCGGCAGGAACATTGAAGCCGGGCGCCTATCGCGTAACGCTCGCGGGCGAACGACTCTCGCGCGCGTGGACGCTCGAGGTGAAGTGAAGGCGGGAAAAAGTAGCGCGCATTCGTTGTCGCTGGAGTCCTAGCCCGCAAACTTCACCCCCAAACGATCACAAACGTCGGGTCACAGAGCACACCGAGCTCTGACACAGAGTTCACAGAGACTAATCCACGAGCGCTGATTTTGCCCAAACGATCCATTCGCCTCACAAATCCCGACCCAGATTGTAGCCTCCTGCTGCCTCTGGGTCGGAGCTCTGTGACCTCTGGGGCGATGGCTTGGATTCGGAAAGCGCGCCGCTCTTCGGCCGGGCTCCGGGAGTGCAGCTACAGCGAACCGTCCGCACGCGCGACCGATACAGATGCCCGTGATTTCTCCTCGCTCCTCGCCGCTCACGCCTCGCTACCGCTATTGACGTGCCGCTTCGCATCGTCGACAACAACGCGCCAACTCGATGAGCAACGGCAACGGCCAAGTCACCACACCGACACCTTCCGCCGCCACGGCGACGACGATCAAGCCGACGGATCTCCGCGGTATTTTGAAATACGTTCCGCGTTTTCAGGGACAGATTTTCATCATCGCGGTGGACGGTTCGATCGTGGCGGACGAGAACTTCGGCAATTTGCTCGTCGATATCGCGGTGCTCCGCTCGCTCGGCATCAAGGTCGTGCTCGTGCACGGCATCGGCCATCAGCTGCAGGACCTCTCGGTTTCGCGGAAAATTCCGATTTCGAATGTCGACGGCACCGGTCTCACGGACGCGGCCACGCTCGATCTCGCCATCCGGGCGTCGTCGCGCGCCTCGCACGCGTTGATCGAAGGCCTCACGCAAAACGGCCTGAAATGCGCGATCACGAATGCGGTCCGCGCCTTGCCGACGGGCATCATTCGCGGCCAGGACCAGCAGTTCACCGGCAAGGTGGATCGGATCGACAAGGAGTTTCTCTCCGAGCTGATCGCCGGCCAAGTCGTGCCGGTCGTGGCGCCGATCGCTTTCGCCCCCGACGGCAAATCGCTCCGGATCAATTCCGATTTGCTGGCCGCGGAACTCGCCGAGTCGCTCCAGGCCACGAAAGTGATCTACCTCATGCCCCAGCCGGGGCTTGAAATCGAAGGCGAAGTGCGGCGCGAGATTTCGGTCGAGGCGCTGCGGAAATTGCTCGAGGACGCGCCGGAGCGGATCAGCGAAAGCACGCGCAGCAAGGCGGCGCATGCGATCAAGGCGATCGAAAGCGGCACGCCGCGGGTGCACATGCTCGACGGCCGGATCTTCGACGGCTTGCTCAACGAGATCTTCTCGAACGAAGGCGTGGGCACGCTCGTTTACGGCAACGACTATCAGCAGATTCGGCGCGCGCGAAAGAGCGACGTGCGGCTCATCTACAATCTCACGCGGAACGCGGTGCGGCGCGAAGAGCTCATTTATCGCACGCAGCAAGCGATCGAAAAGAACATCGACCAGTTCTTCGTCTTCGAAATCGACGAGAACATCATCGCCTGCGTCACGCTCTACTTCTACCCGGACAAGCCGCAGATGGCCGAAGTCGGGTCGTTGTACGTGATGCCGTTCTATCACAATCGCGGCATCGGCAAAAAGATGGTCGATTACGCGTGCATGATCGCGAAGGAACGCGGCGCCACGACCGTGATCGCGTTGTCGACGCAGAGCTTCGGCTTCTTCACCAGCGTCTGCGGCTTCGAAGAGACCTCGAAGGAAATTCTGCCCGAAGCGCGGCTGAAGCTCTACGAAGAAAGCGGGCGGAATCCCAAGGTGCTCGTCAAGCAGGTCGGCTAACGACCCGCTCGACCGCGTCGCGCGCCGCGATCGACTCGTTCCACCCGACGACTCCGCGCGGACGGAATCCCCGCCGCCAAAACGAACGATTCTTTATGTGTAAATACGTGCTGATGTTCCTCCTCGCGGCCGCGCAGCTCGGCGCCGCCTCCGCCGGTTTTCTTTTTGTGACCTTTCGCGGCGAGAAAGATCCGATGGGCGAGCAGATCTACTTCGCGACGAGCCGCGACGGCAAATCCTGGGACGCGCTCAATCGCGGTGAACCCGTGCTGGTCAGCAAACTCGGCGAAAAAGGCGTGCGCGATCCCTACCTCCTGCGGTCGCACGATGGGAAAAAGTTCTATCTCATCGCGACCGATCTTTCGATCGCCCTGAGCCGCAACTGGAGCCGCGCCGTGCGCGCCGGAAGTCGTTCGATCGTGATTTGGGAGTCCGTCGATCTGACGCATTGGTCGGAGCCGCGGCTCGTGGCGGTGGCGCCGGAATCCGCCGGTTGCACTTGGGCGCCGGAAGCGGTGTACGACGAAGAGCAGCACGACTACCTCGTGTTCTGGGCCTCGACGACCAAAGACGACGACTACAAGAAACACCGAATCTGGGCGGCACGAACGAAAGACTTTAAGGAGTTCAGCGCTCCCTTCGTCTACCTCGACAAGCCGAACACCACGATCGACAGCACCATCGTTCGCGACGGCGACCATTACTATCGCTTCACCAAGGACGAGAAGCTCAAAGCGATCACCATGGAATCAGCGGCGCGCTTGAGCGGTCCATGGACCGAGAAACCGGAATTCTCGCTCGCAAAACTTCAGGGCTACGAAGGACCCGAGTGCTATCGCGTGGAGGACCCGAGCACGAAAGAGCCGACGTGGTGCCTCATCCTCGACTACTATTCCAAGCACGAAGGGTATAAGCCTTTTATCACCCACGACCTCGCCGGCGCCCAATTCGAACCCGGCGAAGGCTTTCGCTTCCCCTTCCCTTTCCGTCACGGCTCCATCCTGCCCGTGTCGTCGGAAGAATTAGACCGCCTCGTCGCGGCGTACGCGCCCTAATCGATCCCGCGATCGATCGGCTCACTCGCGCACCGCAACGAACGCTTTGTAGGTCCGCTCTCCCGCGTCGGGGACGATCGTCTTGATCGCGAGCGTCGCGCTGCGCGCCTGCTGCGTTGCGGCCGGCTTGACGACGATCCGATAGCTACGACCCGATTCGACGGTTTCGATCCGTGTGACGAAGCCTGGGTCGGAGGCTTCGGCAGCGACGACGGTCACCGCCTTATCCGTCGTCGCGCGACAAAGCAGCGTTTTCTCCGTGGGCTCCGCACCCGCGCGCCACACGGCCCACATCGGTTCGAGGACGGCCAGCTCGGTGATATTGATGCGCAGCACCAGCTGCATCGGCGGCGCACCGCCCTCGTCCGTTTGCACGAACACGGACTTTTCCTGCGGGCCCCGCTGATCGCCGAACGTGAACACGACCGGCAGAACGCCCGACTCGCCGGGCGAGTAGGTTTTCTTTTCGACGTCGGCCACGGTGCAACGGCAACCCGGATCGATGCTCGTGAGCGTCACGGCGTGATCGCTGGCATTGCGAAAACGGAACTCGGTTTGAAACCGTTCCGCGCTCGGTTCGGCGTCGGCGACGATCGTTTCTTTTTCCCACACGAGCGCGCCCGCGCGGAGCGCCGGGAGCAAAACCGCGATCGCAAGCGACGAGAGCAGCCAGACGAGACCATCGTTCGACCGGAGCGCGGAGGCTTGAGGCAGCGCCGGTCTCTGATCGGCGTCAGTCAGCCCCGGCGCGAAGCGTGCCAGGACGCGCACCACTCCGCGGCGTTGAAATCGTCGAAAGATGAATTTCACGGCGTCGTCTTGTTGGGCGAACCTGATTCGCTCGCGGCATCCAGTCGAGCTTGCGCCCATTTTTTGAGGACTGCGTCGGTGATGCTTCCGATCCATGTTCGCAAGCCGGGCAAATCGGTCGCGGCCCATTCGCGCAGCACGCCGTCGAACGCCTCGTCGCGCCGCGCGCCCGGCGGCAGCTCGACGATGACCATGCCGGCGGCTTCGAGCGGCTGCTCGACCGCGCGAACGCGCGCATACACCGCAATGAGGCGCTCGCGGAGTCCCGCCGGCTGCTGCAAGACCCATTCCCGCGCCGCCGCGGGATCGCGATCGACGGTTCCCCAGGTCCGGACGATGGCGACGGAGGCGCGTTCGCGCAGCTCGGCTGCCGCCAAGTGTTCCGCCGCCGAGGCCGCCGCTCGCGCATCGCTGCCCGCCCACATCGTGGAAACGGTCTCGACGGCCTCGTCTCGCGTCTGGCCCGGCGCAAGGACCTCGCAGGCGAAGGCAAGAGCCACGGCGGGGCGATTCATCGCCAAGCCCACCGCAGTCGCCGCGAGCGTCGCTTCTTGCGCAGAGCGGTCCGATTGATCGGCCGCCCACTTGGCCGCCGCGGCGAAATCGCCGCGCGCCCACTGCGTCGCGATGGCGGTCATTAATTCGCGCGGTCGGGCCGCCGGGGCCAGCGCGTCGATCGCTTGGGCGGCTTTCGCGAGTTCCCCACGCTGCAAGGCCGCGCGCGCGGCTTCGACGCCGGAAGCCGACGCCACGGGGACGTCGGGAGCCGACTTCCGCGGCGCCGTCGTCGCGCAGCCAGCCCCACATGCCAGCAGCAGCACGCTACTCCAAGCTGCGATGCGGTTAATCATGCGTCGTGCGATCAAAAGGAGGCGTTCCGCTGACGTCACGCCAGGAGTGCGACGAAACCGCGTGACGCAGGCGGGGCGGCGCTGGAAGCCGCCCCGCCGTTGGTTCGTCACCGATCCGCGGCGTCGATCATCGCGAACACGTCAGCGTGCCGAAACCGAGTTGGTCGAAGCCGCCGCTTGTGCTGCCGTAATCTCCGCCGCCCCCTTCAGGACGCACTTGAGTCGCGAATTGCTGCATATACGGAACCGACTCACCGCGCACCTTCGCGTAATAGTTATACACGAGTTCCCAGCAGGGCCGAACGTTGCCGCGACTGTTCGTGGAGATGACCGTCTGGTTCACGTTGTCGCAGTTATTGTAGGTCGTGTATGGGACCGTGTTGCCCAAATTGTACTTCGCGATGTATTCGAACATCCCCTTCATGCGCGGCCACTCGTTCGTCCACGGATTGTAGACGAATAGATTCTGGCCCTGATTGGCGGCCATCTGGCAGATGACGCCATAGAGCGAGACGTTCAACGTGGCATGCCCTTGATCGCGGCCGCTTTCCTGGTTTTGCGCCAAGCCCCCGGTGTAAACGAAGGGCGCCACCTTGCCGTAGGCGCCGTTGCCGGCACCGCTCTTGAAGTAATTCACGGCTTCGTCGAACTTCGCCTGATCGTCGCACAGGATGCCGATCGCGAGCATGCTCGCGATATTACACGCATCCCAGTTCGCCCAATAGTGGCTGATGCACGCGCCGTTGTGATTCACGAGGAAGTCGTGATTCATCGGATAAAACACGTTCTTCATCATCGTCTGGAAGCGCGCGAGATCGAAGCCGCTGTAGCCGCGCATGATTTCGGCGGCGTTCGCGATCTCGTAACCGTACAAGCCCGACGCGAGAAACTTGTCCGACGACCCGTCGATTTTCGTCAGGGTTCCCGACCAGGCGTTGAGGATGTCCCGGGCTTTATTGCCGCATGCGGTGTCGCCTTTGATTTTCCAGCGCAGGGCGTTTTGGTAAGCCGCGGCGATATCGTTGTAGAGCTTGCTGTAATTCTCCGGACTGCCGGTGCCCCGATACACGATCGAGACCGGTCCTTGCATGACGTAGCCGGACGACGAGTGCGAATTCGCCACGAGCTTGTTCCAGCCGTTCAGCCAAGGCTGGGCGCTCGCGTTCACCTTGGTGGTCATCCGCGAAAAGTCGGTCGCGGTGTGAAGCATGCCGGGATGCGTGAAGGCGTGCGCGGACGCGGCGGCGACGGCAAAGACGGCGCCGAGCAACAGAGCCGGCACTCGCTTGGGAGATAACGAAGCAATCGTATTCATGGGTTTTGGGATAGAAGGCCGTTGGGGGTTTGTTCGCTCAGGCGGCTGTGGCCGCGCAGCCGCCTGAAAAGGGGTTGAGGCAATCGGCAGTAGGGGTCGGGCGCAGGACGAGTAAGCCTCCGCAAAACCGGCGCGACCGTTTTGGAATTTTACGGTAAACGCTCCAGGCCCGGTTCCGGCGTTGCGAGACGCGCGGGTCGGGAACTGACGGCAGCCGGGCGCCCGGCAGTAATGGGACATAATATGTCCCGTTATCTATGATAAGGGGACATATTCCGTCCTGTTATCGCCTTTTGCCGCCACGATTCCTTGCCGGTGGGTGCGCCCTTGACGCGTCGGTCGTTTACCGTAAACACAACGCCATGCCGTCTGACTCCTCCGCGCGTCGCGTCACGCTCCGTACGATCGCTCGCGAAGCGGGCGTGAGCGCGATGACGGTGTCGCTTGCGCTGCGCAACAACCCGCGAATTCCCGAGGCGACGCGCGTGGCCGTGCAGGAAGTGGCGGCGAAGCTCGGCTATCGCCCCGACCCGCATGTCGCGAAGCTGATGCACCATTTGCGCGTCGGCCGGCAGCCGGGATTCCAGGCGTCGCTGGCGGCGCTCACGACGGTGCCAGAGGGCGCGGAGACTGCCTATCTGGACGCGATCATCCGTGCCGCGCGCGCACGCGCGGAGCAGTTGGGTTACGGCTTCAGCGTGTTTCGCACCGGCGATCCGCCGACGCCGCAGCCGGCCTTGCAACGCATGCTCCGCAGTCGCGGCGTCGAGGGCCTCGTGCTCCTGCCCGTGGTCACGCCGCGCGATGTTTCGGCGCTCCTCGAGTGGAAAGACTTCGCCGTGGTGACGACGACTTACGGCGTGCTCGCGCCGCAATTTCACCGCGTGGTGCCGCACCAATTCGGCAACGCCCTCGAAATCTGCCGCCAGCTCGCGAGCTGCGGTTATCGCCGCATCGGCCTCGTCTTGCCGGCCGAACAAGACGTGCGCGTCCACCACGGCTTCTCCGCCGCGGTGGCCTGGCAAAGCATGATCGGCGGCACGGAGTTCGTGCGTCCGTCGATTCACCGCGGCTCGCTGCCGACGCCGCAGGAGACCCGCGAGTGGTTCAAACGCGAACGCCCCGACGCCATCATCGCTTCGGGCGACGAACAGTGCCGGCATATCGCGCAGCAGCTCGGGCTACGCGTGCCGGGTAAAGTCGGCTTCGTGAGCGCCACGAAAGCGGAACGTTCGGTCTTTGCCGGCATCGACGAACGCCCGGAGGAGATCGGCGCCGCCGCGATCGAACAATTGGCCGCGATGATCCAGCGTGGCGACAAAGGCGAGCCAGCCGTCCCGAAAGTAACGATGGTCGATGGCCATTGGATCGACGCCAAATCCGTCGCGGCCAAACGAACGCGGCGCGTGGCCGTCCGGTAAATAGCGCAGGTGAGACTGCGAAAGACCCAGCTATAGCGTCACTTGTTGTAGCTGGCCGCCTAGTTCCGACACCGAGGCGGCAGGAGGCCACAATCTGGGTCGGGGTTTATGACGCGAATGGATCCGTTTGGGCAGAATCGGCTCTCGTGGATTAGTCTCGGTGAACTCTGTGTCAGAGCTCCGTGTACTCTGTGACCCAACGTTTGTGATCGGTGGAATGTGAAATGCAGCTAGATGCCGGCCGATGTGCCCCCCCCCTGACCGGCGCCTACTTCGATTTCACCGGCGTCAACCAGATCGCTTCACCGCCCGAAGCCACGAGGGGCAACTCGAGGACGCTCGACGCCTCCACCTCGCTCGTGCTGACGCGAACGTGTGTCCGCGTCGCGACGGTTTCGTCGTCCGCGTAGCGATGCGCGACGTACTTCGCGCCGGGAGCGAGAAAGCCCAGCGGCAGTTTCAGCGTCTTTGGCGTTTGATTGTTGATCGCCCCGACAAACCAATCGTCCCCGCTCCGGCGCGCTTCGATCGCATACTCGCCGATTCGCCCGTCGATCACGCGCGTTTCATCCCAGACTGTCGGCACCACCCGGAAGAATTCCACCTCGGGCTCGCCTTGATAGGCCGCCGGCTTGTCGTACCAGAAAATCCATTGCTGCGGGCTGAACGAGATCACGTTCATCGCGAGCTGGTGCGCGTGCGTGGTTTTGATCCGTTTGTCGTAATAGCACACCGTGTAGTCGCCGCAACCGGCGATGTACCGCGTGAACGGCAAGGTGCAGTTGTGCTCGGCCGTCGGGAAGTTTTCGTTCCCGCGAATTCCTTCGACGGTCATCAAGTTCGGCCACGTGCGGCTCAGGCCGGTCGAACGATAGCCGTCGTGGATGTTCACCATGAGATGATGTTGCGCGGCTTGCGCGATCGTTTCCGTGATCCAGGCCGTTTCCGCCTGCGGCCCCACGTCCACGAAGCCGATCTTCACGCCAACGATTCCCCATTGCTCGAACCGCGCGAACATCGCGTCCCGCTCGCGCCGAACCTGCCGGCGATCCACGTATAGGATCAGGCCGACGTTCTTTTCGCGTCCGTAACGCACGATTTCCGGCACATCGAGGTTTGGAGCCCGCACGATCGCTTCACCCGCCGACTCGTATTCGACCGGTCCATACCATTTCCAATCGAGGTGCACGTAGCTGAGCCCTGCCGTCGCCGCAAAATCGATGATCGCCTTCGAATTTTCGGTCGTGAGCGTCGTGTCGCGCATCGCCTTGCCCGGCTTGATCCAGGCGACGTCTTTCACCACCGACGGCGGATTCAAATTCAACATGAGATAATTGCGCTCGAGCAGCTCTCCAGGACGCTGGCCTACGACGAGCATCCGCCACGGCGTGGCTTCGCCCGCTGCGAGTTTCGCCGTCGGATTGTGACGTTGAGCGAATTCCTTCGTAACCGTGTTGGACGTCGCCCCGCCCAGCGCGCTGACCAACGCCCCCGATACGCCCGGTAGCGGCGACAGCAACATGCGGGGGAACCGCTGATTCGCCGCCTCGGCAAGGGAGGCGTACAGCCCGCCGGGCAATTCCACAGTCACCGGACGCTCACACCACGGCTCGAACTCCGCGATCTTAACCCGGCGATACTCCCCTTCCGTCGCGTGCTCTTCCCATCCGAACGTAGCCTCGGGAAACCGAAATTCGGTTCGCTCGCCCGAAAACGTGAACTGCTTCGTGGGCTGGTCGGGCAGCGCATAACGCAAGGCCGCTCCCTCGTCGTAAGCGCGCAACTCGATACGCAGTCCGCGGCCGCCCGATTGCGTAAGGTCGATCGCGAGCTCACGGTAATTATCGGGCACGATGCGACGCTCGCCAAACGGATTGGTCCACTGGCCGCGACGCTCCTCGGTGCGCGTCGTCGCGACCGTGAAGCCCTCCAGCATATCCGGCTCGAGGCCCAGCCGGGACTCGGTCACGACCGGCTGGTTGAGATAATCGATCTTGTACGCCGGCACGCCGCCGGATTGCAGGACAAACTCGATCGCGACGTTGCCGTCGGGCGAGGTGATGCGCGTGGGAGCCGCCACCGCACACGTGCACAGGGCAAGAACCGCAGAAATCAAGAGACGTTGCATAAGGTAGAAAAGGAATCCGGGAAGAACGTGAAGCGACGCGAAGCCGACAGGAGGAATGAATTACCGCTCATGCGTACACGTGGCCCCGAGATCGTCGCCGACTCGCGATCTTTCGCGTAGCTTCGCGCTCTCCGGGGTTCATATATTCAGCGGTTATGGGTGCTCGACGGAGAGGAGCAGCGCGCGCGTTTCGGGGTCGTATGGCACATCTTTGCGCGCCCCATTCACGATCACTTCTCGCGGCTTCGCGCTCGCATGCAGCCGAACATTCGTCACGGGCTGGCCTTGCAGGACGAGGTCCAGCGCGCCGTCGCGGTTCGTCCAGGTCGCAAACACCTTCGAAAGCGAATCGAGCACGACTTGCCGGTCGCGGCGCAGGTAACTGCCGTCGATCACGAGCACGCGCGAGGCGGTCGCGATGTCCGTCGGCCCGTCGGTTGCGCCGGTCGCCTCGGAACGAGTGAGCGCCAACAGGTACGCATCCGTTTCCCAGCCGCCCAGCGTGTTGTTCGCGTTGCGATGCCGCACGCTGCCGTCGGCACGAAGATTGAGGTACACGTCCGTCACGGTGCCGTTTTGGCGGATGCGAACGCCGATCGTGTCCTTGTCGAGCAAGCGCTCGAATTGCGGCAGCCGGTTCTTGTTCGTGTCGTTCACCAGCGTGATCGCGGTGATGAACTTCGTTCGCCGCACGCGTTCGCTCGGCGCAAACGCGTAGTAGGTCGCCTTCGTATCGGGCTCGTGATCCTTCAGTCCCGTCTTTTCCACGAGCCGCATGTTTTC
Source organism: uncultured Opitutus sp. (assembly GCA_966252355.1). Classification (GTDB taxonomy): domain Bacteria; phylum Verrucomicrobiota; class Verrucomicrobiia; order Opitutales; family Opitutaceae; genus ER46. The sequence continues at coordinate 12,014 of CBINOT010000045.1, read as the reverse complement.
CGGAAAGTCGGTCGGCAGTCCGGCGTCGGGGAACGGCATCGGAAAAAGTGGCCGCACGAGCACGCTCGCCCCGCCCTCGCTGACATTGAGATCGAGCCCGCGTCGCTCGGCTTTGCCGCCGACGTGGAGCAACCACTCGAATTGGCCGGGTTCGAAGGCCTCGACATCGTCGACCACGAGAATCACCTCGCCGAGCCAGAGAAAATGGCGGTAGTTCCGATTGAAGAGCCGGGAAGTCGGCCCCGTGGCGTCGGCGAAAAGGTACTTGAGATCGCCGGTGTCGATCAAATGCCAGAGCGAGCCCGAAAACTTCGAGCCCGAATACAGATCCTCGGGATTCTCCGCCTGGCCGTTAAACGTAACGACGTTGTGCGCGACGCTCTGCCGATAGTAGCCGTCGTACTCGGGACGACCGTAGCCGCAATTGCCCGAATCGATCAGCAGATATTGGCCCCGATGGAACAGGATGAAGGACCCTTCGTCCGCGTGGCTGTGATTCCAGGTGTAGCCGGACTTTACGCCGAGCAGCGTCGCGTCTTTTTCCCACGAAGACCGCAGCATCGCCCAGCCGATGTCGGGGTACACGGTCGCCGTCGGACGTCCGGGGCTCAAAGGCGCCGCGGCGAGCTCTGCTTCGGTCGGGAAATAAAGCAGCCCGAGCGGCGTCGTTCGATCCAGACCTTCGCGATAGCTCATCTCCCGCATCGTTTTCAGGTACCAAGCCGACGCGGGCGGCCGCACGCCATTTGCCCAGAGCAATGCCAGTGGCCGGCTGCCATCGGCGTGAAGCGAGCCGTCGCCGAAATTCAACGTCATCATCGGGCCCGAATTCGGATATGCGACGTCGATGAAGAAGTCGCCGCTCCGAGGGAGAATCGGAATATGGGCCGGCGCCGTTTGAAACGCATTATTCCAGGCCAGCCGGTACAAGAGGTATTCGGCCATCCCGAACGACGCGTAGTTGACGCTCTCGTAGAATCCGCCGCCGCGATCGAAGTTCGCCGGCTTGTTTTCGATCGTGCTCCCCGCGTAGCCGAACCACTCGACGGCGCCGGCATCGATTCGCTGGAGCCATTCCCGCGCGCGCGGTTCTTCATCATAGACGGCGATCGCGCCGATGCCGGCCGTAAAGACGCAGGCGCTCCACCAATTGTGGCCCATCGTATCGAGCGCATGAATGCGCTGCTCGCCGAGCACCCAGTCGTTCATCGTCGGTAACACGCCGAGATCCACGATGCCCTTCGCGATCGTGCGTCGCTCGTCCGCCGAGAGAAAATCGTAGATCGAGTCGTACGCCACCGCCGTCGCATGCAGCGAACGCGCGAGCCCGAGACCCGCGTGCCAGACCGGATCGCGCCGCAGCAGATCCGCCTCGCCCCAGTTCGGGCGCTTGATCTCGCGCTGGAGGAAGTCACGGAGGCGCTCGGCGTAGCGTTTGTCGCCGGTCATGCGGTACGCGAGCGCGAGTGGTTCGATTGCCCGGCCGGCGTCGCCGGTTTTTTCCACCGCTTGGTTGGCCCCGGCCTGGATGGCGGTCCACGCGTCCGCGGCCGACTTCTCGCGCGGCAGGCGCTCCTTCAGCGCGTCGATCTGCGCCGTCGTATAGAAGACCCGCGGATGCCCGCCGCGCAGGACAAGCTCCGGCGCGGCGTTTGCCGCCCAGCCGGAAACGAGCGACAGCGAGAGGAAGGCGAAGAGCGATTTCATGAAGGGTAAGAATAACGTGAGGCGTGGCGGGCAACGTCGCGTGGAACGAGCGAAGCATCTCACCGGGTGACCATATCATCGCCGCCCCCGCCCGCGACGTTTAGCTCAAAGATTCGCGATATTGGTTTACAGTTAACAGCCAGAGGAGTCTACGACGCCCTTCCGCTCAGAAAAATGTAGAGCGGGGTTCGGAGACCCCACCCTACATCAAACCACCACTGCATTCCGTAGCTGCGAGCGCCAGCGAGGGGGTTCGGCCGCACAAATCACCGCTCGCTGGCGCTCGCAGCTACGGGCACAGCCGTGCCTATCGGGGGCGGCTCCGTCGGCAACGTGCTGAGCGCGAAATCGACCAATGAGTCGATTTGTTCCTTCGTGAGCGGACCGCCGTGCTCGATCGACCACGCCGGCATGAGCGTCCCCGCCTTGCCTTCGGTGATCCACGTTCGCCAATAGGTCGCATCGCGATGCTGCCGCGCCGTAAGCAGGTCGGGCACGAAGTTCGCGCGCCGCGAAGTCAGGTGACATACACCGCAGGCCGCGGTGAATAAATCGGTGCCGGTCTTCCCTGCGGAGGGAGCCACATGACAGGCCGCGCATTCGCCCCGAAAAATCGCCTGGCGATCGGCGCGCGCGATTTGCTGGAAACGTTCGCGCGTCGCCTCGTCCATTACGGGAATCTTGACGGTCACGCGCAGCATTTGCGTGCCCACCGTCGCGTTGACGAAGATGGCTTTGGTGAGCGTGCCCTCGTGACCCCGGAAATCGATGGTGCCAGTAAAAGTGCCGTCGCCCTTCGCAGGAATGACCCACGGGGTGCTCGGCAACTCGACGATCGTACAACCGCACGTCGGACGTATTTGCTCGATCGCGACCGGCTTGTCCGAGGTGTTGACGACGGTGAATTGGAAGTCGGCCATGTGCTCGCCCAGCTTCGGGACAAGGACTTTCTCCACGGCGTCCCAGACGAGCGGATGCGTGGTCGCTTCGGTCGTGGTCGTGGTCGTAGGCGTCGCATCGCTCGGCGACGCGGCGCCGAAGCACCCCAACCAGGTCGAGCCGAGCACGATCGCCGCCGCCGCGAAAGTTTTACGCGCTAAACGCATCGAGCATCGCTTGAAATTTAAGCTCCGTTTCGGCGAATTCCTTTTCCGGCGTCGACCCGGCAACGATGCCGGCCCCGGCGTAGACGCGAGCATGGGCGCCCGCGACGAGGGCGGAGCGAATGCCCACGAAAAATTCGCCGCCGCCACGGGCGTTCACCCAGCCGATCGCGCCCGCGTACAGCCCGCGCGGGAATCCCTCGAGCGCGGGGATCAGCGGCAAGGCAACGGAACGCGGATTTCCGCCGACGGCCGGCGTCGGATGCATCGCGGCCACAACGTCCAACACGCGTACGCCCTCGGGCAATACGGCCCGAATCGGCGTTTGCAGATGCTGCACATTGGCGAGCCGTCGAATGTGCGGCTGCGATAGAAACTCCGGTTTCAGCCCGAGCGGAAGCAAGCGCGCGACGATATCGTCGAGCACCTCGCGTTGCTCGCGCAGGTCCTTTTCGCTGCGCGACAGCGCGGCCGCCAAGGCGGCATCCTCGCTCGCGGTGGCGCCGCGGCGGATAGAACCGGCAAGCGCCTCCGTTTCGAGCGTGTGATTGCTCACGCGGACGAGACGTTCGGGCGTCGCGCCGATGAAGCTCGGGCCTCGGCCGTTGGTGAACGAAAAGGAATAACAATCCGGAAAGCGCTGCCGCAGCCCATTGAGCATCTGCAGCGGATGAAAAGGCCGCACCGCGGCCACGTCCTGCGCCCGCGCAAGCACGATCTTCTTCAATTCGCCGGACGCAATCCGTTCCAGGGCGGACGTGACCGCCCGGCGATAATCGCCGACGTCGCTGCATTGGAACGCGCCCCGGCCGTCGCGCGCATGTGCCTGAACTGGCATGGGCGTCCCGCCCATGTTGCCTTGCGTCGGAGACACGGGGGCTGTCGCAGGCAAGGCAGTCGAACGCCCGGGCGGCACGCCCGCGCCACTCGATCCCACGGGCAGGATGCCCGTGGCACTTTCTACGACGTAATCGAAGCGGCGAAATTTACCGTGGGCGCGCCAAACGCGTTGCACGAGCGGCTCGAGATCGGCGTCGGGCGCGATCAGCAGATTGGCCGTCGCGGTCGTCGTGGTGCCGGCCAGCGCCACTTGCCAACGCGGCACGAAAACATACGCGGCCGGGAACGGTTCATCCGGTTGCACCTCGTCGTGAAACGCGAAGGCGGCAAAGAAATGCGGCCCGCCGAAAGGCGCGCTGACGTCGCCGACGGCGATCGCCTGCGCCAACGTTTCGTCGATCCATTGCTGCACCGCCGCGAAGCGCCCGGTTCCCTGTGCCTCGAACGAGATCGCGATCTCCGCTCCGGCGATCGCGCTGCCGATCGCCGGTCGTTCCGCATAAAAATGCGGCTCGCTCGGCTCGAAGATCGATTCGAGCACGGCGAGGGGATCGAGCGCATCCACGGCGAGCGAAATGCTCACGAGCTTCGCCCGGCTCGCGCGGCGCGCAGCCGCTTGGCATTCCGCCAAGAACGCCCGCAACGCATCCGGCGAGGCGTTGTCGGCAGGGTGCAGCGGAAGGATCGTCATGCAGAGGCGGTCGAGCACGAGGCGGCCCGCCCGGAGGTCGGGCCCTACCTTAGGCCTTTGGCTTCTGTTTGGGCTGCTTCGGCGCCGTCGGCTTCGCGGGCGTGGCTTCGGCCGCGGGCGGCGCGGGGCGAGGGAAGAGAACGAGCGACGGCTCGACCTTCGCGCCGTTCAACTGCGCGCCCCACCCCAGCTCATCGCGCCACACGGCTCCGGGCGTGTACCCGAGCACCGCGTTGATTTTTCGCGTGGTCGCCGGCGTGACGTGCTGAATGAGCGCGACGGCGAGCCGCAACGATTCCGCCATCGTCGCGAGCGAGGTGCGCAGCAACGCTTGGTCTTTAGGCTCGGTCGATTTGCCGAGTTTCCAAGGCGCACGCTTTTCGACGTAAGCGTTGGTCTCGGTCAGAAACGCCATCGCCCGCTCCAGCGCCGTGTGAAACTGAAAGCCTTCGCAGAGCGCGATGAACTCGTCGCGCGTCTTCGTCCACAGGTCGTGCAAGGAGCGCTCCAAATCCTCCGCAGTCTCGGCCGCCGGCAACACGCCGCCCGCGAACCGCGTCGTCATGTTCAGTGTGCGGTTCACCAGGTTGCCGAGATTGTTCGCGAGTTCGCTATTGTAGCGGACGAGGAATTGTTCGCGCGTGAAGTCGCTGTCCTGGCCGACATTCATCTCGCGGATCAAAAAGTAGCGGAAGGCATCCGCGCCGAACTCGTCGACCAGATCGAGCGGGTTCAAGGCGTTGCCCGTGCTCTTCGACATCTTCGCGCCGCTCTGCAGCCACCAGCCGTGCGCGATGATCCCTTGCGGCAGCGGAATGCCCGCGGCAGGCAGCATGATCGGCCAATACACGGCATGCGGCGGCACCAGGATATCCTTGCCGATCACGTGATACGCCGCGGGCCAGACACCCGGCTTGTCGGCCACACCGGAGTAGTAATTGAGCAGCGCGTCGAACCAGACGTAGGTGACGTAGTTCTCGTCGAAAGGCAGCGAGATCCCCCACTCCAGCCGTTCGCGCGGACGCGAGATGCACAAATCGTTCAGCGGCTCTTTCAGGAACTCCAGCACCTGCTTTTGCCGATAGCGCGGGAAAACGAAATCTTCCTTCTGCGTGAGAAAATCGATCAGCCACTGCTGATAGTTCCGCAGCTTGAAGAAGTAATTCGACTCCGTGATCTCGGTGACTTCGCCGAAAATTTCGGGCCATGAACCGTCGGGCAAACGATCCTTCTCCTGCAAGAATTGCTCCTGCCGCGTGGAATAGAATCCGCGATACTCCGCCTTGTAGATTTCGCCCTTATCGAAGAGCTGCTGCAGCACGTCCCGCACGACTTTCTTGTGTCGTTCCTCGGTCGTGCGGATGAAGTCGTCGTTGGAAATCTCGAGCCGTTGCAGCATCGAGCGAAATTCGGCGCTCACTTGATCGGCGAATTGCAGCGGCGGAATCCCGAGTTTGCGCGCGCTCGCCTGAACTTTCTGGCCGTGCTCATCCGTGCCGGTCAAAAAATGCACCCGATCGCCCATCTGCCGCCGAAACCGAGCGATGACGTCCGTCAGCACCTTTTCGTACGCATGGCCGAGGTGCGGCGAACCGTTCACATAGTCGATGGCGGTCGTGATGTAGAAGGACTTCATTGTCGAGCCGGGCAACAAAACCGCGGTGCCGGCAAATGTCGAAAGTTTTGGTGGGTGACGCGGCGGTGTATCCACCATCATTGTAGCTGGCCTCCGAGAGGCCGGCCTGAACCGCCGCCAACTCGGGGATCCGAGACCCCAGCTACAACTCACTTGGCACGCGCGCACCGGGCCCGCAGTGTCGGCTCGCCGCATGAACCCACTGCCGCGATTTCTCGGGATGGCCCTCTTCGTGGTGCTCGCCGTGCTGACCGCGATGCTCGCCGTGCCGTTGTGGCAGCAAACGCACGAGGTGAGCGCTCGACCAACGCCGAGCGCGACAACAACGCCCGGCTCCGCCAGTTCGGTTCCCGTCGACGCCACACCTCGTCCGGCTTTCATCACCACGATATGGCCGCGCGCCGTCTTCGGCGTGGCCCTGCTCGGCGTCGGCATCGCCGCCGCTCTCGTCTTTATCCTGGCGATGCGGCCCCGGCTCCAAGCCGATACGCGGCCGCCCTTCGCGACCGCGCGCCAGGAAATCGACACCTTGACCCAGCTCGCGAAGACGTCGGTCGCGCAAGGCGCGGAGCTCTCGCGCGAGCGCGACGTCCGTCGGCGAGCCGAGGAGGACGCGCAGCTGAAGCAGCAACTGCTCGCGCAGTCCGTGGAGGAGAAGATTCGGCTCGGGCGCGACCTGCACGACGGCATCATTCAATCGCTCTATGCGGCGGGACTCACGCTCGAGGCCGTGCGGACGTTGATCAAAACCGATCCGTCGCAAGCGGAGCACCGGCTCGAAGAAATTCGCGGCGCGCTCAACACCGCGATCCGCGACGTACGTTCCTATATCACGGGGCTCACGCCGGACAACCTGCGGCAGGCCAGTTTCAGTCGCGCGGTCACGGCGCTCTTCGAGCAGCTGCGCGCCGGACGCGAGGTGCAATTCGACATCCAAATCGACGACGACGCGGCCATCGCGCTCGACGTGGAGCAGAACGTCGAGGCGCTGCAGATCGCCCGCGAAGCCATTAGCAACGCGTTGCGTCACGGCGAAGCCAAACACATCGCATTGCGCATGCATCAAGGGGGCGACGAGGTCTGCCTGCTCGTGCAAGACGACGGCCGGGGTTTTCACGCCGATCAAGGCCGCGAAGGCGGGCACGGGCTCACGAACATGCGCGCGCGGGCTGAGCGCCTGGGTGCAAGCTTGCGTGTCACGAGCCGGCCCGGCGAAGGTGCGCGGGTGATTGCTACGTTTCCGCTCCGCCGGTCCGCGACGGCCGAGACTTGGGCCTCGCCCCGCGAATGAACGCCGCCGATCGCGCATGAACGCCCGACCTGAATCCCCCCGCATCTCGCTTGTGATCGTCGACGACAGCGAAGTCGTGCGCGTTGGGCTGCGGGCTTTGCTGGGCACCGAGGCGGACTTCAACATCGCCGGCGAAGCGAAAAGCGTCGCCGAGGCCGTGGAGCAATGCGCGCGTTTGCGGCCGCAGGTCGTGCTGCTCGACATTCGGCTGCCCGACGGCTCGGGCATCGATGCGTGTCGCCAGATTTTGCGCCGGACCCCGGAGACGCGGGTACTGATCCTGACCTCCGTGATCGAGGACCGGCTCGTCGACGATGCGATTCGTGCCGGTGCCCACGGCTTCTTGCTGAAGGATATCGACGGCCGGGCGCTGGTGACGGCGATTCGGGACGTTGCGGTCGGCAAGTCGATCCTCGATCCCGCGGTGACAGCGCGCGTGATGGAGATGGTGCGGACGGGAAACACCACGCGTGATGGGCTCGCTCTGCTGTCGCCGCAGGAAAAACGCGTTCTCGCGCTCATCGCCGAAGGCTGCACGAACAAGGAAGTCGGCGTGAAACTCGGTCTGAGCGAAAAGACGGTGAAGAATTATCTCAGCACCGTTTTCGAGAAGCTCCAAGTCTCCCGCCGCGCCGAAGCGGCCGCGCTCTACGCGCAGCAAACAAAAGAGTCTTGAGGCATGAATTGATGTAGGGCGGGGTCTCCGAATCCCGCCGTACGGCTCGGACAGGCTAGCGCGAAGGATTCGTCTTCGTGATCGGACATCGGAATCGCGACGGCGGGGTTCGGAGACCCCGCCCTACATTCCAAACCGGTCAATCGGCGAAATCGGTGGCCGCGCGCTGAGCGGTGAACCACTCCGCGAGCTTCGCCCAGGCTCTAGCGCGGTGGCTGATCCGGCCTTTCACTTCGTCTCCCAGCTCGGCGAAGCTGCGTTCATGACCGACCGGAACGAAGAGCGGATCGTACCCGAAGCCTGCGCCGCCGCGTGGCTCGAGGAGCAGACGCCCCTCGGAGCGGCCTTCGAAAACATGCTCTACGCCGCCGGGACCGGCGAGCAACAACACGCAGACGAAGTGCGCGCCGCGTTTTTCCGCCGGCACGCCACGCATCGTCGCGACGAGCTTCGCGAGATTCGCGGCCGGGTCGCCTTGTGGGCCCGCGTAGTACGCCGACTCTACGCCCGGGCCGCCTTCTAGCGCATCGACACAAAGCCCGCTGTCGTCGGCGAGCGCCCACGCGTCTGCCGGCAAACGCGTGCGCAGCGCCTCGGCCTTCTTGCGCGCATTGCCGATGAACGTGCCCGCATCTTCCACGACGTCGCGCATCCCGCCGACCGCCCGGGCCGAAACGATTTCGATGTCCGTCGAGGTCGCGTTCGCCAACGACTGAAGCTCGGCGGCCTTGTGCGCATTCCCAGAGGCGAAGAACAGCTTCATGCCGCAATATCCCACACGCCGTATCGTCGTTGTCCAACTGCGAATGAAATGGCTCTGTAACCGTGGCGATCAAAACGATCGCGCTTTGCACTCCGTCAATCGAATGCAGCCGTTTCGGCCGCGCGCTCCCGATTCGAACACCACGTCCTTCGAACGCCCCTTTTTCCAGTCACCGCCAAACCGTTCGTGTCACCCATTAGGTGACACGAACGGTTTGGCGAGGTTTGGGGTGCAAAGAGCGATGCTGGCTTCGAACCTGGAAAAGTTTCGCGATGCGGTAGCGAAGCGCTCACCGGACGCTGAAAACCGTTTCGTCGATCATCAGCTTCTCGGGATATTTCACGTAACCGCGCATCAGCAGGTCGCCGTCGAAGTGCTCGTGACGCAGATCGCAAAGCCGCACGGCTTGCTCCGGCTTCTCGGGACGCAAGCCGGCGAAAATACTCTTGGCTTTGTCGTCGGCGAACAGGATCGGCGCGTGATAGACGAACAGGTAATCGAGCTGCCGAGCGCGGACGAGTTCGCTCACGAGTTGCGCGCCGCCTTCGAATAACACGCCGGAGATGCGCTCCTCCGTGCATTTTTTCCGGAAATCGGCGAAGGGCACGCGCTGCGTCGGCGAATCGAAAGCCCACACCTTGATGCCCATGTCGCGCAGCTTGCGGACATAACCGAGCCCGCCGTGGGGGGTCGTCACGACGATCGTGCGTTCGCGAAATTCGTCGGTGAAGACCACGGGCAGGTTCTTGTCGACGACCGTGCGGAGCAGGCCGTCGAACACGAAACGCAGCGGCGACCATTCCGCTTCGCCGGCGCGACGAGCGGTCAGCCGCGGGTTGTCCTTCAAGATCGTCATCGCACCCACGGCGATGCCCGGAAACAGCCGGCGCCAGCGATGCACATCGACGCGCGACGCTTCGTTCGTGATCCACTTCGATTCGCCCGTGCGGCAGGCAATCTTGCCGTCCAGCGTCGTCGCCGCCTTGGCCGCAATCATTGGCCCGCCACGCGTGATCCAGTGATTGAACACCAAATTCAGGTCGGTGCATTCGCGCTCGAGAATCCCCGTCGTCACGTCGATTCCCGCCGCTCGCAGCACCTCGAAGCCACGGCCGGCGTGTTCGGGATTCGGGTCGGTCGCGCCAACCACCACTTGTTTGATGCCCGCCGCGATGATGGCGTCGGTGCAAGCCCCCGTGCGACCATGCGTCGAGCACGGCTCGAGCGTGACGTACATCGTGGCGCCGGGGCGCGGCGGCTTGCCGCGCGCGAGCAAAGCCAACCGCTCCGCATGCGGACCGCCGTCCGGCGCGGTCGCGCCTTCCGCGACAATGTGGCCATCCTCCACGATGAGCGCGCCCACCATCGGATTGGGATGGGTCGTGCCCCAAACGCTGCGCGCCAGCTCCAGCGCTCGCCGCATGAAGTGGTCGTGTTGATCAGGTGTCGTCATTCCGGATGCGAACCGTGTTTTCCGCTATTCAGCCGGTCGGAGCAATGGCATTTGCAATCGATGGAGCCGGGGCGGCCTGTCGTAGCGGAACGCGCGAGCGTTTCGTGCACACCGCTACGCACTCACATAAGGATTGTTGGCTTTCTCGTCGCCCACCGACGTCTTCGGGCCATGCCCGGGAAAAACCACCGTGGTGTCGGGCAAGGTATAGATCTGCTCGCGAATCGAGCGTTCGAGTTGTTCGAAGCTGCCGCCAGGCAGATCGGTGCGGCCGATGCTGCCGTTGAAGAGCGCATCGCCAACGACCGCCAATCCCAACGCCGCGAAATAGAAGAGCACGTTGCCTGGGCAGTGTCCGGGCACGTGGCGCACCTCGACCGTGGTGCCAAGGATGTCGATACGCTCGCCCGCCGCGATCCAGGCATCCACGTGGATCGGTTCCAGATTCAAGGTTTCGCCCATGAAGCGTTCCATGATCTCGGGCTGCTCGATCATCCGCCGATCGTCGGCGTGCGCGCGAACCTTCGCGCCGCTCGCACGCACGACCTCTGCCCCACCCTGCGTATGATCCCAATGGCCATGCGTCAGCCACAGCTCGATCAAGCGACAGTTCGCCTGTTTCAGGAGTGGCTCGATTTCCGCCCAAATGCCGGCCGGCGCGTCGATCAGGATCGCTTCGCGCCGTTCCGGGGCGGTGAGCAGATAGGCGTTCGTTTGAATCGGGCCGGCAGGCAGGACATGCAGGTTCACGCGGCAAATCGAAGCGGTTTACGCTCCGGTGCAAGGAAGGAGTCGCGTTGCGAGCGCGAGTTCGCGCTCACCGCGCGGCCGAATCGTTCTGATTCTTTTCCTCTGGATGGAGGTGAAACGCTGAGAACGCTAGACAGAGCACGATGACGAGAACGACGGACTCCTGACCGACGACGGATTTCTCCTTTCCCTTTCCAGAATCACTCACTACGTCATTTCCTTTTATGCCGACTCTCAAGTTTGCCGTTCTCGCCGGAGACTACATCGGGCCTGAAGTCATGACCGAGGCGCTGCGCGTCCTCGAACACGTGGCGAAGCAGGAAAATCTCACGCTCGCCTACACGAAGGCGGACGTCGGTGGCGCGGGGATCGACAATCACGGCAAGGCGCTGCCGGATTCGACGCTCAAGATTTGCTCGGAATCCGATGCGATCCTCTTCGGCTCGGTCGGCGGTCCGAAATGGGAAAAGCTGCCGCCGAAGGAACAACCGGAGCGCGCGGCGCTGCTGCCCTTGCGCAAGCACTTCACGCTCTTCGCGAACATTCGCCCCGGGCTGCTCTATCGCGAATTGACCGACGCTTCCCCGCTGAAGACCGAGCGCATCCCGGACGGCATCGACATCGTGTGCATCCGCGAACTGACCGGCGGCGTGTACTTCGGCCTGCCGAAGCAGACGACAACGCTGCCTGACGGCGACGTGCAGGCGGTCGATACGATGGTGTATCGCAAGAGCGAGATCGAGCGGATCACCGCCACGGCCATCGACACGGCGCGCTCGCGGAAAAAGAAACTGTGCTCGATCGACAAGGCCAATGTGCTCGAAACATCGGTGCTCTGGCGCAAGACGGTCACGGATTACGTCGCGAAGCACGCCCCGGAAATCGAGCTCAGCCACATGTACGTGGACAATGCCGCCATGCAGCTCGCGCGCAACCCGAACCAATTCGACGTGTTCGTCACGGAAAACATGTTCGGGGACATCCTCTCGGACGAGATGGCCGTGATTTGCGGTTCGCTCGGCATGCTGTCGTCCGCCTCGCTCGGCGCGGGCAAGAATTCGCTCGGCTTGCCCTTTGGTCTCTACGAACCCGCCGGCGGCACCG
>CBINOT010000044.1:0-31778 GCA_966252355.1 uncultured Opitutus sp. | reverse complement strand
TGGCGCGCTGCAACCGGTCGACCGTGGAGCTAAGCTCGCGATTCAGCTGCTGGGCCTTGCCGGGTTCGTTGTAGGTCTCGGGCGCCTCGAGCGCGGCGGTCAATTCGGCCTGCCGCGTTTCGAGCTTCGCGATTTCCGCCTCGAGCGTCACGACGCGCGCGCGGGCCGCGCGCAACGGCGCGCCCCGGGCGGCGCGCGCTTCGGCTTCGGCGCGCTTCTGTTCTTTGGTCTTGGGACCGCTGCGCATCGGCGGCTGCGCGCCGCCCTTCGCCGCAGCGACGACTTGCTTCGGCCGCGCATCGGTAAAGCCCGCCGCGACCGTGCCCGCGCGCGCATCCGTCGCGCGCGATTTGTCGAGATAGTAGTCGTAATTGCCCGCGTACGGCGTGAGCCGGCCGGCGTTGATGTGCAGCACCTGCTGGGCGACCTGCCGGATGAAATACACATCGTGGCTGATGAAGATCAGCGTGCCCTCGTATTGCTGCAGCGCCGTGATCAACGCGTCGATCGACGGGATGTCGAGATGCGTCGTCGGTTCGTCCATCAGCAGCAGATTGGGCGGATTCACGAGCAGCTTCGCGAGCGCGAGGCGGGACTTTTCGCCTCCGGAGAGCACGCCGACTTTCTTGAACACGTCGTCCTTGCGGAAAAGAAAGGCGCCGAGAATCGTGCGCGCCTGCTGCTCGGTCAAATCGTTCTGCGCCGTGCGCAGCTCCATGACGTTATCGAGCACGGTCGCCTCGGTGCGCAGCACGTCGGTGCGGTTTTGCGCGAAATAGCCGGCGGTGACATTGCTGCCCAGCTCGCGCACGCCGGCCTGGATCGGCACGACGCCGGCCAGGATTTTCAGCAGCGTCGATTTGCCGGCGCCGTTCGGCCCGACCAGCACGATGCGCTGGCCGCGCTCGACCTCCAAATTCAGGTCACGGTAAACGACGTGATCGCCGTACGCTTGTTGGATATGCTCGAACTTGACGACCTTGAGCCCGGAGCGCGGCGGTTGCGGAAAACGAAACGCGATCTTCTTCAGATCGTCTTCGGGCGCGGTCACGGCGTCGTCCATCAGCCGCTCGATTTGCTTCTCCTTGGATTTCGCCCGCGAGGCGAGCGACGCCTTGGCGCCGAAGCGATCGACGAAGCGCTGCAAGTGAGCGATTTCGCGCTGTTGATTCTTGTACTGAGCGAGCTGCTGCGCGTGCCGTTCGTCTTTTTGGCGCAGGTAGTCGTCGTAGTTGCCCGTGTAGCGATTGAGCGTGCCGCCGCGCATTTCGAGAATGCCCGTGCAGAGCTCGTTCAAGAACGACCGATCGTGAGAGATGATCAACAGCCCGCCCGGATACCGCGTCAGATAGTCCTGGAACCACAGCAACGCGTGCAGATCGAGATGGTTCGTCGGCTCGTCGAGGAGCAACAACGCGGGCTCGGCGACGAGCAGCCGGGCGAGATGCGCGCGCATGACCCAGCCGCCCGAGAAGGTGCGCGCGGGTTTGTCGAAGTCGGCTTCCCGAAACCCGAGGCCGGCGAGGATCTTTTTGGCCTGCGGCTCGCGTTCGTCGTAGAAATGGTCGTGCGCCGCATCGAGGTTGTGCGCCTGCGTGTGGCCAAGTGCGAGTTGCAGGATCGTCTCGTCGCCGGCCGGGGCGGTTTCTTGCGGGAGGAAGCCGAAATCCGCGCCGCGCTCCCAGGTCAGCGTGCCCTCGTCCGGCGACTCTTCATTTAAGATCAGTCGAAACAGCGTCGTCTTGCCGGCGCCATTTGGGCCGACCAGCCCGTACCGATCGCTGCGCGAAACGAACAACGACACATCGCTGAACAGCGTGCGCGTGCCATACGACTTCGAAACATCGGCGATGGTGAGCATGGGAACCGCGCAAAACACCGATGACCGGCCCTCGCGTCAACCGGGTTCGTCGGGGCAAAACGCGGGGCCGCCTGCGAGCGCGGGCCAAGAAACGCAAGCGACGAAGCGCCTTGTGATTAAGCGCGGTTGCGCCTTCTTGTCCGTAACGCGCCGCATCGAGCCGGCTGCCTCGGCCCAGCGCGCGCGGTCCATTCATGCTCGCGATTTCAGAGCTGCAGAAAACCTTCGTCTCGCCGGACGGCGAGCGCACGACGGTCGTCGATATTCCGTCGTTTGCGCTCGGGGCTGGCGAACAGCTCGCGCTCCGCGGCGAAAGCGGTTCGGGCAAAACGACATTGCTCCATCTGATCGCGGGAATTCTCGCGCCCGATGCTGGACACATCGTGATCGATGGCGTCGCTCTGACCGCGTTGAGCGAATCGCGGCGCGACCGACTGCGGGCGGAGAAGCTCGGGTACATTTTTCAGACCTTCAATCTCCTGCAGGGCTACACGGTCCTCGAAAACGTCGTGCTCGGGATGAGTTTTGGCGGGCAGGGCGTGGATCGGGCGCATGCGCGTCAGCTCCTCGAACGCATGGGGCTTGGCGATCGTTTGCATCACTTTCCTCGCCAGCTCTCCACTGGGCAGCAGCAACGCGTCGCCGTCGCGCGAGCCCTGGTCAACCGGCCGAAGCTCGTGCTCGCGGACGAGCCGACGGGAAATCTCGACCGCCGCCACGCGCGCGAGGCGCTGGCGTTGATTCGCACGGTCTGCCGCGAACACCACGCCGCGCTCTTGCTCGTCAGCCACGAGGAGGAGGTCCTCGGCAGCTTCGAGCGCATACAGGACTTCGCGCTCCTCAATCGCGTACTCGCATGACGACCGCGATCGGCCAACGGAGTGACGAGCGCCACACCGCAGGTAAAAATGCGATGGTGGTAGCGGAAAGCGTGAGCTTTTCGTCCGGCTGCGACTCGCACCGCTCGAAAACCTCCCGGTTTGCGCTACGGCCGCCATCGCCCGCCGCGATGCCTGCGTTAGAAAACCACGGTCGCTTCATCCGATGGCCCTCCCGCTGATCGTCTATCGCTCGCTCCGGCAGCACGCGCTGTCGACGTTGGTGACGTCGGCGGGGATCGCGCTCGCGTGCGGCCTGCTCGTCTGCGTGTGGATGGTGAAACGGCAAGCGCAGGCGGCGTTTGCCGACACGGCGACAAGCTTCGATGCGGTGCTGGGCGCGCGCGGTTCCAAGCTTCAGCTGGTGCTCAATGCGATCTTCCACGTCGAAGCATCGCCCGGGAATCTGGCGTGGGCGGACTACGAGGCCGTGAAACGTCATCCGCTGGTGAAGACGGCGATGCCGATCGCGGTGGGGGACAATTTTCGCGGCTACCGGCTGGTGGGCACCTTGCCTGAGCTGCTTCCGACGATCGACTATGGGCATGGGAAGAAACTGAACCTCGCGCCCGGCGGGCGTTGGATTTCGAGCGCGGATGCGAAAGAAGCCGTCGCGGGGAGTTTTGCGGCGCGCCGGCTGGGGCTGAAAGTCGGCGATCGGTTTCATCCGTATCACGGCCTGGATTTCAATCCGAACGAGCAGCACGCCGACGAATACGTCGTCGCCGGCATTTTGGCGCCGACGAACACGCCGGCGGACCGCGTGATTTGGATTCCGCTCGAAGGCTTGCAAACGATGCGCGGACACGACCCGCACGCCGCGAGCGAGATCAGCGCGGTTTTGCTTCAGCTCCGCACCCCCGCCGCGGGTTTCATGCTCGATCGACTCTATAACAAGCAAGGCGACCGGCTGACGTTCGCGTATCCCGTGGGTTCGATCGTCGTGGAGCTTTTCGGCAAGATCGCCTGGCTCGATCGCGTGCTCACCTTGGTGGCGTATCTCGTAGCGCTCGTCGCGGCCGGTTCTGTCTTGGCTAGCATCTACAATTCCATGAGCGCCCGTCGTCGCGATCTCGCGATCCTGCGCGCGCTCGGAGCCCGGCGGCGCACGGTGTTTGGCGCCGTGATCGCGGAAGCGGCGTGCATCGGCACGCTCGGCGCACTCGTCGGCCTGGTCATTTACCTCGGATTGTTCGCCGGCGTGGCCGCAGTCATCCGCGCCGAAACCGGCGTGGTGCTCGATCTGTGGGCCGTCGATCGCATCCAGTGGCTTTGTCCGCTCGCGCTCATCGCGCTCTGTGCGTTCGGCGGCGTCGTCCCGGCGTTCAAGGCCTACCGCACGCCGGTCGCCGAGACGCTCGCGCCGATGTCCTGAGGCTCGGCGAGCGGCCGTTTTCGAGGGGATCGGAGACCAGCCCTCGCGGAGCGTACCGCGAGGTAATACGTCAAAATAGATGGGTTATCCCGGATAACTCATCTATTTTGTCTAGTTATCGTAACGTCCGGGCATCGGCTCAAAACGAGGCGGTTGGTTCGACCGCCTCGTTCCGTGTCATTCGCTCGCCCGTCGGCGGCGCGAAATCGCGCTTACGGCGAAACGAAGGTCGTGATGCTTTGCGCCGGCAGCGTCGCGGCGAACGTGCCGCCGGAAACCGCGACGGTGGAAAGCGTCGCCAAGTCTTGCGTCGAAGACGTGCGGTACGGCGTGAACGAGGTCGGGCTCGTGCCGTTGATAATCGAAAACGACTGCGAGACCGAAGCGGTGCCGTTGTTCACCGCGACGACGACGAGCTTGGTGCCGGACTTGAACGCGGTCACATAGACGCCCGAGTTCGGATTGTACGTCACGGACGCGCGCACGTAGCCCGGGCGGATCCAGCGCGCATATTGCGCCACGACGCAGCCGCGTTTGGTGCGGGCGCCGGTCGTGTCGTCGATCAACCCGTACGGACGAATCATCTCCCAGTGCGTCCACACCTGGTAATGGCCCACCGCGAGGCAATCGAGGATCTGCTTCGCGGTTTGGATCACGCCGGCGATCGTCTGATCGTCGATGAAGTGCTCCGTCATCCAGACCTCTTTCCCGTTGTTGCGAGCGAGCGCGTAGTCCGCGATCGTGCCGCCGTAAAGATGGCCGCCGACGACGTCGAGGTTCGTACGCGCACCGGCGTCGTTGAGGGTCGGGTCGGTCAACGCCAGGTTGAACTTGAACGATTCCGCCGCGATGACCTTCGTCGAGAGCGAGCCGGCATTGTTCTTGATGAAGTTGAGCATGTCCGTCGCCGTCCACACGCAGGACTCGTACGTCGGATTGTAGTCCGGTTCGTTCTGGACCGAGACGGCGTAGATCGAAGCGCCGCCTGTCGTCATGTAGCTGACGAAGTCGTTCAACCAGCTTGCGTAGGCCCCGTATTGGCTGGTCAGCAATTTTCCCCCGACGATGTCGTTGTTGTCTTTCATCGAGGTCGGCGGGGACCACGGCGTGGCATAGACGATGCCGCCGCGCGCTTTCACTTTCAGGGCATTCGACAGCTCATCGCTGTTGTTGCCGTAAGGCGAGATGCGGACGCGATCGACGGTCAGGCCGATCGTGCCGGACGCGCTTTTGAACAACAGGTCCATCTCCGCATCCGTCAGCGCGCCCAGATACACGCTTGCGCCGCCGAAGCCGCGCAGCGTTTGCCAGGTGGAGCCGGAGAGGCTTAGGTCCACGGTGGCGGTCGCCGCCGCCAAACGAGCCGTGGGGAGAAACGCCGCCGCGCATGACAACAAGGCGAAGACGGCGGTAGTGCGAAACGCACTACGGGTGCCGGCGCCTGCAGAAAAAGCGTGGCCGAAGCCGCCACGCCAAGTTTGCGAGATCATATTTTTATTTTTTGACGAACCGCTGATTCGGTCCGCCGGGGATTTGGGGTACGCGACTATCTTCGCCCACCCTGCCACCGCGCTGAAGTGCAAATCGATCCGACGTTGGACGGCTTCCACGTACGACTTTAGTCGTAGTGAAATTACTCCGCTGGCCCGCGAGGATTCAGGTCGAGTAAACGACGATTCGCCCGATAACCGGATTACTCATGAATGCATTTTGGTCGCGCTGTTCCGTCGCTCTCAACGTCGTGCTCGCGGCCGCGCTCGCCTGGGAGTGGCAAATGCATCATTCCGCGCGCAGCGCGAACGCCGTCCCGGCACATCCCGCTCCAGCGGGAACCGAAGCGGGGAAAAGCGTCGTCTCGCGCGCGGGCGCCCCGACGAAGCCGATGTCCTGGACCGACTCGATGGCCGAGCTGCGCCGGGTCGGCGTGCCCGCGGCGGTGATCGCGAAGCTCGTGATCGAAAAAGTCGCGCAGAAATGGACGCCGCTCGAACAGAAGGCCGAGGAGGATTATCTCAACGACCGGATCAAGCCGAAGGACTTGGCGGAAATGCGCGACCGGCGTGCGCGCGAGCAAGAGGAGGAGTTGCGCGCGGCGCTGGGCGACGGCTATCGCGCCTGGGACAAGGAGAATACCGTCTCCAATATGTTCCTCGGCGGGCTCGACCCGACCGAGGCGCAAAAAGAACCGCTCTACGTTTTGCAGCAGGATCACCTGAAACGTCTGCACGATCTCGAAGTGCGGCAGCGCGACGGCAGCATGGACGAGCGCGCGTACCTGCAAGCGCACGACCAGGAGGAGCAGCAGTACAAGAATGCGCTCGCCGACATCGTCGGCCGCGAGCGCGTGTTCGGTCGTCCGCCGGCCGAGGCGCATTTCGACGAGGTGCGGCGACAGTTCGCGAGCCTGCAACTGAGCGAGGCACAAGTGAAGCAGCTGGCGCAAATTCAACAGACGTGGAGCGACGCCCGCGGCGCGCTGGCGCGATCGCTGGACGCCACGCAGACGCTCGACGCGGCGTACGAAGGCGATTTGAACGCGCTCGATCGCGCGCGCGACGACGAATTCCGCCGCGCGCTCGGCGACGCCTTCGATGCCTGGCAGAAAACCCGCGATTCCCGTTACGATGTCGTGGCGCGAAATATCCAGCGGTGGAACCTGCCGCTCGAGCGGGCCGACGCGATCTATCGCGCGATTCGCAACTACGAGCTCGTGACGGCGAATTACGAGCATCAGGCGCAAATCCAGCAACAGCAGGGCCAGCCGGTCGACTCGGTTGCGGTTGAAACGACGCTCGCGAATTACACCCGGCAGACGGAAGCGGCGTTACGCCGTTATCTCGGTGACGATAAATTCGAGCAGCTTCAGCAGCAGCACGCCTTCGGCTTTCGTCCCTCGCACGAGGTCGATGCGAATCCGAATTCCCGCAGATAGCGCGCGCCGCGCCGAGCGGTAAACGCGTCAGCGACAACGTGCCGCGCTGCCGGTCGTAAATGGCTTTTGACCGGCCTGTGCGCGTGAATACCGTCCGTGGCGGTGATTTCCTTGCGTCAACTTTGCGTCTCCAGCCTGTTTGCCGCTCTTGCGGCGACGGCGGCGACGCCGACGGACAAGCGCTCAGGCGCGAGCGCCGCCACGGCCCCGGTCGTCGAGCAGGGTTATCTCAAGCTCGGTTTCGATCAGCTCGCTTCGTACACGTTTACGCCGCCGCCTTTCGACCCGGCTGCCACCGCGAAACCGGCGACGGGAGAAGAACAGATTCCGGCGGCGATCAAGGCGCTGAACGGCAAAAAGGTCGCGATCACCGGCTTCATGGTGCCCGTGAAAGTCGAGCAAGGGCTCGTCACGGAGCTCCTGCTCATGCGCAATACGATCGCGTGCTGTTACGGCGGCGTGCCCAACCTCAATGAATGGGTCGTCGTGAAGATGCGGCACGGCGTCCAACCCGTGATGGACGTGCCGATCCCATTCTATGGCGAGCTCAAGGTCGGCGCCCTGGTCGAGAACGGCTACCTGACCGGCTTGTATCAGCTCGACGGCGAAAAGATGGGCGAGGCGCAGTAAGAGCGGCCCGCCCGGGAGGTCGGGCCCATCTGCAATCCGAAGGCAGGGGCGGCTCTCCGCAGCCGCCCTGAGTTTACCCTCCGCCGCGTTCTCAATGGCCGAGATCGCAATCGCACCTGGGAACGCAAGGCATCTCGGAGGGATGCCCCTACCGGCGCGCCCCAGGCAAAAACGTCCGGTGCTTATGCGCCCGCGTGGCGCAGGCCGTCGAACGTGAACCAGAAGGTCGCGCCTTGCTCCGGGCGCGCATCGGCGTAGGCCATGCCGCCATGGCGGTGCAGGATGCGCGCAATCATCGCGAGACCGACGCCATTGCCCTCGAATTCCGCCGGCGTGTGCAGCCGCTGAAAGACGCCGAACAGTTTGTCGTAATAGCGCATGTCGAAGCCGACACCGTTGTCCTGCACGAAGACGACGCGCTCGGATTTCCGGACGTCCGTGCCCACCGAGATGATCGCCGGCCGCCGCGGCCGCGAATACTTCAAGGCGTTCGAAAGCAGATTGACGAACACCTGCCGCATGAGCGCGCGATCGCATTCGACCGTGGGCAGCGCCGTGCGCCGCCAAATGATTTCGCGGCGGGAGATTTCCGGCGACAAGTCGACCAGCGCCTCGTCGACGAGCTCGTTCAGATCGGTTCGCACCAAATCGAGCGGCGTGCGCCCGAGGCGGGAGAACCGCAGCAAATCGTCGACGAGCCGCAGCATCTTCTCGTTGCCGGCGAGAATGCGCTGCACATAGCCGGCGACTTCGGCGGGGATGTGCGCATGGAAATCTTCCGCGATGATGCTCGCGTAGCCGGCCATGTTCCGCAGCGGCGCGCGCAGATCGTGCGAGATCGAATAGATGAACGCCTCCAGGTCGCGATTCGACTCCTGCAACTCGAACGTGCGCTGAGCGACGCGTTGTTCGAGGATTTGATTCAGCCGCGTCACCTCGTCTTCGGCGGCCTTTCGCGCAGTGATGTCGACGGCGGCGGTCAGACAGAGCGGCAAATCGCCCATTTCGCCGGACACGGTTCGGCTCACCACGTGCACATGCCGGCGCGCCGTCCCCACCGCAGGAGCGAGCATCAGCTCGATGGTATGCTTCTCGCCGCGATCGAACACGGATTCGAGATGCGCGCGAAATTTTCCTTTCGCGGAGTCGTCGAGATAACCGGTCAGCGGGGTGCCGAGCGCGCGTTGCCGATCGATTTGGAGCAGTTCCGCAGCCGCGAGGTTGAGCGTTTCGATCGTGCCGCGGCGGTTGAACGTGAAGTAGGCGACGGGCGCGAAATCGAAGAGCTCGAAGTAGCGCGCGCGCGAGGATTCGAGCTCGGTCTTGGCGCGCACGAGCTCGTGATTCTGCATCTGGAGCTCGATCTGGTGGGTATGGAGCTCGTCGGCTAGCTTGCGCGCGATTTCTGAAGCGGTCGGAGCCGGCGCCGCATCGAGCGCGCGGCGGGGGCGTTGGCGGGTCTTTGAGTCAGGCATTCATCCTCTCTCACTCTCTTAGGGCGGTTGACGCGTGAGCAGCGTCTCCGCCGGCTTGCGCGGGGTGGTGTTGAAATGCGCGATGGCCAGCCCGGACTCCGGCGGGTTCAACGGCACGATATGTACGCGGAACCAAGGTGCGTCCGCCGTTCCGCTGGCGGTGTAATCGTACGAAAAACGGGGTAGCTCGTCGCGCAGGACCTGACGCATTCCGGCGAGCGTCGCGGCCGCGGCCGTGTGTCCGGCCTGTTCGGCGGCAACGCAGGCGTCGAAGTAATTGGCACCGACCGTCAAGTCGGCGGGCGCGGGCGCCGGCCCATGCGCGCCGGACGTCCACATGCGGTTCACGTACAGGATGCGCCCGTCGCGATCCACGACCGCCACGCTGGCGTCCATCGTGTCGAGCACGCTTTGGGTGATCGAAGCCTGTGCGAACAGCCGCTTTTCCGCTTCGTGCCGGTCGGTGAGGTCGATGAGCGTCAACACCACGCCGCGCGTGTGGCCAAGTTCGTTGCGGAACGGCACGCAACGGAGCAGCCACCAGCGGTTGGCCCGCCGCTCCAATTCTTTTTCTTGGGGGTGACCCGTGCGAATGACGCGCTCGATGACGGCGGGCAGGTCCGGCGCGTGAATGATTCGGGCGATCGTTTCGACCGGCACGCCCAGATCGGCTTCGGTGAGATCCAGCGCCATGAGCGCGGAGCGTGAAGCGCGGCGCACGCGAAGCTGCGGGTCGACCAGCAGCACGCCGATCGAGGCGGTCGCGAGCAGATTGTTGATGTCGTTCGTGAGCTCCGTCAGCTCTTCGATCCGCTTTTGGTTCTCCGCATTGACGGTATGGAGCTCCTCGTTGACCGACTGCAGCTCCTCGTTGGTGCTCTGGAGTTCTTCGTTCGCGGCCAGGAGTTCTTCGTTCGCGGCTTGGATCTCCTCGTTCGAGGTTTCCAGATCTTGAACCGTCGCTTGCAGGCTTTCGCGGGTGAGCGACAAGTCGCGCTCGAGGTCGCCGATGCGCTGCGAAATTTTGCGTTCGTCGCGTCCGCCGCTTTTCGTGCCTGGGACGACGACCAGGGCCGGCTGCGGCTCGATCAGCACCAGGCGAACGCCCGTGGGCTTGCCCGTTTTGTCGGCGAGCGGCCGGATGTGCAGACGGACGGTGTGCGCCTTTTTGCCCTGGGTGAAACGCACGTTTTCCTGCGTGAAGCGGTCGTTCTTCTGCTGGGCGCGAATGAGCGCGGAACGCAGCGCGTTCGCGATGCTGTGTTCGGTGAGCTTGAAAACGTTTCGCGTGAATCCGCCCGCCGGATGCTTCAGGTACTCCCCGCCCGCGCCGACCACGTGCACGACCTCGTCGCGATTGTCGATGACGAGGCACGCCGGAGCGAATTCCTCGACGATGCGCTTGTGGATTTCGTCGGCACTCGGGACGTCGCCCACTGTGACGCGCGCCACCGCGTGCCGCAGCGCGGGCGACGTGTCGGTGCTCAGGCGGACATGCCGCGGCGCGGTGGAGAGCGGCGGTGGCGGCTGATTGATGCGCCGATTGCGGTAGAGATTGGCGCGGGTGGCGATGGGTTGAAACCGATCCGCGGCGTCGCCGATGCTCTCGCTGCTGCCGAGGAAAAGGCAGCCGTCGTCCCGCAACGCGAAGCTGAACAGCGTGAGCACCCGGTGCTGCATCGGGGCCTGCAAGTAGATCAGCATGTTGCGGCACGAAATCAGCGACAGTTTCGTGAACGGCGGATCGCTGAGCACATTGTGATTCGCGAAGACGACCATCTCCCGTAACCGCGCCCGGACGCGAAAGCCGTTGTTTTCCTCGACGAAAAACTGCTGCAGCCGGGCGGGCGAAATGCCGGCGGTCTCGCTCAACGAATAGTACCCGCGCGCGCCGGTGCCGAGGGCATCCTTCGCCATATCGGTGGCGAAGATCTTAACCGAGCGATGCAGCTTCAGCTTGTCCATCGCCTCGGCGACCAGCATCGCGAGCGAATAGGCTTCCTCGCCCGTGGAGCAACCGGCGACCCACGCGCGGAACGGTTCCGAAGGCGGCAAATTCTTCAGCAGCGTCGGAATCACGTCTTTCGCGAGCGTGTCCCACGCGGCGCGATCGCGGAAGAACGACGTCACGCCGATCAACAGCTCGTTGAACAGCAGCCCGACCTCGCGGGGCGATTGCGCGAGATGTCGCGCGTAATCGGTGAGGCTCGTGATTTGGCAGACCGTCATCCGCCGCTCGATGCGGCGGTCGATCGTGGCCGATTTGTAATGCGTGAAGTCGACCCCGCACTGCGAACGCAAGAGCGCGAGAATGTCGTTCAGGAGCGCGGGGGCGTCGTCGCCGCCGCGGCCGGCGAAGCGGTTCGACTTCGCCAGCGTCGGGTGGCGCATGTACGCGACGAGCTGCGCGGCCATTTGCTGCGGCGGCAAAACGTAATCCGCGAGACCCGTCGCAATCGCGCTGCGGGGCATGCCGTCGAACTGCGCGCTGTCCTCGCTTTGGACCATCACCAGGCCGCCCGCGTCCTTCACGGCCCGGACGCCGGCGGTGCCATCGCTGCCCGTGCCCGACAACACGATCGCGACGCCGCGATGCTGCTGGTCCTGCGCGAGCGAGAGGAAAAAACGGTCGATCGGCAGATGGAGTCCGCGGTGCGGCTCCGTTTTCTCGAGGTGCAGCCGGCCGCCGACGATCGTCAGCGTCATCTTCGGCGGGATCAAATACACGTTTCCGGCCGCCACCGCCAAGCCCTGCTCCGCCCGTTGCACCCGCATTCCCGTGTGCTTGGTCAAAAGCTCGACCATGAAGCTCTTGAAGTCGGGCGACAGATGTTGCACGACGACAAATGCCGCGGGGAGCGATTCGGGCAGCGCGCTGAAGAAGGATTGCAGCGCCTGTAGTCCTCCGGCGGATGCGCCGACCCCGACCACGAAGGGGCTCTTGGCCGCGGGGGACCGGCTCGCGCTGGCGCTGCGGGGGGCGGATTTTTTCTTCGGCCGATTGGCTACGGTTCGGGGTATAACTGTACGCTTCGCTCTCGGCACTTTGATCAGTAAAAAAGTGCGGTTAGCTTACCGACGCGGCGCGCGGGTCAAGCGCGCCTTCCCTAAGAAATGTTCTGGAGGTGCTATCGGGAAATATCCCGCTGCGTCAAAACCCGGAAGCCGCGCTGACTGAGCGCCTGCGCGGCAATGTCCCCATCTTCCGCGTTGATGGCGAGCGCCGAGCGCCCATCCGGCCGGCGGATGAAACTGTAGATGTAATGAATGTTGATCTCCGCTTCGAAGAGCGCCGCGAGCACCTTCGTCAACTGCGCCTCGTCGAGAATCTCGACCGCGAGCACGTCGCATTCGACGTAGGGAAAATCGTTGTTCACCATCAGCTCCCGCGCTTTGTCCGGATCGTCGACGATGAAGCGCACGATCGCGCTGTCGGTCGTATCCAAGACCGTGATGCCCATCACGTGGACGTTGTTCACCTGCAGCACCGTCGTGAGATCGAACAAGCGCCCGAGGCGATTCTCGGCGAAAACCGAGAACTGTTTCACGGGGTCGTTGGGCGTCATGCTGATCTGCGCAGACATCGCCAACAGCCTTGCCTCGAAAAAGCGGCCGGTCAATTGCTTGGTCGTGATCCCCGCGCACCCTTGAACCGTCGCTCCCGTGCCCGCCGCCTCACCGCCTGACCCGCACGCGGCCGCGCAACGGCGCGCCGAAGCCAATGCGCGCCTCGTGCTGCGCGGCATCGGGCTGAACATCGTCCTGGCGGTCGTGAAGATCGCCGGCGGCATCTTCGGTCACACGTATGCCCTCATCGCGGATGGTGCCGAATCGACGCTCGACGTGCTGTCGTCGCTGCTGGTGTGGACCGGTTTTCGCGTGGCGGGCCGGCCGCCGGACGCGAACCACCCCTACGGCCACGGCAAGGCCGAGCCGCTCGCGGGCCTGGCCGTCGCGGTCTTCGTTTTTGCGATGGCCGCTTGGATTGCAGTGGAAGCGCTGCACGAGATCGTGACGCCGCACCAAGCGCCGCGGTGGTGGACGCTGCCGCTGCTCGCCGCGATCGTGGTCGCTAAGTTTTGGTTTTCGCGCCGGATGGGCGCCGCGGGCAAAGCGGAGGATAGCACGGCGCTCGGGATCGAGGCGCAGCATCATTGGTCCGACGCGATCACGTCCGGCGCCGCCTTCGTCGGCATCGCCATCGCGCTCGTCGGCGGAGGCGGGTGGGAAACCGCGGACGACTGGGCCGCGCTGGCCGGCTGCGGAGTCATCGCGTTCAACGGCGTCGGCATGGTCACGAAGGCGCTGCACGATGTCATGGACACGGCCGTGTCGTCGCGCTTCGAAAACGAAGTTCGCGATCTCGCGCTCGCGGTTCCGGGGGTTTGCGCCTTGCACCGCGTCCGCATGCGCAAGAGCGGGCTGACTTATCTGGTCGACATCCAGATTCGCGTCGACGGCGACATTTCCGTGCGCGCCGGCCACGACATCGCGCACGCGGTGAAAGACGTGTTGATCGCGTCGGCGCCGCATCGCATCAGCGACGTGACGGTGCATGTGGAGCCGCTGAGCTGAGCGCGCCGACGTGCGGCAGGCCGCGCGCTAATTCGCGTTGGAGCGCAGCTTCTTCCGCCGTGCGGCGGGGCCTTTGCGGTTTACTCGAACGCGTGCCAGGATAGGGTGCGTCGCGCCATGAAAACGCGTAATCCGGCCAAGCCGTTGAGCGAAAACACGCACTTGCTGCGTTGGGTCGACAAGATGATCGCACTGTGCCGGCCCGCGGCGGTGCACTGGGTCGACGGCACGGAGGAGGAGCGCGACGGCTTGTACGCGCAGATGGTGCAATCCGGGACGCTGACGAAGCTGAACGAAAAGCTTTGGCCCGGTTGTTATTATGCCCGGAGCGATCCGGGTGACGTCGCGCGTGTCGAGGAGCGCACGTACATTTGTTCGTTATCGAAAGCGGCCGCCGGACCGACGAACAACTGGGTCGATCCGTTTGAAATGCGGAAGAAGCTCCGCGCGATTTTCGATGGCTGCATGGTTGGCCGCACGATGTACGTGCTGCCGTTTTCAATGGGCCCGGTCGGCTCGCCCATGTCTCAAATCGGGGTGCAGCTGACCGACTCGCCGTACGTCGTCGTGAACATGCGGATCATGGCGCGAATCGGACTGCCGGTTTACGCCGAGATCGATCGCGGCGCGAAGCGCGTCGTGCCATGCATGCATTCCGTCGGCATGCCGTTGGCGGCGGGGCAGGCCGATGTCCCGTGGCCGTGCAATCCCGACAAATACATCGTGCACTTCCCCGAAACGCGCGAGATCTGGAGCTATGGCTCGGGCTACGGCGGCAACGCGCTGCTCGGGAAGAAATGCTTCGCGCTCCGGATCGCTTCCAACATGGCGCGCGACGAAAGTTGGATGGCGGAGCACATGTTGATTTTGGGCGTCGAAGATCCGCGCGGCGAAAAAACCTATGTCGCGGCGGCGTTCCCGAGCGCCTGCGGCAAAACGAATTTCGCGATGCTGATTCCGCCTCCGACCTTCAGCCAGAAGGGCTGGAAAGTTTGGACGGTGGGGGACGACATCGCATGGCTGAAACCCGATGCGAACGGCCGGCTGCGCGCGATCAATCCCGAAGCGGGCTTCTTCGGCGTGGCACCTGGCACCTCGAACAAGACGAACCCGAACGCGATGGCGTCGTTGGCGAAGAACACGATCTTCACGAACGTCGCGTTGACGCCCGACGGCGGCGTCTGGTGGGAAGGCATGGGCCCGGCGCCCAGCGAGTGCCTCGACTGGCAGGGCCGGAAGTGGACGCCGCAACTCGCGGCGGAGACCGGCGCCAAAGCCGCGCACGCCAACTCGCGTTTCACGGCGCCCGCCGCGCAATGCCCGACGATCGATCCGGCCTGGGAAGATCCGGAAGGCGTGCCGATCAGCGCGATTATTTTCGGCGGTCGTCGCGCGGCGACGATGCCGCTCGTGTATCAAGCGTTCAATTGGAGCGGCGGCGTGTACATGGGCGCGACGATGGGGTCCGAAATGACGGCGGCGGCCGCGGGCACCGTCGGCAAAGTGCGCCGCGACCCGATGGCGATGCTGCCGTTCTGCGGCTATCACATGGGCGATTATTTCCGACACTGGATCGCGATGCAGCGCCGGCTCAGCGAAACGCCGCGCGTCTTTCACGTGAATTGGTTCCGGCGCGATGCGGACGGCAAATTCATGTGGCCCGGATTCGGCGAAAATATGCGGGTGCTGAAGTGGATCGTCGATCGTGCGCGCGGCCGCGGCGCGGCGAAGGAAACGCCGATCGGCTGGATGCCGCATTACGAGGACCTCGAGTGGACCGATCTCGATTTCTCGCGCGAAAGATTCACCGAGCTCCAAGCGTTCGATCGCAAAGCCTGGCGCGCGGAGGTCATCAGCCATGAGGAATTGTTCCTGGATCTCCACGACCACTTGCCAAAGGAAATGGTCTACGAGCGCGAGCTGTTGATTTGCCGGATGTAGCCGAGCGCGGCTCGCCCGCGGTCGATCGGGCTGCGAGGCTCGGAGAATCGGAATGGCGGGGATCCCATTCGCCGACGGCAGCATCAGGGTTTCTGGCTGCGCCCGTCGGGTCCTACGCATTTGCAAGCACATGGCTACGTAGCATTGGCGAAACTCGGCCGCGAACTTTACATCGATGCGAATGTGCCGATGCTGCGTCGAATGCCCGTTGATCTCGCGCTCACTCGAGACCAAATCCTCGATCACGCTCGCGCCCTGCCCGCCGCTCCGCGGGTGATGGCGGAGTTGTGCGAGTTGTTGCAGGACATCAACACCGATCTGGAGCAGATCGCTCTGGTCATTCGGGCCGACCCGGCTTTGGCGGCCCGGGTGATTCGCATCAGCAACAGCGTCGTGTATGGCGCGGACTGGCAGGTCGCATCGGTCGACGACGCCGTGAACCGCGTCGGTTTCGAGCAAGTGCTCAGGCTCGTGGGCACCGCGAGCGTGGCGGGCCTCGTTGACGAATCGCTCACGATGTACGGACTCGAAGCGGAGGACGTTCGGTCGTCGTTGCTCCTGCATGCGCTTTGCGCCGAAGCGCTCGCTCCTTCGACGGTCATC
Organism: uncultured Opitutus sp.; assembly: GCA_966252355.1. Taxonomy (GTDB): domain Bacteria; phylum Verrucomicrobiota; class Verrucomicrobiia; order Opitutales; family Opitutaceae; genus ER46. The sequence goes on along the minus strand of CBINOT010000044.1, from coordinate 15,508 downwards.
GACCCGCGCACGGCCTATACGGCTGGCTTGCTGCGCTCGCTCGGCATGATGGTGCTCGATCGTGCGGCGCGGGGACGACTCCCCGAGGAACTCGCATATGATCCGAACCAATTTCCGACCTATCTCGAATGGGAAACGGCTCGCTTTGGGTTGGGTGCCGCCGATGTGACGCGCATGATCCTGGATGAATGGCGGTTCCCGGACGAGATCGTGACCGCGATCGAGGAACATTTGCTGCAACGGACGACGAGCTACGACAATCCGTTCGCCTGTTTGTTGAACCTTGCGGGCGGAATGGTGATGGACGAAGGGCTGGCGTTGCCGGGGGAGCGTCCGCATTGGACCATCACCACCGAGAAGCTCGAAGGCGCGGGCCTCGACGCTTCGCAATGGGATGGAGCCGTCGCTCAGGCCAAGGGGCATTTTGACCGCCAGCGCGACGCCTTGTAACGTGTTCCTCGAAAAGCGTGCACGGGTCGAGCGATTCCACCGCGCGCATCCTGAACCCGTCGCCCCCTCGGCTGTCTCAACGGACATGGCTCGTCGCATATGGATCGCGGTCATTTGCTGCCTTGGCGCATGGTCGTCCCTGCGCGCGGAGGCGCCGTCCGAACTTCTGCAGGAAGCCGTGCAAAATTGGCTCGGCGAACGCGACCATTGGGCCTTCACCCAGCGAGCGGTGGAGTACGACAATGATGCGACCCATGAGCGTCTCGAGCGCTACGATCCCTCCAAGCTCGGCGATGCGCGTTGGCAGTTGATCGCGATCGACGGCAACCCGCCGACGCAGGAGCAGCGGCAGAAATGGGCGAACAAGCAGCGCAAGCGCCACCATCGCCGGGTCGACACGCCGCTCAGTGAGTTTTTTGATTTTGGCAGCGCGCGAGTCCTCGCGGAAACGCCCGAGCTGGTCCGGTTCGAGCTTCCGCTGCGGCGGGACAAGAACTGGCTTTTTCCCACGGACAAAGTCGGGGTGCGTGTGACGATCAACAAGCAGACGCATGCGTTGGAACACCTCAGCGCCCATGTGCGCGAGCCGTTCAAGGTTCTCCTTGGCATCGCGCGCGTCATGGGTGGAGACGTGGATCTCGATTTTCTCCATTTCGTCGATGCGGAGCCCGGCCCTGAGACCACGCGGCCGCAAGGGAGCGTGCGGGTGAGTGTCACGAAGATGGGCGAACGCGTGGATTTTACCTGGAGCGACTTTAAACGCGTCACTCCTGCGAAGACCGCTGGCACCGCCGACGCAGGCAAGCCCGACGCTCGGGCAGTTACACGTTCGCCATAGTCGCCGCGGAGGGCGATTATCGCGGTCGTCGAGGCGCGCGGCTGCCGGCGGCAGTTTTTACCGGGCCGCGAAATTTACCGATGGCGAAATTTTTACCTAATTTCCGCCGCAGGCGTGCCGACAACTTGGTTTGCACCTCGACGCGCCGATGCCGGTAACCCGCGACCAGATCATCACCCTAGGCAACAAGCTTGCGCCGGCGGCCGCGACGTTTGGGCGTTTGCGTGCGCTGTTGTTGGATCCGAACACGGCGCTCGACGAGATTCTCCATTTGATCCGGCTCGATCCGGCGCTGACCTTCCACGTGGTGCGCATGAGCAACAGCGTGTTGTTCGGCCTTCGCGAGCGCACCGATTCACTCGATATCGCAGTCGCACGCGTCGGCTTGAGCGAGATTTTCCGGCTTGTCGGCCTGGCAGCGGTCCAGCACGTCTGCCAGTCCGACTTGCGCCGTTATCGGCTCAAAGCGAGCCGCATGTGGGAAAATGCCGTCGCGACCGCCGCCGCTGCCGAGGTGCTCGCTGCGCGGGCGAATCGCGATGCGGGTCTCGCGTACACCGCCGGGCTAATGCGCACGTTGGGGCGCGTGGTCCTCGATGCCGTGCCCGGCACTCAAGTCTATCCCGGGGAAGCGGAGTGGCCGTCGGTCACGGAATGGGAGCTTGGCGTCTTCGGCATGACTTCGACGGAAGTCAGCACCCTTTTGCTCGATCACTGGCGTTTCCCGGCCGATATCGTCGAATCGGTCCAAGGACATTTCGATCCCCTGGCGAGCGATCGTTCGAATATCGGCGCCTGTGTCTTGAATCTCGCGTGCGGTGTGGCCGCGCGTTTCGGGCTGGATCTGCCCGGCGAAAGCGGAAACTGGATTTGTTCACCCGCCAAGCTCACCCTCGCGGGAGTCAGCGAGGCCGATCTCGAAGACTGCGCGACTCGCGCTCGTGCGCATTACGTGCTCCTTTGCGCCAGCGTAGTCTGAAACCTTCGCCTCGTTCCGTTCTCTGGGCCGACCGCGGTTCAGCGGAGATTTCAATTAATCGCTAAATCGCGGTTGGGTCGCGCGAGGCTTAATCGATGGCTCGAGCGTACCGATGACGGTATTTCGCCGCGTGCCGGGCCTTGCTTTCAGTTCGGGGTCCGCATGATAGCGATTGCGTTTCAGCTGAATGCCTACTCTCCGCGAGAGAATCCTAGACATCGCCAGGACTTTGCCTCCTGCGCCTCGCGTCTTCGCGGAATTGGATCGGCTGTTACGCGACGCCAATAGCGGGCTCGACGAGATTTCGGCGCTGATCAAACGGGACGCCACCTTGGTGGGGCACATTATTCGCGTCAGCAACAGCGCGGTGTACGGTGGCGAGCAGCCGACGGGTTCGGTCGAGGAGGCCGTGGTCCGAATTGGATTTCAAGAGGTGTTTCGCGTCGTCGGGCAAGTCGCGATGGCTCGGTTGGCCGAGCGTCCGCTTCTTTCTTACGGGATCGATACCGATCAGCTGCGCGAGCACATGCTGCACACGGCATTCGTCTGCGAGCATCTGGCGACGGAATGCGGCATCGATCCGCGCAGCGCATACACTGCTGGCCTCATGCGGCCGCTGGGCTTGCTGGTGCTCGACCGTTTGGCCGAGCAATACGGCAATATCGCGCCGTATCATCCCGTGCACGATCCGGATTATCTCGCCTGGGAAGGCCGCGCCTTCGGGCTTTCCAGCTGCGAAGTTGCTGGGATGGTGCTGAAGGAGTGGGCGTTCCCCGCTGAGATTGTCGAGGCCATCCAGACGCAGTACCTGTTGCGTTCGGAGGATCTCAATCACCGCTTCGCCTGCTTGCTGAATCTCGCGAGCGGCTTGGTGGCGGACGATGGACACGGCTTGCTCGGCGAAATGAGCCATTGGGGCGGCAGCATGTGGAAGCTCGATACGCTCGGTCTCACCGAGTCTCGCTTCCAAGCTGCGGCCGCCCGGGCCCGGGACGCGTTCAACGCTTTTCTTCGCCGTTTGCGCGGAGAACCGGAAGAGGATTCGGCGCCGGCGGCTTCCACGGCCGCCCCGCCGCCTCCGGCGGCCCCGGCGCAGGGGGCGATGACCATAGAATCGAGCAACTTTCCGCTCCGCGTCCGTGTTGTGCAGGCGAAAGATGAACCGCCCGTGCAAATCATATCCCTTCCCGCCGCTGCGATTCCGGCCAGCATTCCCGAGCCTGTGGCGGCGCCGGCGGTGACCCGTCCGGTCGACGACTTCACGACCTTCATGCGCGATTACCAGGACATGGTTTTTTCGACTGCCGCGCGGATCACCGGCAACGACGCGCAGGCGGAGGATATCGCGCAGGACGTCTTCGTGAAAGCGCACGAGAATTTCGACCGCCTCCGCGACAGCCCGACCGCCGGCGGCTGGTTGAAGACCGTCGCCACGAATCTTTCGCTCAATCATCTTTCGCGGTACCGCAAACGGTGGCGTTTTTTCTCCGAGTTTCGCCGGAATCGCGATGGCGAGTCCGACGACGCGCCCATCGAATTTGCGGCGCCGGACAACTTTTTCGCGGGCTTGGATGCCGCGGATCGCCGCACGATCGTCGAGCAGGCGCTGGCGCAATTGCCCGAACACCAGCGCGTGCCGCTCGTGCTGTATCATTTCGAAGACATGCCCTACGACGAGATCGCGAAGCATCTGCGCATTTCGCTCGCGAAAGTGAAGACCGACATCCTCCGGGCGCGCGCCGCGCTGGCGAAGATTCTGATGCGCAGCGGCACCGCCCACGAAAGCGTTTCCCAGCTACCATGAGCCCGTACGACGAAAGAAATTTGGAACGACTCGTTCATCAGGCATTGGGCGACCTCCCGCGGCGTCCTGCGCCGATCACGCTCGAAGCGCGGGTCCAAGCCGAGGTCGCGCGCCGGGCGGCTCGACCCTGGTGGCGCAAAGGCTTCGCGCATTGGCCGGGCCCGGCTCGCGCGGGCTTTGCGGTCCTCGCGCTCGGCGCGGTCCCGGCGTTCATGCTGGCAGCAACGCGATTAATGGCGCGCGTCGATGTCGCGCACCTGGAAACGACACTCGCGCCGGAGATGCGGTTCTTTCATGCAGCGACGAGTCTCGCCCAGACTCTATCGACGCTCGGCGGCGACATTATCGGCAGCATTCCGGCGCTTTGGCTTTACGGCGGCGTCGCGACATTTGCCGCTTTGTATCTTGCCCTGTTTGGTCTCGGCGCGGCGGCTTATCGCACGCTCTACGCTTCGGCCTAAGCTTCACATCCAATGAAAACCACCCCACGCCAATTTTTCCTCGGCGCCGCGCTCGCGTGCTTGGCCACGCTCACGCCCGCGGCTTTGGCGCAAACCACCTCCGCTGCGCCGGCCGATAAAGAGGCGGCGGCCGCAGCGGCAATTTCTCCGTCGGCCCCCGCTGGCACCTCGACCGCGACGACCGCCACGGCAGCTCCGTCGGCGTCCACCGCGTCAACCGCGTCCGGCGCGAACACCGCGAGCACCGCCGCCGTTACAACCGCGCCCGCGCCGACGGCGGCTTCGGCGCACGACTCTACCACGAAAGCTGAAGAGGAAGCGAAAGTCCCAGACGCTGCGGCGCCCAGCAATCCGACCGACGAGACCGCGGTCACGCGTCGCATTCGCACGTCGCGAGGGAGCGCCAACCCCAATATCTCCATTTTCAACAATGCCTTCCTGGAGAAAGGCGAATGGGCGGACTCGGTCGTCTCGGTTTTTGGCAATGCCACGAGCGAAGGCGAAGTGACGCACACCGTGCTGGCGGTGTTCGGTAACGCGTCGGCGACGGGCCCGGTCGGCGATGCCGTCGTGTCGGTTTTTGGCAACGCGCATGTCGATGCCAAGGTCGGCAAAGTCGTGGCGGTGTTCGGCAATGTGGAGCTCGGGCCGAAAGCCGAGGTGCGCGGCAATGTCGTGCCGATTTTCGGCACGATTGAGCGCGATCCCCATGCCATCGTACATGGCTCCACCTCCAAATTGAACCTAGGGCAGTTTACGCTCGGCGATGCCCCCTGGCTCGACGCGTATGTCAACCAATGCCTCTACAAGCTTCGACCGCTTGCCTTCGGCGCGCACCTCGGCTGGGCGTGGACGATCGCGGGCGCATTTCTGCTGTTCTATATCTTCCTGGCGCTGCTGTTCCGTGGTGGCGTGGACGCTTGTGTGAACACGCTCGAAACGCGGCCGGGCGGATCGATTCTCGCCGCGTTGCTCACGCTGTTACTCTCGCCGGTGCTGTTCGTCCTGCTGGTCTTCACCGGCGTGGGCATCGCGGTGGTGCCGTTCATCGGCGTCGGGCTTTTGTGTGCGAGCTTCTTCGGCAAAACGGCGATGCTGGCTTGGCTTGGACGGCGCCTGACGCGTTATTTCGGCGACGGTCCGTTCGCGCATGCGGCAGCGGCGGTATTGATCGGTGGATTGATCGTGCTCGGGCTCTATACGATCCCCGTCTTCGGCTTCATGCTGTATAAGTTGATCGGCATGCTCGGTCTCGGCGTCGTCGTGTACACGCTGCTGATCCGCTCGAAGCGCGAGCGTCCGGTTGCGGTGGCCGCAGCGCCGGCGCCCGCGGGTGTTTCGCCCGCGGCCGAGTCGGTCATTGCGGGCGCGGCCATGGTCGGCGATACGGGCGTCGCGCGCGCGTCGACCGCGACGGCGGCCCTCCCGCCGATCGCCGCCGCCGCTCTGCCGCGCGCCGGTTTCTGGATTCGCGTGGGCGCGCTTTTCGTCGACACCGTGCTGGTCATAATCGTCATCGTTTTGCTGGCGGCGCTCACGCATTGGCGCGTGAATCCTCTCGCCGCCATTCCCGTCGCGCTGGCCGCATACGGCGCGCTTTTGTGGAAGACCAAGGGCACGACGATCGGTGGTATCGTGTGCGGTCTGAAAGTCGTGCGTTTGGATAACGATCCCGTCGACTGGCCGACCGCGATCGTGCGCGCGTTGAGTTGTTTCCTGTCGATGGCGCCGTTGGGGCTTGGCTTCATCTGGGTCGTCCTCGACGACGAAAAGCAATCGTGGCACGACAAGATCGCCGGCACGACCGTCGTCCACGTTCGCGGCAACCTGTCGCTGGTGTAATGCTGCACGGCAGCACCGAAATCGCGGCCGTCACAATGATGGCGGTTGTGTTTTTGGGCCCCGACCGCCGGGGGCGTGGGGCTTCGAGGCGACGCAAACGATCGTTGGTTGGTGACAGGCTTTTCGTTTGCGAAAGGCGGATATTTTCCCCTACAGCCTTTCGCTTATGGCCACACCTCTCGTTGGAATCATCATGGGTAGCACGTCCGACTGGGACACGATGCAGCACTGCGCGCAGACGCTGGACCAACTCGGCATCGGTTACGAGAAACGCGCGATCAGCGCGCACCGCACGCCGGATCTCGTCATGGACTTTTGCCGCGGCGCACAAGGGCGGGGTCTGAAGTGCATCATTGCCGCCGCCGGCGGGGCCGCTCATCTCGCGGGCGTTGCGGCGGCGTTCACGCCGTTGCCGGTGCTGGGCGTGCCGATGGAATCGGCGTCGCTCAAGGGCATGGATTCTCTCTTGTCCATGGTGCAGATGCCGGCGGGCATTCCGGTCGCGACGTTCGCGATCGGCAAACCGGGCGCGATCAATGCCGCGTTGTTCGCGGTGGCGATGATCGGTCTTTCCGACCCGGCGGCGAAGAAGGCGATCGACGACTATCGCGCCGCGCAGACCAAAAAGGTCGCCGAGGCCAAGCTGCCGTAAAGTTATTGCGAGCGCGAAACTGAACGACGCATCTCGTAGCGTTCAGTTTCGCGCTGAGCCGGACGCATGTCGGCAGGTGGAGCCCGATGTCCCCATCGGCTGGTTTGAGAGCGGCGCACAAAAGCCCGATGGTGACATCGGGCACCAGCGGATGGCGTGCGCCGGCGCTGACACTCCCCTAGTTTGGCTGAGCGGAGCTTACTTCTGCTCGGGTTTTTTGTCGGGCGCTCCGTTATCCACGACGCTGCCGCTTGCCGCGGCGTAATCGGCCGGCGTATCGAGATCGAATGCGAGCGCGGGCAGATCGACCGCGGCAACTTCGGAGTCTGGGCCGTTGAGCAGCGCGCGCGCGCCTTCTTCCCCTGTGAGCGACGCCAGCGTGGCGAAATGCGGCTTCATGAAGAGCGCCGGGGCGCCCTGGCGGCCGGCATAGCGGGCGGCCACGACGGTGCGTCCCGAGCCGCGTTGCGCGGCCAAGAGCCGCTCGATCGTGTCGCTGCCAAACGCGGGTTGATCGCAAAGGGCGATGACCGCGCCGTCGATGGTCCGTGAAAATTGCTGCAGCGTCGTGATGCCGGTTCGGATCGATGACGCCATGCCTTCGGCCCACGCCTCGTTTTCAACGACGAGCACCGGGAGCCGGGCCAGGGCAGGGCGAATCTGCTCGGCCTTCGCGCCCAGCACCACCACGACCGGCCACGCCGGCGAGCGGAGCGCCGCCTCGACCGCGCGAACGATCAACGGTCGTCCCTCGAGCGTGAGCAACTGCTTCGGCACGCCCATGCGCGACGACGGACCAGCCGCGAGGATGATCGCGCCGAAACGGGACCGGATGGCCGACGCGGCGGCCGGCGCCGGCTGCGCTGGTGTCCCCTCATTCATGGATCGGTCGGATGCGTTCCCGCAGCGGACGAGCGTCGCGCCCGTTGAGCACCGATTGAATCTCCGCGACGATTGCGATGGCGATTTGTTCTGGGTCATCGGCGCCGAGGTCCAAACCGATCGGGGCGTGCAAGCGCGACTGCTGTTCGGCACTGCTGGCGAACCCGTGTTGGCCGAGGTCGGCGAGTATCTTTTCGGCGCGTTTTTTCGGACCTAGCAGCCCCACGTAAGGGAGCGAAAGTGGCAACAGCGCGCGCAGCACCGGCACATCATGGACGTAATGGTGCGTCATGATCACCGCGAGCGAATCGCCGCCCGGCGCTGCGCGTTGCACGAGGTCTTCCGCCGGGCCGACGATCAGCGTTTCGGCTGTGGGGAAGCGCTCGGGCGTCGCATAGGCAGGCCGCGGATCGGCGACGATCGTCGTCCAACCGAGTCGATGGGCGAGCGCGGCCAGTGGTTGCGCATCGTCGCCGGCGCCGAAGATGCAGAGCCGCGTCAATGGTGGGACGGTCTCGCAAAACGTGGTGTCGTTGGCCCCGGCGTGAAACTCCGCGAGGCGGGTCCCCCAGTGCGCCGGGCTTTCGCCTCCGTACACGACGGCAAGCCGAGTGGGCTGACGAGCCGCGAAGTTTTCCTTCACCCGGCAGGCCCACGCCGGCGACGCCTCGACGCGCTCGATCAAAACGCGGACCACGCCGTGACAGCCCAGGCCCACGCCCCACACGACATCGTTTTCCGATGTCGTGTCGTAGACGACGGTTTTAGCGGATCCCGTCGCTGCGACGTGGCGCGCGTGGGCGATGACGTCTTCCTCGAGGCAGCCGCCGCTGATCGAGCCGATGCGGGTGCCATTGTGCTGCACGAGCAAACGAGCTCCGGGTCGGCGATAGGACGAGCCCTCTGCGCGCACGAGCGTGGCGAGAACCGCCGGTTCCGCATTTGGCGCGACGAGCGCACGGACGATCGCTTGCAACTCTTTCATCGCTGGGAGCCGAACGGTTGACGGCGCGATCTGCCGGACTGGGAAAAACGTAATCGAATCATGGCGTCTTTTTGGTTCTCGATCGCAATCCAACCGCGTCGCGGGGCGGGTCGTCCGAGGATGATTTTGCGCCGGCCCCATCGCCACCGCGTGAAACCGTCCGTGAGCTCCACATCTTCGATTTTGACTTGTCCCGTCCCACGCAAAACGAGCTGCAGCGCCGGAAATGCATTCGGCGGGCCGTTCCACTCGATTGGGGCCGCATGTTCGCGCACCAGTCCACCGCGCCGTCGCGCGGCCCGGCTTTGGAATTCAATGGTATGGCAGGCCTGCAATATTTTCCACGTTCGGTCCGACTGTTGTTGTTGTACCATGACCTGCTGTACGGCGGGAGCGACGTTGCGAACGCGATAACAAAGTTGCCAAACGGGTCCAAACACCGGCTCGCCCTTGATCCCTGCATGCAATCTCGCCAGATCGGCGTGCAGAATCTCCTCGTTGGGTCCGCGAACCTTTCGATCCCGCGTTCGCGCCCACATCGTGCGAGCGGCGCGGAGGCCAACCCGGACGATCGTACGAAACGACGAAGCCTGCGCGCGGACGATTTGCGCGGAATCCGCGGCGTTGAGCGCGGCGCGTTGCGTTTCGCGAATCCATCGGTCGCGTGCGGCGAGATACCAGCGCAAACTGACGCTGGCGCGCAACGGCTCGGGGAATCTCGCTCCCGCGGCGGTGACTCGGCGCACGAGCCGACGAAAATGCCGTTCTTCCCGGCGGTATTCGTCGATGTGCTCGCGCCGTGAAACGACGTCCCAGCGCGAATTGATTTCCCAACGCGGATAACCGCTGAAGGGATGACGATCGCACGCGAGCGCGATTGCAGCCGAGGCCTTGGCATGTCGGCGGCCGAAAACGCGTCTGAAGCCGCGTTCGAGCATGACCCGAGGATCGGTGGTGTCGCCATCCAGCCACAAACTCGCGGCCGCCGCGTCGACGACGGCCGTGAGTTCGATCGCAAGCCGGTACGGCTCCCACGACGTAACGAGCAAGCCGCTCGCCCCGAGCCGCTGGCAGCGGCGCCACCACGACAAGATATTGTCCAACCGGTCGGAGAAGTGCGGCAGCGGCTCGTAACGAAAGGCGCCGTTCATCGGGCAACCCCAATACTCGATGCCGCGGGCGCGAAGCCGCTCGCCGACCTTCGTCTCCGCGAAGTTGAACAACTCCACGCGCGGTCGGCGGGAGAACGGATAATAGTACCACTCGTACGCCGCGATATCGCGCGGCAGCAGCGGAATCGCATCGGGCAAGAAATATAACATGTCGGCCCACATGCCCATCGCGAGACCCAGTGAGCGCGTCAGCTCGCGCAGCCGCCCCACATAGCCGGCAAAATGCGCCGCGCGGCCGATCCGGGCGATTTCTTGGCGGCTCAACGGGTGCTGTCCGAGGTGAAACGATTCGTCGAGGCCGACATGCACTTTGCCCGCGGTGCAGAAAGGCGCCATGTCGCGCAGCAGCTTTTCCGCGATTTCCGGCGTGCGTGGATGCAAAGGACAGATTTGTCCACGGGCGCGCGGTGAGCCATCCGCTTCGCGCAGCTCGTTGAGTTCGCGCAGCTGCGGCACTTTCAGCAGGTACTGCGTGTGGCCGAGGAGATTGACGATGGGGACGACTTTGATTCCCGCGCGAGTCGCGGTCGCGACCAGTTTTTCCATTTCGCGGTAGGCGTAGGCGTCGGGTCGGGCGACACCGGGGAGGCTCGGGTACTCGACGGCGTCTTCCAAATGTAGATACAGCTCGTTGTAGCCCCAATCCGCGTAGCGGGGCAGCTGGGCCAGGAGCCAGTCGAGCCGCTCGACCTGTCTCGCCAAGTCCCATTGAAACGCACGCAACATGGCCGCTTTCATGGCGAATCGCGATCAGGCGCGCAATGGGTGTTTTTGCTCTCGGGCCTCATCCTGGTCGCGCACTCGCCTCACCTGAACGTACTTGCGGCGGTGCGACGCGTGTCGTTGTCGTCGTCGGCGACGATATTTTGCCTTGCGGCATCGCCTGAGGTTTTCGTTGTTAACCCATCCGAATGCAGCGCCAGCGCCTCGGTAACAGCACAACAACCACATTGGAGCATGTTATGACAACGCTTCGGCTCAGGACATCCGTCGTTTCGCTTTCATTGCTCATGCTCGGCCAACCGTTGGTTGCGGCGTTTGCGGAGAATGCCGCAAGCGGTACGTCGGCTCAAGCGCCGCAGGTGCTCGAGAAGTATGTCGTGACGGGGTCGAACATCCCCTTCGCGGTCGATGAACCCTCGCTCCCCATCACCGTTCTGACGCGCCCCACGATCGAAAGCCTCGGCGTCCAAACCACGTCGGATTTGATGCAGCTTTTGCCGCAAGCCGTGGGCACGGCGAATTACCACGGCGAACAAGTTTCCAACCCGGGCGGCGGCGAGGCGAAAGTTGCGCTGCGCGGCATGCCGGCCAGCGCGACGCTGGTGTTGGTCAACGGCCGACGGGTCGCGCTGACCTCTTCCCTCAGCGTGGCGAACAACGCGGTGAACATCTCGACGATTCCGCTCGCGGCCATCGAACGGGTCGAGGTCCTGCGCGAGGGTGCGGGCCCGATTTACGGTTCGGACGCCATCGCCGGCGTCGTCAACGTCGTGTTACGCGACCACTTTCGCGGCTCGCTGCTGACACTCGAGTACGGCAATACTACGAACAAGGATGCCGGCACGCTGATCGGTTCCATCTTGGCCGGTGCGAGTTCCGAGGCCACCGACGTGGTCGTCTCGGGCAGCTACTTCAAACGCAACGCCGTCTACAGCCGGGACCGCGAGCTGATGAAGACGGCGGATTATCGCAGCTTCGGTGCGGCGAAGGGCGGCGCGGATCGGCGCACGCCCGACGCGCCGCGCGGCCGCGCGTTCGTGAACAAGACGCTCGATCCCAGCGGCCTCGGGTTGATTTACGCCGGGCCGGCCGACGGCACGGGGACCTCGCCGGCGGCTTATCGGACCTGGACGTTAGACGATCCATACGATTTCCACACCGTCACGGCCGAAGTGATACCGCAGGCGCGCTATGGCTTTACGCTTTCGGCGAAACACAAATTGGCCGACGGATTGAAATTGATCGGCGAGGCGAGCTACACGCACGTGCACTCTTTCGCCGAGGCGGCGCCGCCGGGCGTCTTCACGGATCAACTGCCTTTTGCGGATGCGGCCGGCAATATCGTGCAATTCACGATTCCGATCAACAATCGCTACAATCCGTTCGGCGCCGGTTCGTCGGACGGACGGTACGCGGTCGATGCGCTCTACAAGCGTTTCGTCGAGCTTGGAACTCGATCGGTCATTACGGACGTGAACAACGGCCGCACGCTCGCCGGCGTCCAAGGCAAGCTCGCGCAGTGGCAGTGGGAGGTCGCCGGCCTTTTCTCGCGCGATGCAACACGGAGCTTCAGCACGAATCTGATCAACAAGCGGGAGCTGTATAACCAGCTGCAGAACTCGGATCCGTCGGTGGCCTCGATCAACGTGTTCGGCGACTGGACCTACAATCTGAAAGATGCCGCGCAGCGCGCGGCCTTGGAGCGCGTGCGGTTAAATGCGCTGAGCTATTCGAGTTTCGAATTGCGGCAAGTGGACGCGAAAGCCCACGGCACGGTGTTCGAATTGCCCGCCGGTCCGCTCGTCGCCGCGGTTGGCGCGGAACGCCGCCGCGAGGAACTTGCCTTCGATCCCGACGCGGCGATCGCGGCCTTCAACACCATCGGCGCGGCGAACCAAGTCGGCACGCATGGCACGCGCACCGTGACTTCCGCGTACGCCGAATTCTCGATTCCTTTGCTCAAAAACGCGCCAGGTATTCATGCGCTCGAAGCGACGGCGGCGGGTCGTTTCGAGGACTACAGCGACTTCGGCCGGACGACGAAACCCGGCGTTTCGCTCCGTTGGAAACCGATCGATGAGTCGGTGCTCTTGCGTGCGTCGTATAGCCAGGGTTTCCGCGCTCCGACCTTGCAGGAGCTCTTTCTCGGCGGTCAGGAATCGTTCGAACGGCTGACGAATCCGAATGCGTCCAGCCAAGTGCAGGTGCGCAGTTTTCGGAGCGGCAGCCGTCTCTTGCGGCCGGAACAGTCGCGGTCGTGGAATTTCGGCGTCGTTTATAGCCCGGCACGGCTGAAGAATCTCTCGCTGCGGCTCGATTACTACTCGGTCTTCAAGCGCGACAACATCGGGTTCCTGCAGACTCAGTACGTCTTCAATCAATATCTCGCCGGCAATCCCGCGTACCAAAACGCGGTGGATATCAATCCGACAACGAAGTTCGCGACCGCGATTCGCACTCCGTACGGCAATCTCGGCAAAGAGATTTCCCGCGGTTACGATTACGGCCTCAGCTATGTTTGGCCGACGCAGCGGCTCGGCAAGTTCACCTTCAATTTGGACGGCACGTATCTGGAAACCTACTTGTTCACGCCGGATAAGGCCGCGGGCTATATCGAGGCGGCGGGCGATTATGCGACGTCGATCGGCAATTCGCTCCCGCGCAATCGCACGACGGCCATGACGCTGTGGCAGTATCGGGATTACGACGTCAGCCTGGTCTGGAACCGCATTGCCGGACTCAAGGAGTTCATCTCCGCCGTCAAGGCGTACCACGAGATCGAAGATTACAACACGCTGCATGTCCAAATCAGCCGCCGTTTGGCCGCCGGTCTGAAGATCGCAGTCGGCGTGATGAACGTTACGGACGAAAAAGTGCCCTTCATCGGCAACGCCAGCGCGAACGCCTACGATACGACCTCGTACTCGATTTTGGGCCGGAATTACTACGTTCGGGTCAGCAAGCAGTTCTGAGGACGGCGAAGGGAAGCCCGTTTGCTCGTTGGCACGAGTTGTGGTTTTGATGACGCCGTGAGCTCTCGTGTCGTGATCCACCGCCTGTACCTTTCCGAAGGCCATAATTTTTTCGGCCATGCGGGCGGCCCGGCGGGCGAGTATGCCGTGGTGGAAATGCCCGCCGTTCGGTGTCGGGCGGGATTGGGCCTCGAAGGCGACCGCTTCTATGGCTATCGGCCGAACTACAAAGGCCAAGTGACGTTTTTCTCGTGGGCAGTCTACGAAGCGGCGAAACGGGACTTCGGCGTTCCGGCGCTCGAGTCGTCCGCCTTTAGGCGCCATGGATTTATAGAAGGGGCCGACCTGCGTGCGCTCATCGGCGCGCGATTTGCCATCGATGGCGTGGAATTTATCGGCACCGAAGAATCGCGTCCGTGCTATTGGATGAATAGCGCCGTCGCGGCTGGAGCGGAAGCATGGCTGCGCGGTAATGGCGGTCTACGCGCGCGTATTGCTACCGATGGAGAGCTGCGCCTGGGCTCGCACGCGCTCACGGTGCTGGAAGAGCAAATGGCGCTTCCCGGCTTCGTCGGAAAATCGCTGGTTTGAGTGCTACGTCTGCGCGAGCCGCTGCTTGAGCCACGCCAGGCCGCCGGCTTCGTCGGCAAACGCACCGTCGAGCTGCGCTTCGAATGCCGCGTCGATGAGCGGTTTCATTTGCGGCCCCGGCTTCATTCCGAGGGTCAGCAAATGACGACCCAAGATGATCGGCTTCGGCGCGGTGTCGGCTAGCTGGAGCGTGTGCGCCCTCGCGACCAATTGGTCGATGCGCTCATGAATCTCCGGCGATTGCAGGGGAGGGCGGCCGTTGGCGTCGGACCGCATCACGGCGGCGAGATCGTCGATCGTCGCCGGCGCGAGCTTGCGCGCGAGACGGCGGACGCTGCTGTCGCTGAACTCCGTTTGGCCGTGATGATGGGCCAGATGATTCACGACGAGCGCGCAAACGGGCGTGTCGAGCTCCAACGGTGCGCCGATTCTTCGCAAAAACGCCTTCGCCGGATCGCCGCCCGCGGCCTCGTGCCCCGGGCTGACCCAGCGGATCGCTCCGCGTTTTTCCGCACGCGAGGTCGTCGCCGGTTTGCCAAAGTCGTGTGCGAGGACGCCGAACATCAATAAACGGCGACGCGGCGCGTCGCTCGCTTGCCATTCGTCGAGCGCCACGAGGGCATCGACGCAACATTGCGTGTGCGTGAAAACATCGCCTTCCGGATGCCACTCGGGCTCCTGCGGCGTCCCGCGCAGCACCGCCAGTTCGGGAAAATGCTTCAACCAATCGGTGTCCTCGAGCACCGCCAAACCGCGGGACGGTTTGATCGACTTCGTGGCCCATTTGTCGCATTCGGCCCAAACGCGCTCGACCGGCAATTCGTGGAAGGTGTCGCTGATCGAGCGACACAGCGCGGCGGTTTCGGGCGCAAGCGTCAGGTCGAAACGCGCCGCGAGTTGAAACGCGCGCAGCACGCGCAGCGGATCTTCGACAAATGCCGCGCTCGTATGCCGCAACACGCGGGCGGCGAGATCGGCTTGGCCGCCGTGCGGGTCGACGAGCTCGTTCGTGATCGGGTCGAATGAAATCGCGTTGATCGTGAAGTCACGGCGCGCCGCGGCCTCGGCGTCGGTGAGCGACGGGTTGGCCGCGACGGCGAAGCCGCGATGTCCCACGCCGGTCTTCGATTCCCGCCGGGGCAGCGAAAAGTCGTATT
>CBINOT010000043.1:0-32302 GCA_966252355.1 uncultured Opitutus sp. | reverse complement strand
GCTCAGTTCTTCTTCATCAGCACGCCCGCCCACGCCAAGCACCCGACCGCGGTCGTGCGCCGCGCCGATGTGCGCACCGATCCGATCGGCGACCCGGCGAAGGCCAATCGCCGGCGCATCAACAAGCTCATTCACATCGACGGCGTGAAGAGCTGCCAGCTCGTCATGGGCTTCACCGAATTCGAGCCCGGCAGCTTGTGGAACACGATGCCGGCGCACACGCACAGCCGGCGCACGGAAATCTACATGTACTTCGACGTCGGCGAAAACGTCGTTTTCCACTTCATGGGCGAGCCGACGAAAACCCGTCACCTCGTCGTGCGCGATCGCGAAGCGGTGCTTTCACCGGCGTGGTCGATCCACTGCGGGGCCGGCACGGGCGCCTACAAATTCATTTGGGCCATGGGCGGCGATAACCAGGTGTTCTCCGACATGGACGCCGTGCCGATGAGCGCACTGCGCTAAACGAACATGGCATCCATGAACGACTATCTGGCCCGGAAATTCGGTTTGCGCGGCAAAGTCGCGCTCGTAACCGGTTCGTCGCAAGGGCTCGGCAAAGCCATGGCGCGCGCGCTCGGCGAAGCCGGCGCCGACGTGATCGTGAACGGACGCGAGGCAGCGAAGCTCAAGCCGGTCGTCGACGAGTTGACGGCCTCCGGGATCAAAGCGCACGCGATCGCCGCCGACCTCGCCAAGCGCGAGGACGTCAAACGGCTCATCGAGCAGGCGATCGGCTGGCAGGGCCATCTCGACATTCTCGTCAACAACGCGGGGATCATTCGCCGCACCCCGGCCGCCGATCACAGCGAGCAAGATTGGGACGATGTGATGAACGTGAACATCAACGGCGTCTTCATCGCTTGCCGTGCCGCGGGTCGCCACATGCTGGAGCGCGGGTCGGGCAAGATCATCAACATCGCCTCGCTGCTGACGTTCTTCGGCGGCATCACGGTGCCCGGCTACGCCGCGAGCAAAGGCGCCATCGGGCAATTGACCAAAGCGCTTTCGAACGAGTGGGCTGGAAAGGGCGTGCAAGTAAACGCCATCGCTCCCGGTTACATGGCGACGGACAACACCGCCGCGCTGCGAGCCGACCCGGTGCGCACGAAAGAAATCCTCAGCCGCATCCCGGCCGGCCGGTGGGGCGAGCCCTCCGATCTCGAAGGCGCGGTCGTGTTCCTGGCCTCGCCTGCCGCCGATTACGTCAACGGCTACGTCGTAGCCGTCGATGGCGGTTGGATCGCACGCTAAACTTCCGCGATCGTTTCGCGACCACGTGGCGCCGGTTTTTTAACCGGCGCTTTTTGTCGTCCGCGTTCCTCGGCACTGGACGGTCCAGCATCCGAAATCTCGTTGGCGAACGCCAATTCGTCTCTCGTCTGCTTCCCGTTTCGAGGACGCGGCCAACGTCCGCCTGCCCGGCAAAAATGAAGTCGCGCGCCGCGTTTTCCTGATTGACACGGACACGTGTCCTAGAAAGACACGTGTCCGCCGCGTCACTCTCGGCTTTACCCCTCAACTCACCCCTTTCGGTCGCTGCTCGCTGCGAAATCGCGCACGCACCTTTTCCCGCCCACGCCCCCCTGCGTCGGCACCCAACCAACCTGGATTCCCCATGTTCACGTTACCCTATGCTCCCGGCCGCTTCGTTCGAGCGCTGGTCGGATTTATCCTCGCCGCGGTCGCACTGCCTGCGACTCGCGCCGCCATCGCGTTTGACGCCGCGGCGTCCACTTCCGGCACGAATGCAGCCAGCATCAGTTGGTCGCACACCGTCGGCACCGGTGCCTCGATCCTCGTGGTCGGCCTCGCGGTCGAAGACACGACCTCGTCCATTCTTTCGCCTTCCTCGATCACCTATAACGGCGTCGCGATGACGGCGGTCCCGAGTTCGAGCGCCACGAGCGGTTCCAGCACCTTCGATCGCAGCCAGCTGTTTTACCTGCTGAATCCGCCAAGTGGCGTGCATACGGTGGCGGTCAGTTTTGGCGGCGCGATCAACAATATCGCGGCCGGCTCGGTCTCCCTGAGCGGAACCACCGGCGCGCCCGGTGCGGCCGCGATTGCCACGGCCACAAGCGGCTCCGCCATTTCCGCCAGCGTGAACGTGACGACCGCGGGTTCCTGGGTCGTCGACGTGGTGTGCAGCGGCGCTTCGAGCGCGACCTTCACCGCCGGCTCCGGCCAGACGGTTCGTTGGAGCAAAGCGGTGGCCGGCAACGGCGGAGCCAGCTCGACCAAGGCGCCGACCGCAACGGGCGCCACCTCGGTGAGCTACACCGCTTCGAGCAGCAGTCAGCTTGCTTTGTCCGCCGCCGTGATCGCCCCCTCCGGGGGTTCGACCGCAACTCCCCCGAGCATCACGACGCAACCCGCCAGCCAGACCGTCAGCGTCGGCGGCACCGCGAATTTCAGCGTGACCGCGAGCGGCACCGCGCCCCTCGCTTACCAATGGAAGTTCAACGGCACCGCGATCACCGGCGCGACCAACTCGACGTTCTCGATCACGAATGCTCAGACCTCGAACGCCGGAAACTACACGGTCACGGTTTCGAATTCCGCCGGCTCGGTCACGAGCGCAACGGCAACGCTCACCGTAACGACAACCACGACGGCGCCGACGATCACATCGCAACCGGCAAGCCAGACCGTCGCCACGGGCGGCACGGCGAACTTCAGCGTCACCGCCACGGGCACCGCGCCGCTGGCGTATCAATGGAAGTTCAATGGCACCGCGATCTCGGGCGCGACCAACTCCACCTTCTCGATCGCCAACGCGCAGAGCTCGAACGCCGGCAATTACACCGTCACGGTCTCGAATTCCGCCGGCTCGGTCACGAGCGCGACAGCGACGCTCACCGTCACGACGACCACCACGGCGCCGACCATCACATCGCAGCCCGCGAGCCAGACGGTCGCCGTCGGCGGCACCGCGAGCTTCAGCGTCACCGCGACCGGCACCGCTCCGCTCGCTTACCAATGGAAATTCAACGGCAGCGCGATCTCAGGCGCGACCAACGCGACGTTCTCCATCACGAATGCGCAAACTTCGAACGCCGGCAGCTACACCGTCACCGTTTCAAATTCGGCCGGTTCCGTCACGAGCTCGGCCGCCACGCTGACGGTCACGACCGGGTCGACGTCGAACACGATCTATAATCTCACCGGCTTCGCCACGTTGGGCACCGGCACGACCGGCGGCGGCGTGATCGCGGAAACGGATCCGGCCTATGTCAAAGTGACCACCGCGCTCGAGTTCGCGAATGCCATCAAGTTGTCCAACAGCACGGCCGGCGCCGTGAAGGTCATCGAGATCATGAACAACCTGAATCTCGGCTGGAACGAAGTCGGTTCGACCGTGCAGACGATGACGTCGACGCCCTTCCGCGCGCATGCGACGCCCAAGTTGCATCCCGTCCTGATCGCTTCGGGCATGAGCGTATGCGACATCAAGGCGAAGAGCCCGTTGACGATTTTCTCGGCCAACGGCGCCACGATCAAACACTGCAATCTCAACATCAAAGGCACCTCCAATATCGTCATCCGCAACCTGAAGTTCGACGAGAACTGGGAGTGGGACGAAGCGACGAAGGGAAATTACGATTCGAACGATTGGGACTTCATGACGCTGAGCAACGGGAGCGCGGCGACGAACATCTGGATCGACCACTGCACCTTCACCAAAGCGTACGATGGCATCGTCGACCAAAAAGCCGGCACGCAAAACGTCACCATCTCCTGGTGCAAGTACTTGGGCGACGATGGCGCGACGAACACCAACAGCTTCGTGCGGCAGCAAATCAACGCACTGGAAGCGAATCGCGCCTCGTACGCCTTCTACAATTTCCTTCGCACAAATGGATTCAGCGTGGAGGACATCGTGCAGGTCATCCAAGGCCACGATAAGACGCACCTCATGGGTTCGAACTCGCTCGACTCGGCGAACAACACGCTGTCTGCAACCTTCCATCACTTGTGGCTCAACAATGTTTGGGACCGCTGCGTGCCCCGGCTGCGTGCCGGCAACGTTCACGACTACAATTTGTACGTCGACGACACGAATGTTCTGGCCGCGAAACGCATGCGCGATGCCCGGGCGGCGGCGATGACGACCTCGGCGCAAACGACGTTGAACAACACGTATCATTTCAATCCGCCGATCAACGGCAGCATTTCCACCGAAAATGGCGCGCTGCTCGTCGAGAAATCGGTCTTTCAGGACTGCTTGTCGCCATTGCGGAACAACCAAACGGATCCGACGAACTCGGCGTACACCGGGAAGATCAAGGCGACGGACACGATCTATATCTTCCACAATACCGACGGCACCGTGACCAACGTGCGCGGCAACAGCACCGATGCGAACAATCCCCTCGGGCCGTTCCAAGCGCCGATCATCGCATTCTCCTGGAACGGATTTTCGAGCCTGCCTTACACCTACACGATGACCGATCCCGCCAGTCTTTTGTCCGCGCTGCAGACGGGCGCGGGCGCCGGGGTGTTGACGTGGTCGAAGGATAACTGGCTGAAGACGTCCTATTGATCGCGCGATCGCCGCAGGAGCGGGTCTTGTGTCGCTCCTGCGGCGTGAATTCCGATCCGTTACGCCGTGTCCTCCTCCACCCCTCTTCGCATCGTCGGCTGCGCCCTGCTGGCCGCCGCGGCGACGTTTGTCGCTTGGGAATCGAGCGGAAACATGGAGGCGCGGCACGCCATCGGCCGCCATTTGTCCCCACCCTCGAAGGCGGCGCCGCCCGCCGCGCGTGCGCTCACGGCCGCCGTGCGCGAGGGGCCAAGCGTTGAATTCCTCGCTTCGGCCGCGCGGTCCACGTCGGAGCTGGTGCGTGACACCGCCGGGTCAACCGTCCTCCCCGATCCGTTGGCGGAGCGCGACGCCGGTTACGCCGTGATCGGCGCGCTGCAGCAGAAGGGTCAGTTCAACGAGGCGGCGACGTACGCCCTCCGCGCGCCTGCGGCGTATCGACGCGATCTCGTCATCGCCGCCTTTCACGACTGGGCGCGGCAGCAATCGGACGCGGCATTCGTCGCAGCGTCCAACCTGGCGGATCCGTCCGCGCGCGACCTGGCATTGCAATCGGCGCTCTCCGGGTGGTCGCGGCGCGACCCCGCCGGCCTCGCCGAAACCGCGCTGCGGTTCACCGACGGCGGTTTGCGCGATGTGGCGCTGACCAAGGCGCTGCGCGCGTGGATGCACGCCGACCCGTGGTCGGCAGGCGATTGGATCCTCGGCCACGGCGACCACGTCGTGTCCCTGGCCGAGAACATGTTTCAACTCGATCAGCGCTGATTCGAGCTCCTCCCCTTTTGTCGCGGGCACTCTGTCCGCACGAAAACGCAAAAAACAACACCCACCCGATATGCATCGCATCACACCTCCATCACCGTGGCGAAAAGCGCTCGCGCTCGTCGCTACGTTTCTCGCCGGCGCGTTCGCTTCCACGAGCTTCGGCGCCATCGCCTTCGACGCCGCCAGCTCAGGCGCCACGACCGCCTCGGCCACCAGCGTCAGCTGGACGCACACGACCGGCACCCTCACGAATGGCATGCTCGTCGTCGGCATCGCGATCGAAGACACCGCGCTCGCGGACATGAACGTCAACAGCGTCACGTATAACGGCGTGGCGATGACAGCCGTGTCCGGCTCGCAGGTCGACGACGGCACATCGACGTTCAACCGCGCCAAGCTCTACTACCTCGCCAATCCGGCGGCCGGCGCGCACACGGTGCAAGTCACCTTTGCCGGCTCCGTCAACGGCGTGACCGCCGGTGCCGTTTCGCTTTCCGGCGTGGCGGCGGCCGCTCCGGAAGCGGTGGCCACGAATCACCTCGCGAGCGGCAGCACGATCAGCACGAACATTTCCGTGCTCACATCCGGCGCGTGGGTCGTCGATGTCGTTGGCAGCGGCGCGTCGAGCGTCAGCTTCACGACCTCGACCAGCGGCATGACCGAGCGCTACGACAAGTTCAGCAACGGCTGCGGCGGCGCCGGCTCGACCAAGGCCACGAGCGCGACGGGCGCGACGACCATGAGTTGGACCGCGACGTCGGGCAGTCGCATCGTCCACTCGCTCGCCGCCTTCGCACCGGCGGGCGGTGGCGGCGGCACCGGTCCGTTCACGCTGACCACGAGCGTCAGCGGCTCCGGCACGGTCGCGCGCAATCCCAACGCCAGCAGCTACGCCGCGGGCACGGTCGTCAGCCTGACGGCGACGCCGGCGTCCGGCTGGAGCTTCACCGGTTGGAGCGGCGCCGTCAGCGGCACGACCAATCCGATCAACGTGACGATGGACGCGAACAAGACGGTCACGGCGACCTTCACGCAGAACACCACCGGCACGTTTACGCTGACCACGAGCGTGAGCGGATCGGGCTCGATCGCGCTGAATCCGAGCGGCGGCACCTACGCCTCGGGGACGGTCGTTTCGGCCACGGCCACCGCGGCCAGCGGCTGGACCTTCACGGGCTGGAGCGGCGCCGCGACGGGCACGACGAATCCCGTGTCGATCACGATGAACGCAAACAAGACGCTCACGGCCACCTTCACGGCCAACACCAGCAGCGGCGATCTGTTCGTGGCCACCAACGGCACGGCGTCCAATCCCGGTACGTTGGCGAGCCCGACGACGCTCGAGAGCGCGATCACGCGGATCGCGGCAGGCGGGACGATCTGGGTGCGCGGCGGAACGTATAATTATTCCGTCGGCATCACGATCGCACCGGGCAACAACGGCAGCTCCGGCGCCACGAAGAAGATCTTCGCCTATCAGAGCGAAGTACCGGTGTACGACTTCACGGCCCAGGGCGTTGGCACGTCGAACCGTGGCATCACGATGAATGGCAATTTCTGGCACCTCAAGGGCGTCACGGTGCAGCACGCCGGCGACAACGGCATCTACATCGGCGGCAATAATAACACCGTCGAGCTGTGCACGACCCAGTTCAACTCCGACACGGGCCTGCAACTCGGTCGGTCGAGTTCGACCCTGACGAGCATGTCGCAATGGCCGGCCAACAACCTAATCCTCAACTGCACCTCCCACGACAATTCGGATCCGACCGGTGAGAACGCCGACGGCTTTGCCTGCAAGCTGACCACGGGCACGGGCAACGTTTTCCGCGGCTGCATTGCGCATCACAACAGCGACGACGGCTGGGACTTGTTCACCAAGACCGACACTGGTCCGATCGGACCGGTACTGATCGAGAACTGCATCGCGTACAGCAACGGCCAGCTCTCGAACGGCACGATCAACGCGAACGGCGACCGCAACGGCTTCAAGCTCGGCGGCGACGGCATCGCCGTGCAGCACACCATCCGCCGCTGCATCGCGTTCAACAATCTGCACCACGGGTTCACGGACAATAACAACCCAGGTCCGATCACCGTGACGAACAACACGTCGTTCAACAATACGCAGTCGAACTTCAACTTCCGTTCCGGCGGTCACAGCGTGTTCACGAACAACGCTTCGCTCAATGCCGGCAGTTCGGATGCGACGTTCGATACGCTGACGGGAACGACGAATCTGTTCTGGAAGAACGGCGCGAGCGACAATAACGGCGGCACGAAGGTCATTTCGGCCTCGGACTTCCAATCGCTCACGCCGCCGAATCCGTTCACGCGGAACACGGATGGCAGCATCAACCTTGGCAATTTCTGCAAGCTCGCCTCGGGCAGCGACCTGATCAATGGCGGCACTCCGAGCGGCACCGACATCGGCGCCGTCGAGAGCTTCTAAGACTTGGTTTGCAGGGTGTACTAGGGGCCGCGGCACTTCGGTGCCGCGGCTTTTTCGTGTACCCGCAACGCAGCGTGTAGCGAATAGCGTCCTGAACGCCGGCGTCGGCACGACCGGCGCTCCATTCATCTGCAATCATTCGCGTCTCTCCGCGTGATTCGCGGGAAAACCGTTTGGGGAATCCGTGTGCCTTCGGGTCCCTTCGCGGCCTCTCAGCCGAAGCTGGATCCTTCGCGATGCTCAGGATGACAGGGGTAACGAAACACCGGCGCGCCGGGCGTCGGAGACGGCGCCATCACGACCAAGCTAACGGGGACGGTGCCGACCGCTCGGAGAGCGCTACCACACCTTAGCCACCCAGGCCGAGCCGCTGCGCGACAGCGGTACGCTGCTCAGGGTCGGTGATCGACTTTAGCCAACCGCGGGCTTCGACGGGGTCGTTGGGCGCAATCGTTTCGACGAAACGGACGATCGCGGCATCGAGCTTCGGCCCCGGCGTCTGCGTGCGCAGCCACGCGGCGGCACCGCCAAGATCGCGCTGCGCCCACAAATAGATCACGTCGCCCAGAAGATTCTTTCCGCTGCGTCCGTCTGGAAAACGCTGCGCCAGACCCGCGGCGAAGCTCGGTTCGTTCGCCGCCACGGTTTGGACGATCGTCGTCATGCCGTCGCGGAACGTCGCATCCGAGGCGGCGCTCGCGAGCCACGCCGCCGCTTCGCCCGGCGCCCGCATCGCCCAATAATGCGCGATCTGCGTCATGAGCGCTTCGCGAACCGGTCCCTCCGGCAGCTTCTCCGCCGACGCCCGCGCCTCGTCCAACCGGCCTTGCTCGTCGAAATGAAATGCCACGATGCGCGCGAGCGCGTCGACGTCCGCCCCCAGCTCCGGCCGCTGCAGCAATGCGAGCGCTTCGGCCGGCTTCTTGGCCGCGAAGCCTTCGTACGCGGCGCAAAACCACGTCGCGTCGTTGTCCGCTCGCGGATGCGAAGCCGCCCATTGCAACGCCGCCACGGCATCCCGTTGCGCCCACGCCCCGAGCGCGAAAGTCACGGCGTGCTCCCGCAACGACGCGTCGCGAAACTCGACGGCCGCCGCGACCGTCGCCACCGGATCGATCTCCAAGCCATACTCCAGCAACGCTTGCAGGAATTGGGAACGATCGGTCCCCGGCGCCAGCTGTTCAGCGAAGACCAAGGCCTCCCCGATCGTCGTCGCACCGGGCCTCTGCAGCGATTCGGGCAGGGAACGAGCGAGCCACGCCGCACGCGTCGATCCAGTGACCGATCCCGCGGCCGCCGGTGCGGTCGGGCCTGGAGTCGAGGTCACGGGCGCGGGTTTAACCACCGGCGCGGACGTTTGGCTGCGCGCGGTTGAGGCGCTCGTTCCGGGCGCGGGCGCGGCGACGCGTCGAGCGCGCCACGCCGCCGTGACCAGCAACGCGACCACGAGCAAGGTCAGAACGATTCGCGCGCGCCGCATGATGGATTATCGAGATACGCCCAACGGGGCGAGACACCGATGGCACCACACGGGCAAGACGCCCGTGCCATGGCCAAACCACGCCAGACCGGAAACCGCGACCGTCCGATAGATTGGCCGAGCGGCCCGCAGTGGAATGCCGCGATTCATCGCTGCGGCGCCCTCACTGGTGCTCGCGGTAATTCGTCGTATCGCCCTTCGGGACGTAGTGGTACGTGCGCAGCTTCGTCTGGATTTCGAAGGAACGGTTTTTGAGGAGCTCGAGCATCTCGACGCCGGCCAGCAGCACCGGACCATAACCGTGAAGCGCCTTCACGCTCACGGGGCGGTTATAGTAATACACCTGATCGCTCGCGAACGTGGTGCCGACGCAGGTCCCTTCGACTTGCCCGCGCGCATTGATTCGCGTCACCAAACCGCTCCAACCGGCTTGCGCGATCGAACCGTAGGTCGTGGGGCTGATCCAGCCGCGATTCACCGCGTGGGCGATGCCGTACACGAACATCGCCGACGCCGACGTCTCGAGGTACGAATCGTTGCGATCGAGCATCTGGTGCCAAAGGCCGGTGCCGGATTGGTATTGCGCCACGCCGTGCAACAGCGTGCGCAATTGCTTCATCACCGGTTCGTAGCCCGGATGATCTTTCGGCAGCACATCGAGCAAGTCGCAGATCGCGAGCACCGCCCAGCCGTTCGCCCGGCCCCAGTAGAATTGCGGAGCATCCGGATTGTTCGCGTTCCAACCGTGGGTGTAAATCTCGAGGGTCGGATTGAATTCGCGCGCCGACATCTGCAGCACTTGCTTCACGGCGTCGTCGAACCAAGCGCGGTCGCCGGTCATGCGGCCCATTTCGGCGAGCGCCGGAATGCTCATGTAGAAATCGTCGGCCCAAAGCGACTCCGCCTGCGGCCGCTGACGCGCGAGCGTGCCATCCTGGAGCCGGAATTGCTTATGCGCGATGTAGTCGCTCCACGTCTCGATCACCGGCATCAGGTCGGCGCCCACGTGCGCGAGGCGCGCGCGAATCAACGCCGCGCACATGGCGCCGGAGTCGTCGAGCGCGCGGGGCTGGATAATCGCCCGCAGGCCGTTGCGGTCCGGCCCGAACTTTTCCGCGACGCGCCGAAAGTACGGCAACACGTGCGCGATGAACTCCGTCTGCTTTTGCGTGAAGGTGTTGAACTTCGCGTCGCCGGTCGTCGCCGCGGCCCGCAACATGCCGGTGTGCACGACGCCCATTTCATAGGCGAGCGGCGAAAACTCCTCGCTGCCGCGATCGAGCGCGGCGGTTTCGACCAACTGCGAGAAATCCGTGATTTCCCGGCCGCTGCGCACATCGATCACGCGGGTCGGCACGACATTGAGCAGGTGGTCGCGCACGCGGCCGAGCGTGGCGGTAATCTCTTGAGCCGTCGGCAGCTGATAAGGCACGGGATAACCGGGGTCGCCCGAGTCGTTCGGATTGGCGTTGTCGCGGTTGCGATAGGGCCCGTCGGCGCGCAGGACAGCCGCGGCGGACATTGTTCCCACGAAAAGAATAGGCGTCAGCTTAATCATAAATAGAGGCGTGATTATTGTTAGGCCGCTCGGCAGACGAGACCCAGACCTTCCCGGCGGACGTTGGGTTCGGCACGGGGGGTCATGGCAACGGGTGCAGCCCTTCGGCCCGCACAACCCATGAGCCGTCGGCCGGAAACCCGGGGGCATCGTGGGAAGGCGCGCCGTCCCATCCCGCGGCCATCATCGCGACGGCGGCCAGCAACGCGCCATTGCCGGGCAGATAAATCGGCAAATCGCCGCGCTGACGGCAGTGACCGTCGGCGGTATACACATTGTTCGGGCTGTCGCTCTTGAGGAGCACGTCGATCGCTTTCCGCGGCTCGCCGAGCCGGGCGGCGGTCATCGCGATCATCGGATAGTCCCAGCCCCAAATCTTGGTCTCCCAATCCCAGCTCGTCAGCACGGCATCGAGCGTTCGCGCCATCGTGGCGCGGTCGACGCCATCGCCGGGAAGCTGGCCCAGCGCCATCAAAAAGGACGGATGATCGTGCCGGCTTTCCTGATTATCCCAGGTGTCAGGCGTCGACTCGAGAGCGACATATTTCCCGTCTTTCTGCGGCAACGGTGCGAGCGACTTGATCATGCGGTCCCACTCGGCGTCGCGCCCGAGACCCAGCCGTTCGCGCCATTGCTGCGCGATCTGCAACCCCCGCGACCAATAGCTCAGCTCGTAGCACGGATTCATGCTCGTCGCCTGATCGTAGATCTCCTGCGCGATCCACAGCGGCGGGCCGAGATTGTAGCACTTGCGCCGGTCGTCCCAATGCAGCATCGACGCCATGCAGTCGGCCGTTTCCAGCACGAGCGCGCGGTAGTGCGCGAGCAGTTCGGGCGTCGGTCGATTGCGATACAGCAACTCGGCGAGATGAATCGGGTGCGGCTGATTCCAAACGATGAGCGGATTGCCGCCGGGGCTTTCGCGACCGTCGGGACCGATCATTTTCGGCCAGCGCGCGCCGCGGAGGCCGCGCGATTGCGCGAGCGAACGCGCCAGCGGCAACGATCGCGCAAACCAGTCCAGATTCTTTTGCAGCAGCGCATCGCGGCCCCACAGCGCGAAATGCGCCGCGTGCCACCAGATCATTTCCGTGTGATGCTTGCCGTACCAGGTATTGAGCGTCAGGCCGCTCTCCTGGGGCGGAAAATCGCCCGCGAGTTGGATCGCCGCGAGGTATTGCGAGAGCACGACGCGGCGCTCGAGCTCGGGCGCACGAGGATCCTTGCTGCCCGAAAAATCGATCGCGCCGCCGCTGCGCCAGAATTTCGGCCAGTGCTCGGCGCTCGCCGCTAAAACGGCGTCCACGCTCGGCGGACCCGCCGGCGCCGTCGCGGCGAAAGCGATCGAGAACTCCAGCCGTTGGCCGCCCGTCGCATGAACGCGGAACGTATGCGGCGCGACGGCGTCGACCGCGAGCGCAGCGGGCGACGCGAGCCGGGCAAAATAGCGGGTGGCGTCCCGCACATGCTCGAGGAGCACACTTCGCTCGTGTCGCTCGACCATGCGGGTCTGATGCGAGTTGGGCTCCGACCAATCCAGCGGCGGATTATTTTTGATGCGAAGATCGTGCCCGCGCGGGATCGCGAGCCGAACCCCGAGCTTGCCGCCGCTGACCAGCGCCGAATCGATGCGGATTGCCAGCACATCCGGATCCGGCGCGCAGGCGACGGTCACGACGACCGGCACGCCATCGAGCGTGTAACGACTGGTGACGGTGCCAGTCCAGAGATCCAAGGTCTGGTCGATGTGCTGCACGTCGGCCACTTCGAGCGCGCGTCCATTGTCGCGTTGCAGGTCGAGGGCGAGTTGCGGCAGCGGCAGGATGTGCGGATTCTCGCGCAACCATTCGCCCGCCGGAGTGGCCGCCCGCGTCGGATAACCGAGCGTTTCGCCATAGGCCGTGAACATCCGATTCGCATCGCTGAGTTTATAGCCATTCGGGTTGGGATTTTCATGCCACAACCAGCGCGCTTCGGTTTCGGTCGTGATCCCGTGCTCCAGGTAATACGCCGTGAATGTCTGCAGACCCGTCACGTCCGCGGTGAACGCGAATCGCCCGTTGCCCACCGAAAGCGGAGCCCAGGGATCGGCGGACGTGACATGCGGATTATGACGCGTGACCAGCGCATGCCGGTCGATCGGAGCGGGGGCTTGGCCGGCGCGGGCCAGACTCGCCGCGACCAAGCACACGAGCGGGACCATCAGTCGAGCGGCGTGCGAAACAAGACGAGACGTAGAAAACATTGGGTCAACTCGAAGTCCGAGGCAGAGGGTTGGACACACTCGGCGACCAACTCACGACGTGCAACGCCAAAGGACACGTGTCCGACGCAATGCAGGGCGCCGCGCGAGGCAAATCGCCGCGCGGCCTCAAACCAAGCCGAGCTCGCGCGCTTTGAGCGCCGCTTGCGTCCGGTCGAGGACCCCGAGTTTGCCGAGCACATTCGTCATGTGGTTTTTCACCGTGCCTTCGGCAATACGGAGCCGGCTGCCGATTTCCTTGTTGCTGCAACCGGCCGCCAGTAGCTTGAGCACCGCTTGTTCGCGCTCGGACAGCGGGATCGGCAAAGCGGTCGGACGCAGCTCGACGGCGTCGGCCGGGCGGTTCAGCCCTGCCATCATGCGCGCGGCCACGGACGGCTCGAGCACGGACGATCCGCGGGCGACGGCGCGGACGGAGTCGCACAGTTTTTCCGCCGAGCAGGCCTTGAGCAAGTAGCCCACGGCTCCGGCCCGCAACGCGGCCAACACCTCTTCGTCCTCGTCGAACGTCGTGAGCACGACGATCCGGGCGTTCGGCACGGCGGCGAGCACGGCGCGCGTCGCCTCGACCCCGCCCATGACGGGCATGCGCAGGTCCATCAATATCACGTGCGGTTGGTGCGCGCGCGCGAGGGCGACGGCACGTTCGCCATTTTCCGCTTCTCCGACGATTTCGAAATCCCGCTGCAGCGAGAGCAAGGTGCGCAGCGCTTCTCGAAACAACGATTGATCGTCGACGAGCAGAAGTTTGATCGGGCTCATGCCGGCACCTCGATCGTCAGCGCGAAACCGCGCTCGGGACCATTCCCCGAGGTGACTGACCCGCCGAGCACCTCGATCCGTTCTTTGATTCCCTGGAGGCCGAAGCCGGCGGCCGCCGTCACAGGGCGTCCGCTCCCATTGTCGGTCACGGCGAGCGCTACCCGATCGGGCGCGCGGAAATCGAGCACGACCTCCACGGCCGACGCGGCTGCGTGTTTTCGCACATTGGTCAGACCTTCTTGCGCGGCACGGAACAGCGCATGATCCACCGCGGCCGACAAGGGCCGCGCTGGGCCCTCGACGCGAACGGCCACCGGCAGGCCGGTCTCGGCCCCCAGCGCGCGCAAGGCCTCCGGCAACGGAGGACGCACGGCATCGGTGCGCAAGGTTCCGACCGAGCGCCGGACATCGTCGAGGGCATCGCCGCTGAGCTTCGCCGCTTTCACCACGACGTCACGCGCCCGTTCCGGCTGGTCCGGCAGCAGGGCGGCGGCGGCGTCGAGCTGCGTTTTGACGACCGTGAGGTAATGCCCCACGCCGTCGTGAATTTCGCGCGCGAGGCGGTTGCGCTCGCGCGTGGTCGCGAGTTCCTCCGCCTGGACCGCATAGGCGCGCAGCTGCCGATTGGCCGCTTCGACTTCGTAGCGCAGCTCGGCTTCGCGAATCCGGCCAAAGACCGCCTGCTTGGTGATCAAGCTGAAGGCGATCGTGAACACAAAGGCGGCCGCGTAGTTCATCAGAGCTCGCGCCACGCCGCTCCAACCGTACGGGATGGCCCAGACGCCGGTCACGACCACGAGCAGAAAGAGGGCGAGCACGACGGCGACGCGCGGCCGCAGATCGAATATCCCCTGGCTCAATAGCGGAAGGACGACGATGCCCATGAAACCCCGCGCCGGGCTCAACAGCACGATCCCGGTGAGGAGGCAGGATTGCACCACATAGAACCAAGGCCCGCGTTGCAGGCCGCAGTCCTGGCCTACGCTGCAGAGCACGCCCAAGGCCGCGTAAATTCCGCCCAGCGCGAACACGACAGGAACCCAGTGGGCCGCGGTGTAAAAATGCTGCTCCAAAAAAAAGCCCAGATACGCGGTGACGACCACCGCGCCATAGGAAAACGCCGCGTAGTAGCCGCCGGTCCTGCGATGGTGCGCCGAATTCAACATCGCCCCGATTCTAGCATGGCCGTCATGATTGGCGATATAGGAAGAAAGTCATGGTGGGGATGACCGCACCGTGACCTTCGCGCGATGCAATGCTCCGCCCCGATTTGTTATCGTCGCCGCAGTCGCTCACCATGATCTCACTCTCCAGCCTCACCAAACGCTACGGCTCCGTCGTCGCGCTCGACGATGTCTCGCTCGACATTGCGGCGGGCGAATTCTTCGGCCTGCTCGGGCCCAACGGCGCCGGCAAATCGACGTTGATGTCGCTCGTCGCCGGCCTGCGGGCCGCCGACGGCGGCACGATCGCCGTCGATGGGAAACCGCTCCAGGCCAAGGACCCCGCGGCCCGCCGAATTTTGGGCGTCGTGCCGCAATCCATCGCCTTGTATCCGGACCTCACCGCGGACGAAAACCTCGCCATTTTTGGCCGGCTCCAGGGGTTGCGCGGCGAAGAGCTGCGCAGCCGGATCGACGAAGCGCTGGCGGCCGTGCAGCTCGAAGACAAGCGCGCCGTGCCCGTAAAAGAGTTCTCGGGCGGCATGCAACGCCGGCTCAATCTCGTCGCGGCCCTGCTGCATCGTCCGAAGCTGCTGCTCTGCGACGAACCGACCGTCGGGGTCGATCCCCAATCGCGCAACGCGATCTTCGAGTATCTCGAACGGCTCAATCGCGAAGGCGTCACGATCGTCTATTCCACGCATTACATGGAAGAGGCCGAGCGGCTGTGTTCACGGATCGGCGTGATCGATCACGGCAAGATTCTCGCCCTGGGCTCGCTCGGGGAACTGCTGACGAAGCTGCCGTTCGAGGACGAGATCGCGTTTCCAGCCACGCCCGAAACGGCAGCGCTCGCGCAACGATTGGCCGCCCACGGCGAGGTCTCCACCGACGAGGCAACGTGCCGCTTCCGCCCGCGCAGCGGGTATCCGCTTTCGTCGTTCTTCACTCTGACCGAATCGCTGCAGCTGCCGCCGCGGCTCTTCGTGATGCAACGCCCCACGCTCCAAGCCGTTTTTCTCCACCTCACCGGGCGGCAACTTCGCGACGTCTAATCTCATCCCCTCTTTCCGGCCATGACTGCCATTCTCGTTCTCGTTCACAAAAGCTTTCTGAATTTTCGCCGCGCGCGCGCCGCCGTTGCGATCACGTTTCTCGTCCCCGTGGCGCTGATCTACGTGCTGGGTCATGTCTTCGGCCTTTACCGCAAAGACGCGGGCCCGAGCGGCATTCCGCTCGCGGTGGTGAATCTTTCTTCCGATCCAGCGGCTCAGGCGCTGGTCGACGCGCTGCGCAGCGAGAAATCGCTCGCCGTCATCACCGAAACCGATGGCCCCGCATCGTCGCGCCGTTCTCTCACGGAGTCGGACGTTCGCACCGCGCTCCGCAACAATCGTTATCGTTTCGCCGTGATCCTGCCGGCCGATCTCGTCGGCGAGCACATTGGCATCCGCCTGCGCTTTCTCTCGAATCCGCGCAACGAGATCGAGGCGCAGACCGTGAACGGGCTGCTGCAAAAAACGATTTTCTCGAAGGTACCGGAACTCCTCGGCCAATCGCTGCAGCAAAGCGGAAAGAAGCGGGTCGGCGTGGCGCGGTATGACGCTTTCAACCGTGAGATGGCGACGACGATCAGCCGGACCTTCGGTGGCAATCCCGACGACATCGTGCGCCGGATGGAGCAGGGCGACCTTTTCGGCGGCATCCGGAGCGGCACCGAAACCGGGGCGAAAACCGCGGGCGGCAACGACAACCTGCTCACGCAGCTCGTGAAGATCGAAACCGAGCAGGTCGCCGGCAAAGACGTGAAGAATCCGATGGCCTCACGCCTCGTGGGCGGCTACGCGATCATGTTCCTGCTCTTCGCGGTCAGCGCCGGAGCGAGCCACATGTTCGAGGAACGGGCGACCGGCGTATTCCAACGCGTTTTGTCGTCGCCCGTGACGCCCGGCCAAATTCTCGGCGCCCGCTTCATCTGGGGCGTGCTGCTGGGCCTCGTGCAGATCCTGGCGCTGTTCGTCGCGGGGCATTTCTTTTTCGGACTCGATCTCGGCCGGCATCTCGTGCCGCTCGTGGCGATCTCGGTCGCGGCCGCGGCGGCCTGCTCTGCCTTCGGCATGTTCATCGCGGCGATCTCGCCAAGCGCCGACGCGGCGCGTGGTCTCTCCACCTTCGTGGTCATTGCCATGAGCGCACTGGGCGGGGCGTGGTTCCCCGTAAGCTTCATGCCCTCGTACATTCAAACGATCAGCAAAGGCACGATCGTGTACTGGTGCGTCGAAGGATTCACGGACGTGCTGTGGGCGGGCCGCGGCCTGAGCGAGGTCATGCCGAAGATCGGCATCCTGCTCGCCATCGCAACGGCGGTCATGGCCATTTCGACCTGGCGCTTCAATCGGAGCCGGTTTTTCGAGTGAGGCCTCCCCGACGACGAAGGCGGGTTAAACGCGCAGGTAACGCGTCTCAGACAAGCAAGGCGGCGGGGTAAAGCCGGTCTCCCACCGGTTATGCCCCCCAACAGGCCGTTTTGCTTTTTTCCGTGTCTTCCGTGTGTTCCGTGGGCAACTTACCCGACCGCCATGTCCGCTGCACTCGATCAACTCGTCACCTCGCTGGCCCAACGCGCGCGCGCCGCTTCCTACGTGCTCGCGACGGCGCCGGCAGTGAAGAAAGACGTCGCGCTGGCGAAACTGGCCGACCTGATCGATGCGTCGCACGGCGAATTGCTACTCGCGAATCAGCGCGATCTCGCCACGCCGGAGGCCACGGCGCTCACCGCGGCGGCGCGCGACCGGCTGACGCTCGACGAAAAGCGGCTGCGTCATCTCGCCGCCTCGGTGCGTGAAGTCGTCGCCCTGCCCGATCCCGTCGGCGAAGTCTTGGAACAGATCGAGCGGCCGAACGGGCTTCGCATTCGCAAGGTGCGCGTGCCGATCGGCGTCATCGGCATCATCTACGAAGCGCGGCCCAATGTGACCGTCGACTGCGCGGTGCTCTGCTTGAAAAGCGGCAACGCGGCGATCTTGCGCGGCGGCAAGGAATGCTTTCACACGAACACGGCTCTGGCCGGCTTGATTTCGACCGCGCTTGCGGACTCGGGATTGCCCGCCGATGCGGTGCAGCTCGTGCCGACGACGGATCGCGCCGCGCTCGCGACCCTGCTGAAGCTGGATACGTTGATTCACTGCATCATTCCGCGCGGCGGCGAGAGCCTGATTCGGTACGTCGCGGAAAACTCCACGATACCCGTCATCAAGCACTACAAGGGCGTTTGCTTCGTGTACGTCGACGCCGCCGCGGATCTGGCCATGGCCGAGGCGATCGTCGTCAATGCCAAGACCTCGAAGCCCAGCGTGTGCAACGCCGCCGAGCAACTCCTCGTGCACCGCGACGTCGCGAATAGCTTTTTGCCGATGATCGGCCGCGCCTTGCGGGCGAAGAACGTCGAATTGCGCTGCGATGCGGCCAGCGCGGCGATCCTCGCCGGCGCGGACATTCCCACCGTGCCCGCGACCGCCGCGGATTACGCGACTGAATTCTTGGACTACGTCATCGCGGTGCGCGTGGTCGATTCGCTCGCCACAGCGATCGCGACGATCAACCGCGACAGCTCGAGTCATAGCGACGCGATCGTCACCAAGAACGAATCCACGGCGCGACGGTTCCTCGCGGAGATCGACAGCGCGACGGTTTATTGGAACGCAAGCACGCGGTTCACGGACGGCTTCGAGTTCGGCTACGGCGCCGAGATCGGCATCAGCACCGACCGACTGCACGCGCGCGGTCCGATGGGGCTGCGCGAGCTTTGCTCGCATAAATTCGTCATCGAGGGCAACGGGCAGGTTCGGGTCTGACCGGACGTCGGGACAGGATTGATGCAGGGCGGGGTCTCCGAGCCCCGCCGTTGCGGCGCACACCGGAAAAATCTAACCGCGATTACACGCTTTCCACGCGTGCGCGCTCGAGATTTCGGTCCATGCCTCGCCGGGCGACGACAGGATCGGGAGATCCCGCCCCTACATTCCATACCGGCCCAGCCATAATTCACCTCGGCACTTGCGAACTCGAAGCCGCCTGCACAACGTGGCCGCAGTATGCATTTCGACAATCTACAGCCTAGCCTGTCCGCCCCGCTTCCGCGTCTCGACGACGACGACGATGACGACGACAAGCAGGACGATTTGCTCGTGAAGAAAAACGCGCCGGTCGCGATGGTCATCCAGCGCCGTTTTCTCGACCAGCGGAAGATCTTCCTCTGGGGCGCTGTCACTGACGAGTCCGCCAAGGACATCACCGAGAAGCTCCTTTACCTCGAACTTTCGGCGCCCGGCAAAGATATCACGTTTTATATCAATTCGCCGGGCGGCTCCATCACCGCGGGCATGGCGATCTACGACACCATGCAGCTGATTTCCTCGCCGATCACCGTGGTCGTAACCGGCATGGCGGCCTCGATGGGTTCGATCCTGCTCTGTGGCGCCTCGAAGGGCCGGCGTTTCCTCTACCCGCATTCGCGCGTGCTGATTCATCAACCGCTGATTTCAGGGCGGATGGTGGGTCCGGCGACCGACATCAATATTCAGGCGAAAGAAATGGAAAAGCTCCGGTTGGAGTTGAACCAGATCCTCGCGAATTCCTCGGGCAAGCCGCTCGAGCACATCAATCGCGACACCGATCGCGATTTCTACCTCAACGCGAAAGAAGCGATCGAATACGGTCTCGCCGACAAGATCGTGGAGAAAATTTGAGGCGGCGCTTGCCGCTTGCGCTTCGACTCAGCGCGATCCCGTCCGGGGTCGCGCTTTTTATTGCCCGCAGCGCGTGGCGGCGGTTCCGGCCGTCGGGCCGTCGTCTTGGGCGCTTCGCACTCAACGAGGCGGCACGGTCAGCGTCTCTGCCTCCAGCTGTTTTCGCCAGTTGTCAGCTTCGGTCACATTGCCAGCGACGACCGCGGCGTCGATTGCCTCGCTCCGCCAAGCGGTGCGCAACGCCGCGGGAAGCGATTCGACCGCCAGCAATGCCCGCCAAACTTCCAACGCATGCGACGGGCGGCCAAGCGCAGCCAACAGTTGCGCGCCCTCCCGCGCCAAACCCCACTCATCGACGGCAAAGGTCTTGATCGTCGTCACCTCGACGAGCGCGCCGGCGGCGCCTTGGGCATCCCCGTCGGCCCGCAGTCGCTTCGCCAGGGCGACAGCCAAGGGGAGCGACGGTCGTTGACGCGCGTGCTCGCGCAAAAGCGCGCGCGCTGCCGCGCCCTGGCCCTGGGACTCCAGTTGTTGGACCCGGCGCAATACGACGTACGGCGCCAGTTGCGGCGAAAGCTGGGCCACGTTTTGAAGCTGCTTTTCCAACGGCACCGCGAACGGCCGGTACAACGGATCGCCGATGAGCACCTCCTGCCAGCTCAGCCCTTGGAGCGCGAAGTACGCGGCGTCCACCAGCCGCGCTCCGCGCGAGAGCGATCGCAGCAACAGATTCGGCCGATGGGTCCAATCGAGATACGGCTCGTGCACGTTGCCGACCGTGGCGGTCACCCCGTGCGCGACAAACGGCCCCGTCCATCCGCTCGTCGTCGATCGTAACGTCGCGGCGCTGTAGCTGTGGATGTGCAGCGCAATGGCGCCGGGCGGAAAACGAAACCCGGGCAACGTAAACGGGCCGCCCACGTCGCCGGCATACCAGCCGAAATACAATGCGGGAGCGTCGAATCGCGCCGTGGTTGGAATCAACGCCGGCTCGCGATCGACGGTCGTGTCGAAGTTGAGCGCCTCGAGCTGCGCGGCCGTGGTTTCGAGCCATCCATTGCCGACGTGATCGCGGTCGCTGAGATCGACGTAGGCGCGCCCGATCAGGCCGTCACGTTCTGCGACCAACGCCCGATCGACGAGTCCAAGAGCGTCCTCGACCGATGGGCCGTCGAGCCGCGACACCTTCACGACCTGCTGCGTCTCGTATTCGGTCGGCCGCTCGTTCTGGAACAACGGATTCGGCACGAACGCATTGATCGGATAATTCGGCACGGCCAACAAACTGAGCTCGGCGTCGACCGCGCCCTGGTTTGTGCGGAACTCGCCGCGGGTGGTGAACGGCATCACGTCGGCGTACAGGGTCGGGTCGTGATTCAACCGCAAAGGCACGCCTCGGCACACGACGAGCGCGGCGATCCGATGATGATGCACTGCATACTTTCGCCGTCCGACGGGGTCGGTGAGATTCATCGGGATCGCATCGATCCAGCGTTCTTCGACGAGCCGCGCGAGCAGCGGCGACCACACCGCGTCGACGAATTCGCGCCAGGTGATCGTCTCGTTCGTCGGCATCCGCAATGCGACGAGGTTTGCCGAAGGCACGCCGCGAGCGGACATATAGTGCCGTGCGATGAGCACGGAATCGGGGTCGTCGCTATTCGCGAGGACGATGACCCGCGCTGCGATATCCTCGTCGACGACCGCATTCCTCGACGAAGCCGCCGGAGCGACGGAAATCGCGCTCAACGCGAGCAGGAATGCGACTATGCAGCGGCAGTTCAGACGTCGGCCGAAATTGGCGGCAAAATCCCGCGAAGCAAGGATCGGGCAATCTGCCGGCGCGCGGTCACCTCACTCGTTCTTTCTCTTTCTCGTTATCGTTCTCTTTCTCGTTCTCTCCGCCGACCAGCGGCGGGCGCGAAAAGAGAACGAAAAGGAGAAAGAAAACGAGAACGATTCGGTCCAAGCCACCCTACCCGCGCATCGACATCGCCCGCTCGTGGCGTATCGTCGCTCGCTTCCGCATGGTACTCTACCTCCTGGTTGCCCTCGGCGGCGCGCTCGGCAGCGTGGTGCGCTTTTGGCTCAACGGTTTCGTTTCCGCGCATGTCGGCGACGCTTTCCCCTGGGGCACGCTGCTGATCAACGTGAGCGGGTCGTTCGTCATCGGATTCTTCGCGACGCTCACCGCGCCGGACGGACGCTTCTTCGCGACCAATAATACCCGCGCCTTTTTCATGACCGGCGTGTGCGGCGGATATACGACCTTCTCCTCGTTCAGTCTGCAGACCCTCGCGCTCGCGCGCGACGGCGACTGGCTGCGCGCAGGCGCCTATACCGTCAGTTCGGTGATCGCCTGTCTGGTCGCCGTCTGGCTCGGGCATCTTTGCGCCGCCGCGATCAACCCAATGAAAGGTTGAGCGCAGGACTCGCGCGCAAGTGCGTCGGAGGGCGAGCGGCGGGCCGGGCCTAACACCCGCGGGCCGCAATCGAATCCAGTCAGACCTTAAGGAATCGCATTCGCCGGCGCCGTGACGGGCACGGAGTTCCTGGCGGCTTTCCGCATCGCGAGCGACTTCTCGAGGAATGTATCGCGGACCGACGTACGCCAGGCGGTGACCCAAAGCGACGCGAGCATCTCGCCGCCCGCGATTAGTCGATGCTCGATGAATTTCCGCGTTTCCGGCAGCACGGGCTGCGCGGCCACGGTTGTTCCATTGCGATCGGTCAGCGCATCGCGTCCGAGCTTGCCCTCTTTTTCCAGCCGATAGAGCGGCTCCATGTGCTTGAACGTTTCCTGCAGATAATCCATCGCCGCGACGAACACCGGGTCGCGTCCATCCGGTCGCGGCGCAACGGGCAACGCGAGCGACGTTTCGACTTGCGACAGCAAATCGGGGAGCTTGATACCCGACTTGGCGATAAAGCCGCCGTCGACCCATTGATGGATGCCGTACCACGTCGAATAGCCCTCCGGATTCGGGCCGACCCAGCCGTGGTGATGCACCGTGACGTGCAAGGGCTGGGCGCCGTCGCCGACGTAGTGGCCCATCACGCCCATGATGTAGAGGATGTTGGCCTGCGCGTTGGCGATTTCCTCGGGGGTGCCGAGCTCTTCGTACACGCGCAAATACGAGAAGCCCGAGCGCAGCTTCGCGAAATGCTCCGCGATCGCCCACGGCAGGAAACCCGCCCACTCGCGCGTGTGATCTCGGTTCTTCGCCGGATCGATCGCGGGCAGAGCGGCGGCGTGCGTCGCGCGCGCCGCCGCGAACTGCGTGGCGAAATCGTAGCGAAACGACGGCAGCTTCGCCAAATCGAGCCCCAGCTCGGTGACGTGCTCGAGGTCGAGATAATGATCCATCGCGTTCGCTTGCTGCAGCGGCAAGTCGGGCACGTTGCGCCAACGATCGGGCTCGCCGGCAAGGAACATGACGCGCTCGGCGTTGGCAGGAAGGCGAACGAACGCCGGAAATTCTTTCGGCAGCGCGGCCAGCGCGACGCCGTTGACCATGCGGTGACCTTCGTAGTCCCAGGCTCGGATCGTCGGCGCAAATGCTGCCGCGGCGGCGGCAATGAACAGGAAGGAGCGTGATTTCATGAAGAGCGGGACGCGTGCCGCCGCTTCGACGTTGCGGACGCGTTGGATTTCGGCCGCAACGACCCGATCGTGGCCGCATAATCTCGAATCGCCGCGGCGAGCGCGTCGGCGATCTGCTGCCGATATTCCGGCGTCGCGGCGCGGCGTGCTTCCGCGTCATTCGAGAGGAAGACCGACTCGATCAACGCCGCCGGGCAATTGAGGTCCTGAAAGAGGAACAAGTGTTTGGTCTTTTGGCCGCGATCGGAAGTCTTCAGCTCGCGCAAAATGTGACGGTGAATCTGATGCGCGAGCAACGAGCTCCACGGGTCGAAGCGATTCACCGGCTGCGCCGGGAGCGCGTCGTCATCGCCCGTGCTCCACGATTGCGACGAACGCTGGTGCGGCGGTGTATAGACGTAAACCTCGGTGCCACCCGTTTTGGTGTCCGGATAGAGCGAATTGAAATGGACGCTCACCATCAAATCCGCGCTCGCGCGATTGGCGACTTCGGTGCGCATCGCCAGATCCTTCTTTTTGTCCGCCGAAAACGTGCCGTCGCCGGTGCGGGTGAGAACGACTTTGAAACCCGCCGCTTCCAGTTGCTGCTTCAGTCGCAGCACCACGTCGAGCGCAAGGACCTTCTCCTTGAGTCCGAGTCGTGGATTTTCCATCCCGTTGTCGGAGCCGCCATGGCCCGCATCGAGTGCGATGACCGTCGGCTGCGGCGGGAGCGTGGGCAACGCCGAAGGCCGGAGCAGCGGCGCCAAGCAATGCGCGATGTCGGTCTCGCTCACGTAGAGCCGGCCACGCCGCAGGACTGCCGGGTGCCCGAGGTCGATCCGCAAACCGTCCACGGCGACCGTGCGTTTATCGACCTCGAGTTCGAGTCGGTTGGCCGCGTTCGTCTTGCTCGTCAGCGTCAGCTTTTTCAACGGCTCGGTCCACCGGCCGGTGCAGCCGAGCGCGATGGCGATATCGGTGGCGCTGACGTAATCGACCTTGCCGACATGCAGCGATGCTCGAGGCAGGGTCGCAGTCGCCGAGGGCTTGGCGGCCGGCGGTGGCGAACTCGGCGCGGCCGCAGCGGGCGCGGAAGCGCCCGGACGGCTCGGCAACGAACGCGGCGTTTCGGCGCCGATCGCCCGCGGCAGATAAGCCGCGGCGATGGCCAGAATCGCCACGCGAAAAGCCGCCGGTGGCATGGCGGCGCGGCGTCAGGCGCCCGCGGTCGAAGCCGCCGAAGCGTCGTTGCTCTGCTCGGACTGCGGCTCGTCCCGCTCCTCGTCGCTTTCGATGTCTTCGTCGTGGCCGCGCGTATAAAACTTGGGCTTGCGCTTGTTGGCGGGCAGCGGCGTCAACATCACATTGATGTTGCGGCCAATCAGCTTCGGCTCGGCGTCCGGATGACCCATGCCGGCCAGATCGGCGACCGCGCGCTTCATGACGTTGAAGCCGATTTCGGTGTGCGCCATTTCGCGGCCGCGAAACTTCAGCCGCATCTTAACCTTGTTGCCGTGGTCGAGAAATTGCTCCGCGTGGCGCAGCTTGGTCTCGTAGTCGTGGTTCTCGATGCGCGCGGTGAACTCGATCTCCTTGATCTTGCTGCCGGTCGCCTTCGCGTGGGAGTGCTTCTTTTGCTCCTCGTACACGTATTTGCCAAAATCGATGATCCGGCACACGGGCGGATTGGCGTTCGGCGCGAACTCGACGAGGTCGAGGCCGACTTCGAGCGCCAGATTGATGGCTTTCGGCGTATCCATAATCCCGAGCTGTTTGCCCTCGGGCGAGATCACGCGCACTTGCGGAACCTTGATGCGATGGTTGCGGCGAATAGCCGCAAACGGGTCGTTGTTACGACGCTGAAAATTGCCGGAGCGGTTGCCGCCGCCGGAGGAGGGAGACGAAATAGCCATCAATTCGTGCTTGAAGTGGTGTTGGTGTCGGGGTGGCTTCTCGCCGGTAAATTACGCGGGGGCAAGGGTTATTTGGATAGGAGTTTACCCGATCAGACGCTGAAACTCTCGCCGCAGGAGCAGCTCGCTTTGGCGTTGGGGTTCGAGAACTTAAAGCCGCCGGCGACCATCGCGCTCGAATAATCGATGTGCGTGCCCTTCAGGTAGAGCGCACTTTTGCTATCCACCAGCACGCGAACACCGGCCGTGGTAACGAGGATGTCCCCCCGCTTCGGCTCGGGCACGAACTTCATTTTGTAACTCAACCCGTTACAACCTCCGCCCGAGATGGCGACCCTCAGATACTCGCCCTGATTCTCGCGCGCAATCAGCGCCGCCACCTTCACGCCGGCGGACTCGGTCAGGCGCACGAGGTTCTCGTTCCCTGGGCGGACGCCTTCCGGAAGCGCGGCGACCGGCGCGGCGGACGAAGCGGCAGGAGAGACACAGGAAGAAGACACGGCAGGAAGAGACATCGACGCCTGGATTATCGCCCCGCCCGGAACTTTATCAAGCGCCGCGCCACGTCGACCGCATTGGCGAAGCTGGTGGGGCGCGCCACGCCTCGCCCCGCAATGCCAAAGGCTGTGCCGTGGTCGGGACTCGTGCGTACGTGCGGCAGGCCCAGCGTGACGTTCACCGCTTCGTCAAAATCGATCGTCTTCAACGGCGCCAGCCCCTGATCGTGGTAGAGCGCGATCACCACATCGAACTCACCGCGCAGCGCGCGCGCGAACAGGGTGTCGCCGGGTTCGCACCGCGACAGACCCGGGAATTCCGCGTGCAGTTGCTCGAGCGCTGGATTCAACAAATCGCGCTCTTCGTAACCGAGCAATCCGCCTTCCCCGGCATGCGGGTTCAGGCCGCATACGCCGATCCGCGGCGGTTCCAGCGCGGCCCCGGCACGAGCCCAGCCGCGTTGCGACGCCACCGGCGGAAGCAGCGGAGCGGGCCGCGCGAAAATGCGCGCCAATTGGTCCGCGGCCGCAACGGTGCGGTGAAGCAGATGCGGCCCGAGCAAACGCGCCACTTGATGCAGCGGCACATGCCACGTCGCCAGGACGACGCGCAATTTCCCACCGCAAAAAGCCATCACCGGATCTCCGCCCCAGCGCGCGGCGAAAAACTCCGTTTGCCCCGGAAACGGGTAACCGATGCGGGCCAGCCATTCCTTGCTGACCGGACCTGTCACCGTGCCGGAAAATTCGCCCGATCGGCACCCGGCGGCGGCCCGCTCGAGGGCGGCCCAGGCGACAAGCGCGCCTTCGCCGGAGGGTTGGCCCGGGGTGGCCACGAACTCGTCCAGGCCCACGGGGATTTTCGTCGCCGCGGTGTTCAGGCTTTCGAGCCAGCGCGCCGGGCCGATGATTGCCACGTCCGGGGCTTCGGCCGGGTGGGCCGCCAACCACGCCGCCGCCACCTCGGGCCCGATGCCCGCGGGATCGCCGCACGTCAAAGCGAGTTTCGCACTCATGGATGGCCGTGATACTCGCGTTAGCGCGGATGGCCGTCGGGACGACGGCCGCTACCTTCCATGGCCGCGATCACCCGGCCTCCTCGTCGGCTTCGGCGCGGCGCGCGCGCGCAAAGCTGCGTTTCCCCCCGGAAAAAAACTCGAGGAAGCGCTTCGCCTCGACGGTTTCGAAGGCATTCGCAGCCAGCCGTTGCGCGGCAATATCGCGAATGTTTCCGGCGGTGAAATAGACGTCGTGGAAGGCCGCTTTCAGCTCGGCAATCGCGACCCGGCTGAAGCCGCGGCGCCTGAGGCCGACCGCATTGAACCCGATCACGTCGTCGCGCTCGGCAACCATGGTGAAGTGCGGCACGTCCCGCGTGATCGACGCGTGCCCGGCCACCATCACGCTTTCGCCGAGACGGCAAAATTGGTGCACCGCCGCTCCGCCGCCGAGGAAAGTGTGATCGCCGACGCTCACGTGGCCGGCAAGCAGCGCGGCGTTCGCCAACACGACGTTCTGCCCCAGCTGGCAATCGTGGGCGACGTGACTCGCGGCCATGAGGAAACAGCTGTCGCCGATGATCGTCGCCTTCCCGTCGTAGATCGAGCGATTGATCGTGACGTGCTCACGAATGACCGTGCCCGCGCCGATGCGCACTGCGCTCTGCAATGTCCGGTCGAACTTGAGATACTGCGGATCGCCGCCCACTACCGCGAAAGGATGCACGACGACGCGGTCGCCGAGCACGACATGCTTCGTGATCACCGCATGCGCCATGATTTCGCAGTCGGCCCCGATCTGCGCTCCAGGTTCCACGAGGGCGGTGGGATGAATCATTCGGGCAAGTAACAGGAATCGGTTTGCCGGGATCAAGCCCTCGCCGCGCCAGTTCGCGACCGCGTCATTTGACGGCGGGTCGGCGGGCGGTCGCCGCGGCGCGCTCCGACAGCAGATCCATCTGGGTATCCTTCAGGAGATCGTAGTTCTTCAAGATCCGCATCACCTGCAACGTATCGCTCTTCGTGTAGTTTTGGTTGATTTCGATCTTCTCGAGGAGATCGAGCAGCATCGCGCGGAACGAGATGATCGCGTCGACGCCTCTGGCTTTGAGGAGTTCGACGCTCTGCGAACGAAACGGCTCCGCGGTCGGCAAGCTCGGCAGCACCAAGATTTTCGTCAGTCCGCCGCCGGCATCCTCCGTCGCATCGGGCGCGAAAAGCCGCGCCACTTGTTTCAGCACATTGTCCTCGAGGAAGCGAAACACCTCCGGGCTGCTCTTCAGCATGTTGGGCGTGAACACGCCGGTATGCCACGGCTTCACCGCCACGATCGCTTTGTGCACATGCGGCAGCTCGTTCGAGAAGAGGAAAAAGTCCGGTTTCCGGCTGTCGCGCTGCCAGGAGGGGTTGAACACCACCAAATCGATTTCTTCCTCGGCGGCCTTGCGGCGCGACTGCACCTGATACTTGCGCGCTTGCCGAACGAGAAACCCGTTCTGCTCGAAGTATTCCCGAACGATGCCTTCGTCGATGGCGGACATGGCACGCTCAGGATTCCGCAGTCGTCGCGCGGAATCGAGGACGAAAAGCGGAACGCGCCCAAGGCGGCGGAGAGCGACGCGGCGCGATGGGGTCTCCGAACCTCGCCCTCCATTTCGTGCGAGAGCGCCGTTCGTCCGCAGCGAAATCCCGCCACGGGCGTGGCGGGATTCTCTTCACTCTTCGGGTGCTACCGCAACGGGTCTATTCCCAGCCAGGAGGGCATTTGTGGATTTGAATATTTCCACCTCCCGGTCGCGCGCCGCCGAGGTCGCCCGCGGCGCTGTAACCGGTGGAAAGCGTGATCCCAAACGTGTCGTTCCGGCCCGGCTCGCCATTATCCGAGACGCGAACCGTGGCCGTGCCAGCGACGCCGTTGATCGTGACATTGTAAGTGATGATGCGTGCATTCGCGTCGGTCGAATCGACGGTGAATCCCGTCACGGCGGTGGACTCTACTTTCAGGTTCGCACCGTGGTCGACATAGGTGAGATGGCCCCAATATGCGCCGCGCCGGATTCCGCCGC
Source organism: uncultured Opitutus sp. (assembly GCA_966252355.1). GTDB lineage: Bacteria > Verrucomicrobiota > Verrucomicrobiia > Opitutales > Opitutaceae > ER46. The sequence continues at coordinate 3,505 of CBINOT010000043.1, read as the reverse complement.
TAACCCCAAACGTGCCTTTCGCGCCGCTGGGCGTGCCGGTGATCCAGCCGCCGCCGGTCACTTTGCCGCACGTGTGCTCTTCCGGTTCGGGCGGCGTGCCTTTGCCCGAGATGCCCGCGCTCACCACGCCGAAGTGGCCTTCCATGCACTCGCAAATCCAGAAATGAACCGCCGCGACGGCGAGGTCGCCCTCGCCTTTGCCGGCCGAGCGCACTTGCTCGTTGATCACGAGTTTCACCTCGGCGTCCGGCAAATCCACGACCTGATTCGGGGCGCCGGTGATCGCGATCGCGCGTCCGTTCACCGTGAGACCTTGGATCGTGACGCTGGCTTGCGCCGTGGCTTTGCCACCCGGGTTGAGCGAGACGTCCGCCGAGGCGGCGATGTACGCGGCGTCGATATACACATCCTCGCCGTCCGAAGTGATGAAATGGACGTGATAGCCGGACAGCCGCGTTTCCGAGACCGTTTGCGGACCACTGCCGGTGGTCGACGCGTCGACCGTGTCGATCGTCAACGCACCGCCGGCGATGCTCACATTGGTGGCGTGTTGTTCGAGCGTTCCGCCGGCGGACGGCAGTGGTCCGGTATCGCCGATCACGATCGGACCCGCAACGGGCTCGGTCACGCCGTCGACGTGGAAAGCGATGGCGCGACCGCTGTAAGAAACGGAGCTCGCCGCGCGCGGAGCGGCGGAAAGAGCGGGCGTGAAGGAAAGCGCGGCGTTCATGACCGCGAACAGGGCGGCAATGCGGCGCGCGCCCCGGAACGAACAAGAGTTTTTCATGGATATTCGAGTTAGGGTTGAGCCGAGCGTATCGGCCCGCCGCGGCTCCTGGGGCGGGGAGAGCGGCACCGGCATCGACCGCGGGGCGGCGGCGAAGCTGCAGAGGTGCGTGCCGACATTTTCGCCGGCTTACCCTGTAGTGCTTTGGGTAAGACAGCACGGCGGCTTCCCCCGTGGCGGGAGGTCGAAACCCACTCGGGCGGCGGCGCCGCGGAGGCCGCGCCGCCGAAATTCCGCATCCAGTAACCGGTTACACCGCCCGCGGCTCGCCGCAGGCGCCAGCGAAACGAGCAACGTCGCGGCGGCCCGGACCGAGGCATTTGGCGGAAGCAAACTTACGTCGGCGCGCAAATGCGTAAGTCGCGATAAAATCCTCGCCCGCTCCACGGCCGCTACGTACGTGCCCGCTTTTCCACTACACGCAATCGCGGCGCGAGGCCGGTTGCCGCTTCCCTGACATGTGTTGTCAGGTGCGGCCCCCCGGGAATCCGACCGCGCGACCGCCGCCGCCCGGGGGAGCAAGGCGGCCGACGGCGGAAAAATTTGTGTCGCCGAGCCGCCGGTAAGCTGTTGCCCTGTGCGGCTCCAGAACGTGACCAACCTTTTCCCCGCGATCGCCGTTATCGATGGAACGCTGTGCCGCTTGAACCGTACCGGCACGGTTGCCGCCGCGCTTCAACCGCTCGCCACCGGGGTCCTGGAGTTTCGCCACGGTCCCATGCGACTTTACGTTCGCGAGCATCCCTTTGGGCTGCTGCCAGGCGTGCCGAACGTCTACTGCGTCGATGCCAATTTCCGTTTGCTCTGGCTCGCCGAATGGCCCCTGGCGGACGATCCCTGCGCGAAGATCGTCGACGAGGCGGGAGACACGCTGGTTTTAGAATCGGCGAGTGGAACGACCGTGCAGCTGGCGGCGGGGACGGGGCGCTTGATCCACTGTTCGCGGCCGATGGCGGCGGCGAGCTAAGGGCCGCTCGGCCGAATCGGCGAGCCGTTCATCGCGCCGCGATCAGCGCGCAGGCCTTATTGCGCCATCACGCGGTAGACGAACACGGCGCTCGCAACGCTGGCACACGCGACGATCGCAACCGCGCGTTTCCTCCCGGCCGCGGACAGCGCGCTCCAGCGGCGGCGGAGGAACCGCCAGATCGGCCGGAGATGCAGCTCGAGCCAATCCATCGCGCGCGCAACGAGCCGCGATTCGCCGGCCAGCAACGCACCGCCGAGCAATAAGAAAACCGACGCCGGCCCCGGGAAGACGATCTCGGCGATGCCGACGAGAATCGCCGCAACGGCCACGACGATCAGCAACACGCGCATGAACACCGACTTTTTCGGCGAACGCCGGGCTCGATCGTAGCGATCCTGAAAGCGATGCCCCGGCCGGCCACGACGTAGCCCGTCCCAATAACGATGGAGCATACCAGTAGCGGACATGCGTTCGCAGACCGCGTCGGCCCAGTTTCGTTCAACGCCTCCCACCCGCCTTCGTAATCGCGCCTCGCGGAAAGGCGGTTCCCACCCCATGCCCGCGGCAGGGAACGAGATTTACACTGCAGGCGGCCCCCCATTCAGATGAACTTCCTGCATCGCCCTACCCTGCTGATCTTGGGAATCTCCGTCGTTGCCATGATTCTGTTCAGCGGGTGCAACACCACTCGGGGATTTGGCAAAGACGTTCAAAAGGCCGGACAAAGCATCGAGCAAGCGAGCCACTGACCAAGCCTCACCCCAGCCCTTCATTCCCCCGCCGGCGGTCGTAGCAAATGCGGCCGCCTGGTGACGTTGATATAACGCCCGTTACGACAGTCGCGGGGACGAACCGCCTTGCGCGTGCACGGTCAGTACGCGCGACTCGATGTAGAGTATGTGTATATTCCAGGCAGCCGACCGGCAGGTGGGCGGGCTTGGAACAGGGGATGGCGACCTACGCGGCGCGTAGGCCACGACCCCATGGGAAGTACAACCTCGATGTGACACGCTTATTCATCGTGAGCAAGGTACGGAAAGTCTTGGCGGCGCTGGCCGCACTGACCTCCGCCCCGTTCCTAGGAGCGGTCGCTCCGCTTATCGTGCTGGCGAACCCGACCCGCCCGTCCCCGCCGGCGGAGTCCACGCCGCAGGTGACTTTCTCGGTGCCGAAGTACGAGCTGACGCCAAACGAACGCGAGATCGTCGCCGCGTGTTTGGTCCTCGAAGCCGCATCGCAGGGCGATTTTGGCATGCGCGGCGTCATGGCCGTCATTCGGAACCGCGCTCGCGGACTGCCGGAGCTTTTTGTCCCCACGGTGCTGCGCGAAAAGCAATTCAGCGCGATGAACAAACTCACCGCCGGGCGGGAGTCGGTCAATCGGATGATTCGCCGCGCGCAATCGGACCGGATGTGGGATACCGCACTCCAGATCGTCGACGACGCCACGCTTGATACGTGGCGGGACCCGACCGAGGGCGCCACGCATTACACCCGCACAGGCGAACGCACACCTTGGACCCGCACACTGGCGCGCACCGTGACCATTGGTCGTCACGCGTTCTACCGGTGACGCGGAACTCAGGGCCGGGAGCGCGCGTGTGAGTCGGTAGCGAAAGCGTGAGCTTGTCCGTCCAAGCAGGGCTCGATGCCCGAAAACCTGACGGTTTCCGCTACCTCCAAGCTACCCAGACGACCGCATCGGGGAGGTCCAGATTCTGTAGCCTTTAGCCCGAGCCTCTACCCTA
>CBINOT010000042.1:0-32412 GCA_966252355.1 uncultured Opitutus sp. | reverse complement strand
CCTGTTGCTTCAGGAAGTACCTTTTTAATCTTCTCAAGAAACTCAATCTCACGCCCGAACAGGCCGACAAACTGAAGGCACTGCTCATCGAGCGGCGCACCGCCCAACAAGACGTGGTCGCGGCGGCGCGGGAACAAGGGATCAATCCGCGCACGGATCGCGATGCATTCGCCAAGCTCGTGGCCGACGCACAAGCGCCGGTAAACGCGAACATCAAGGCCTTGATCGGCGATACCGGTTTTTCGGAGCTCGGGAATTACGAAAAGACCGCGCCACAGCGTAACCTCGTGAACTCGCTGCAGCAGCGTCTTGGCTACGGCGAACCGCTCACCGCCAATCAAGCCGACCAGCTCGTGCAGATCCTGGCCTCGACCACACCGCAACGCGCGGCGGGCGCAACCGGCGGAGACTTCCGTGGCGGCAACGAGGGCGGCTTCGGTGGACCCGGCGGTTTCGCCGGTCGCATCGGTGGCTTCGTGGGCGGCGGTGTCGTCGGTGGCGGGTTTAATTCCGTCCCCATCACCGCCGAGGCAGTCAACCGCGCGCAGACCGTCCTTACGCCGTCCCAATTGAGCGCATTGCAACAGATGCAACAGCAGCAACAGACGGCGCAGCAATTGCAGCAGCTGTTTCGAAGCACCTTTCAGCAGAACAATGCCAACGCGGGTGCGACGGGCGCTCAGGCCGGCACGAATACCGGCGGTGGCGGTCGCCGACGTGGCGGCGGCGGCTGATAAGCGTCGTCCCAGTTTTGCCGGTCGGGCGAGGCGTCCTCGTCGAACCGTGGCTCACCAGAGGGTTCGCCCTCCCGGGCCTGGCGTCTTCTGCACCCATCGCAGACCCGGACCCGACATCAAATGCCGCGCACTGTTTCGCCAACGGTGCACAGAGAAAACCCTTGCGGTGTGATCCTCCCCTGCGAAGGTTCGACGCTGTCTTTTTACGCCAATGATCGTAACCACCGCGCAGCTCTTCAAACACGCCTATGGCAAATACGCCGTGGGCGCCTACAACATCAATAATGCCGAGCAAGCGATGGGCCTCTTCCGGGGCTGCATCGACTCGCAGGCGCCGTTCATCATCCAGATTTCGAAGGGCGCACGGAAGTACACCGACAAAAAGATGCTCGAGGCGATCATCCGCGCCGCGAACGACATCTTCCCCGACGCGATCTTCGCGGTTCACCTGGATCACGGTGACGAAGAAACCTGCTACGACTGCATCAACTCGGGCTTTTACAGCTCGGTCATGATCGATGCGTCGCACGATCCGTTCGAGAAGAACGTCGAGATCAGCAAACGCGTCGTCGATGCCGCGCACAAGAAGGGCATCTCCGTCGAAGCCGAGCTCGGCATGCTCGGCGGCGTCGAAGAGGACATCAAGGTCGAGGAAGGCCATGCGATGCTCACGAACCCGGCCGAGGCCGAGGACTTCGTGAAAAAGACCGGCTGCGACTCGCTCGCCTGCGCAATCGGCACCAGCCACGGCGCCTTCAAGTTCAAGGGCCGTCAATCGCTGCACTTCGACGTCCTCGAAAAGATCAAGGCGCGTCTCCCCGGCTTTCCGCTCGTCATGCACGGCTCGTCCTCCGTTCCGAAGGACGAAGTCGATCGCATCAACAAAGCGGGCGGTCAGATCAAGGACTCGATGGGCGTCGACCCCAACGAGTATCTGCCGGCCGCCAAACTCGGCGTGACGAAGGTCAACATCGACACCGACGGCCGCCTCGTTTGGACCCGCGTTCATCGCGAGTTTTTCCGCGACAAGCCGCAGGAGTTCGATTTCCGCCCGCCGGGCAAGATTTTCATCGAGGAGTACGCGAAGTTCATCGCGAGCCGCAACAAGCTCCTCGGCAGCGCCGGCCAGCTCGGCGATCTGCGCAAGAGTCTCGGTAAGTAGTCCAGACCTAGTCATCACACCAAAAGAACGGCCGCTCCTTCGGGAGCGGCCGTTTTGGTTTGGGCGGCGGTCGTTGCGTCCCATGAATCGCAATCTTAATCGTGCTCGTGATCGTAATCGCGTTTGCGATCGGTGGGGGGACGTTCGGCCCGGAACGCTCACGAGCAAGATCACGATTACGAATCGAGCGCCTTTCTCGCTCACCGCAAAAAAATCTTCCCACCTCTCGCCGCACGCGTCACAACGATGATTCGTGGCCAAATCCCAGATTATTGGCGCGAGCGAGATTCACGCTGCGATCGAGCGGCTCGCCGCCGCCATTTCCGCTCGCCATCCGAAAAATCCGAAGCTGCTGCTCCTTGGCGTCGCCAACGGCGGGGTCGAACTTTCTCGGCGGCTCGCACGCGCGCTGGGCGCTTCTGCCAAGGCCGGCGTTTTGGACGTGTCCTTTCACCGCGACGACATCGCCCAACATCCGGTGCCGAAGGAGTTCGCCCCCACGCAAATCCCCGCCGATGTCGAAGGCGCGACGGTCATTCTCGTCGATGACGTGCTCTTCTCCGGCCGCACCGTGAAAGCGGCCTTGGACGAATTGTTCGACCACGGTCGACCCACGAAGGTCGAACTCGCCGTCCTCGCCGATCGCGGCGGACGCCGCCTGCCGGTCGCGGCGGATTACGCGGGGATCTCGATCTCCGCGACCGACGCGCAGAAGGTGGTGGTCCACCTCGATTCCGCCGATCCCAAACGCGACCTGGTGCGCCTCGATCCCACGTCGCGCGCCGCGCACCACTCACCGCTTTAAACCGCGTCGCTCCCCTTTCCGCCCCTCGCCCGCCATGCCTTGGCACCGCCGCCACCTGATTACGCTCGAAGAGCTCTCGCTCGCCGAGATCGAACAAATCCACGCGACCGCCGCCGCGTTCAAGCGCACGCTGAAACGCAGCGTCCGGAAAGTCCCCGCGTTGCGCGGCAAGACGATCGTCAATCTGTTCCTCGAGCCGAGCACGCGCACGCGCATGGCCTTCGACATGGCCGCGAAGCGTCTCAGCGCGGACGTGATCTCGTTCGATGCGGCGAGCAGCAGCACCACGAAGGGCGAAACGCTGCGCGACACGGCCCAGAACATTCAGGCGCTGCAAGCGGACATGATCGTGATCCGCCACGCCGCCGCCGGGTCCCCCCTCTACTTGTCGCGCATCCTCGACATTCCCGTCATCAACGCGGGCGACGGCGCGCACGAGCATCCGACGCAGGGATTGCTCGATACCTTCACGATGAAGGAGCATCTCGGCTCGTTGCGCGGCCGGAAGATTGTGATCCTGGGCGATATTCTGTTCAGCCGCGTCGCGCGCTCGAACATTCATGCGCTGACCAAAATGGGCGCGGCCGTGACGCTCGTCGGGCCCGCGACCCTCGTACCCGCCTCGTTCACGGAGATGGGCGTCAGCGTGTCGCACGATTTGAAATCGGCGCTGGCCGACGCGGAAGTCGTGATGCTGCTCCGCATCCAACACGAACGGCAAGCGGCCGGCCTGTTCCCCTCGCTGGGCGAGTACACCAGCATGTTCGGGCTGAACAAGACGCGGGCCTCGTGGCTGAACCCGCGCGCGATCATCATGCATCCCGGACCGATCAACCGCGGCGTCGAAATCGACAGCGAACTCGCCGACGGCGAACGCAGCGTGATCCTCGAACAAGTCACCAATGGTATCGCCGTCCGCATGGCCGCGCTCTACCTGTGCGCCGGCGGCCAGCCCGAACACGTCACCCCGGTGGAGTAACCTTCTAACCACGAATGGACACGAAAAGACACGAATGCTCACCGCCGCGCGTCGATCGTCCCGCCTGGGCTCGGATCGTTCGTGTGCCGTCGTGTTCATTCGCGGTTCTTCCCGGTTTTTTATCTTCTTCCGATGCCTAATCTCTGGATTCGCAACGCCCGCATCATCGATCCCGCGTCAAAGCGCGACGACATCGGCGACCTGTTTGTCGTCGATGGCAAGATTGCCGGCTCGCTTCCCGCCGCCGCCAAGAAGCGGGCGAAGAAAATCGACGCTCGCGGTCTCATCGCCTGCCCCGGCCTGGTCGACATTCACGTCCATTTCCGCGAACCCGGCCAAACGCACAAGGAAACCATCGGCACCGGCTCGCGCGCGGCGGCGGCCGGCGGTTTCACGACGGTCGTATGCATGCCCAATACGTCGCCGGTCGCCGACAATGCCGGCACGATCCAATACATGCGCGACGTCATCGCGCGCGACGCGGTGATCAAAGTCTATCCGACCGGCTGCATCACGGTCGGCATGAAGGGCCAAGCGCTCGCGCCGATCGGGTCGTTGAAGCGCAGCGGCGTGATTGCGATCACCGACGATGGCGACTGCGTGCAGTCGAACGACCTCATGCGGCGGGCCGTCGAGTACGCGAAGATGTTCGACCTGCCGGTCATGGATCACTGCCAGGATCATTCCATGACGCAGGGCGCGGTGATGAACGAAGGCGCCATGTCGACGCGGCTCGGACTCCGCGGCTGGCCGAACGCGGCCGAAGATTTGATCGTCGCACGCAACGTGATTCTTTCGGAATACACCGGCGCGCATATTCACATGCAGCACATCTCGTCGAAGTTCTCGGTCGACGTGATTCGCCGGGCCAAAGCGCGGGGCGCGCGCGTCACCGCCGAAGGCACGCCACATCACATCGCGCTGACGGACGACGCTCTCGGCGGCTACGATACGAATTTCAAGATGAACCCGCCGCTGCGCACGGACGAAGATCGTCGCGCGATCATCGCCGGCTTGCGCGACGGCACGCTCGATTGCATCGCCACCGACCATGCGCCGCACACCGAATCCGAAAAAGACCGGGAATTCGATTTTGCCCCGAATGGCATCATCGGACTCGAGACCTCCTTGGCCGTCACGCTCGACGTGCTCGTCCGCCAAAACAAGTTCAAGCTGCCTTACGTGATCGATCTGATGACGCGCCGTCCGGCGAAGATCGTAAATCTTGAGGCGGGCACGCTCAAAGCGGGCGCGGCGGCAGACATCTGCCTTTTCGACCCGGAGAAGGTTTGGCGGTACGATGCGAAGGCCGGCTTCAGCAAATCGAGCAACTCGCCCTGGCACGGACAGAATCTGACCGGCCAAGTCGTCACCACGATCGTCGATGGCCGCGTCGTGTACGATCGCGGACGGATTGGGTAAGGCACGGAAAAATTTGGCCGGGCCGATCGCCGCGCTCTAGCCCAGATATTTCACTGCAACGAATCCAAGCCATCGGCCCAGAGGCAGCAGGAGGCTTCAATCTGTGTCGGGATTTATGCTGTGAATGGATCGTTTGGGCAAAATCAGCGCTCGTGGATTAGTCTCTGTGAACTCTGTGTCAGAGCTCGGTGTGCTCTGTGACCCAACGTTTGGAGCGTGAAATTTCCTGGCTAGGTGCGGGAACCCCACCTCCGACATTGCAGGTCGGAGATTTTTCCGACGCACTTTTCGTTCATGTCGATCGTCGTCGCTCCAGCTCTCGAGTACACCGAGTACGCACTCGCGCTTCTCGGCTTGGTGCTGCTGTGGCGTTTCGTGGTTTCGCCTTCCGCTCGGGTTAAAACCCTGCCGTCACCCCTGCCGGTTTGGCACGGGGATGCGGTCGAAATCCTCCTGTTCGTGCTCTTCGTGTTTGTCGGGACGTCCGTCGCCGCCCTGGCGGCAGGTTCGCTGGTGAAGTGGTTGGGATCAACCGGCGATACAGCGGCGCTCCTGACCGGAGCAGGCGCACAGCTGGGCATGTTGGCTGGCGCGGCCGTCTTTGCGTCGCGCTCGCCCTCGTATCGCACGCAGGGCAAGTGCACCGCGTCGGCAATCGCTCTCTCCGGAGTGACCACCTATCTCATCCTTTTGCCTCTGCTACTGGCGACGAATCATGTGTGGGAATTGCTGCTGCGCGCGCTGCATGTGCCGGTCGAGCCGCAGGATTTGATCCGCATGTTTGCGCAAGCGCAGTCGGGCAAATTCATCGTGGCGCTGACCGTGCTCGCCACCGTGGTGGCGCCCATCACCGAGGAGGCGATTTTCCGCGCGGGATTTTTCCGTTTCCTGCGCACCCGCCTGCCACGCGCCATCGCACTCGGGTTGCCGGCCTTGCTCTTCGCCGCGCTCCACGTGAATTGGCAGACGCTCGAAGGCTTCCCCAGCTTCGCGCCCCTCCTCGTTTTGGCGCTCGTCTTCTCGCTCGCCTACGAGCGCACGGGCCATATCGGCACCACGATGGTGGCGCATGCGTTGTTCAACTTGAACACGATCGTGCTGATCTTTTTCGGCGAAAAGGCGTAGGCCATGCAGCCGTTCACCTCACGTCGTTCGGAATCGGTCGCCGCACTCGGCGAGGAGCGACTCATCGCGGCCATCCGACGGTGGCTCGGCAACGCAACGCCCGAGGCGCCGTTTGGTATCGGCGACGACTGCGCTGTCCTGCGGCCGTCCGCTCGCGCCCAGCTGGTGACGGTCGATCCCGTGATCTTCGGCCGACACTTCGACGCCAACGTCGCGCCGCGGGCCGTCGGCGAAAAACTCCTCAAACGGAATCTCAGCGATATCGCGGCAATGGGCGGACGGCCTCGCGCGGCGGTCGTGGCGTTGACGCTCGATCGCGGCACGAAGCGAGCGTGGGTCGAGCAGTTCTACCGTGGGGTCGCCGCGGCCGCGCGTCGCTATCGCGTCACGATCGTCGGTGGCGACGTCGCGCAAGCCGATGGGGTGCTCGCGGCCAGCCTGACGCTCATCGGCGAAGCGACCGCCCACCGCGTGTTGACGCGCGGCGGAGCGAAGATTGGCGATTGGATTTTCGTGACCGGCACGCTGGGCAACAGTCTCGCCACGGGGCATCACGCGACGTTCAAGCCGCGGCTCGACGAAGGCGCGTGGCTCGTGCGACAAGCAGCCGTTCGCGCGATGATGGACCTTAGCGACGGCCTCGCGAAAGACCTGCGGGCGCTGACTCCCACCGGCGCGCGCGCCGCACTCGAGGCGGAAGCGGTGCCGTTAAGGCGCGGCGCCGATTTACGCGCGGCGTTATCCGACGGCGAGGACTACGAACTCGTTTTTGCGCTCCAGCGCCGCACCGATCGCGCGGCCTTTGCCGCGGCTTGGCGCCTGCGCTTTCCGCGGGTGCCGCTGAGCTGCGTCGGGCGTTTTGAACGCGCCGGCGCGACGAACCAGGGTAGCGTCGACCTCCAGGAATTTCGTGGCTACGAGCATTTACGATAAGCTGCGGGCGGGGGTGGCCACCACGACCGCGGAGGAGACGCGCGCGATCGCGGCGGAGTTTGCGGCGGCGCTGCCCCCCGACACGACCCTTGCCCTCCACGGCGATCTGGGCGTCGGCAAAACCACGTTTACGCAAGGCTTGGCTCACGGCCTCGGCATCAGCGACGCCGTCACCAGCCCGACCTTCACCATTTTCACGGTCCATCGCGGACGGACGAATCTGGTCCATCTCGATGCGTACCGGTTGGAAACGGCACGGCAGGTCGACGACCTGCTCTTGGTCGATTTTCTCGTTTCGCCCTGGTGCTTGGTGATCGAGTGGCCCGAAAAAATCGACGATTGGGTGCCGCCGAACGCGCTGCATCTCGATCTCGGGATCACCCCGGCGCAGCAGCACACGATTCGGCTTCGGTGACGAGGTAGCGGTCCTGGCCTAATTTCGAAGGTAGGGCGGAGTCTCCGCACCCCACCGACGCCAAACGCGACTTCGGCCCGAAACGCTTGCGCGTTCCGCTACATCGGTACCTTAGCTCGCGACTTTCTCGTACGCCGCCGCGTCGAGCAGGCTCTTGATCGCGGCCGGATCGGCCGGCTTCAGTTTGATCATCCACCCTTCGCCATACGGCGCGCGATTCACGGTCTCCGGCGCACCCTCCAGCGCGGCATTGACCGCCGTCACGGTGCCGCCAATCGGCGCGTAAAGATCGCTCGCGGCCTTCACCGACTCGACGACCCCGAACACTTCCCCGGCCTTCAAAGCGGCGCCGACCTTAGGCACCTGCACATAGGTGATGTCGCCGAGCGAATTTTGCGCGTAGTCGGTGATGCCAACGGTCACGGTGCCGTCGTTCTCGACGCGCACCCATTCATGCGATTTGGCGTAACGAAGATCGGCGGGGATATTGCTCATGGAGAATTCAAAGCACTTCAATGCAGGTTAAGTCCAGATCAACACAGATGATCACAAATCATGCGGTTTCGGAGGTGGGCGAACGGGGGACGGCAGCCTGCGTTTACGCCGTTTTCTTCAGTTCAACGAAGGGTGGCGTGGCAAGTTGCAGTACGATCTTCGTCCCGCGGATATCCACCGCGAGCGGCTGATTCGCAACGTGGCTGGCGACTAGCGCCGACCCAATCGCCTCGTTCAAGAGCGGCGACAACGTCCCGGAAAGCACGCGGCCCACGACAGTGCCATCCGGCCCAAGCACGGGGGTATCGGCGCGTACGATGCGACGATCGCCGGTTTTGAAAAACACGACTTTGTTCGCTCCACCTTTTTGCTTTTCCGCCAACAAGGCGCCTCGCCCGATGAAATCGTGCTTGTCGAGCTTCACCGTCCAACCCAGGCCCGCGGTGAGCGGCGAAATCTCGGCGCTGAGTTCATGCCCGTAGAGGGGATAACCCGCCTCGAGGCGCAAGCTGTCGCGCGCGCCAAGCCCGGTGAGTTCGAGCCCGCGCGGCTGGCCGGCCTCGAGCAAAGCGTTCGCAAGCGCGACGGCATCGGAGGCGGCGTGATAAAGCTCAAACCCGTCCTCCCCCGTGTAACCGGTGCGGCTTACGATACAGTGCACGCCCGCGACCGTCGCCTCGGTGAAGTGATAATATTTCACGAGCCCCAGCTTCGCACCGGTGAGCGATTGCACGATTTCCGCCGCGCGCGGACCTTGGACGGCGAGCAGCGCGTAGTCGGCGCTTCGATCGGTGATGGTCACCGAAAACTTCGACGCTTCCTCCCGCATCCAGGCGATGTCCTTGTCGACATTCGACGCATTGATGCAGAGGAAATAGTCGTCGATGCCGCGCATGTAGACGAGCAAGTCGTCCACGACTCCGCCCGCCGGATAACACATCGGCGAATACAGCACGCGCCCGGGGAAGAGCTTCGCGACATGGTTCGTGACGAGATGGTCGAGAAACTTTCCGGACTCCGGCCCGCGGACATCGACTTCGCCCATATGACTTACGTCGAACAAGCCCGCCGCGCTGCGCACCGCTTTGTGCTCCTCGAGAATGCTGCGGTACTGCACCGGCATTTCCCAGCCGGCAAAGTCCACCAGCCGCGCCCCGTGAGCGGCATGAAAATCGCGCAAGGGCGTCCGCTTGAGTTCACTCATGAGGCGAGCATCCCGCCGACGATCCATGCGCCGCAAGGCTGTTTTGCGCCGAGCGCCCGTGTCAGCCTGCATCCATCATGGTTCCTCTCGCTCGAGCCGCTTACCGGTACATTAGATTCGCCAACGTCGGCGATCGCATAAACTACGCCTCATGCTGCCTCTTATCGTCGCGATCTGTCTGACGCTGGCCATTTCGTTCATTTGTTCGCTGTCCGAAGCGCTGGTCTTGAGCACGACGGTGGCCGAGGTCGAAGCGCTGAAGAAATCGTTGCCGCGCCGAGGGCAGGTGCTGGAAACGATCAAATCGGAAATCGAGGAAACCATTTCCGCCATTCTCACCCTCAACACGATCGCGAATGCGCTGGGGTCGGTGGTCATCGGCGCAATCGGCGCACACCTGTTTGGCGATCGGATTCTCGCCGTCATCACGGCGGTGTTCGGCACCGTGCTCCTCGTCGGCGCCGAGGTCCTGCCCAAGAACATCGGCGTGGTCTATCGCCGGCAACTTCAGCCCTACATCGTTTATCCCTTGTTGTGGTTGCGACGGATTCTGCGGCCGGTGACCTGGTTCGCGAACTCGATCGTCCGGATCTTCGTGAAGCCGCGGGGCTCGGATCACGCCTCGGAAGAAGAAATTCTGCTGCTCGCGGAGCGCGGCGCGCGCTTCGGGACCTTGTCGAAAAGCGAGTCGAACATCATCGCGAACGCGCTCTCGTTGGACGACGTGCGGGTGAGCGAATTGATGACGCCGCGCACGGTCGTCACCGCGTTGCGGCGGAATGCGACCGTCGGCGATGTATTTCGGGAGTATCCGAATCTGCCGTTTGGCCGCATGCCAGTGTACGGGCGGAACCTAGACGACATCGCCGGGATGGTGCGTCGCCGAGACCTGCTGAAAGCCAAGGCCAACGATCAGGACGGCGTGCTCGTCGAAGGGTTGATGCACGAAGCCCAGTTCATTCCGGAAATGGCGACCGCGGCGAATGCGCTCCAGCTCTGCCTGAAATCGCATCAAAAGATGCTGATCGTCGTCGACGAGTTCGGCGCGGTGGCCGGCGTCGTGACGATCGAGGATTTGATCGAGCACCTGATCGGCGGTGAGATTTTCGAAAGCGACGACGTCGCGATCGATATGCGCGAGCTCGCGCGCACAAAGTCGCGACGGGCCGCGCGACCACGCCGCGCCGGAGAAACCGAGCCGCCCAAACCGACGCCGCCGGCTCCCTGACGACGCGACCCCGGAGGAGCCCAACGCCGGTCACGTCGATGATTGATCATCTGAGCCCCGTCACCTAAGAGAACGCCCGCTCATGCCTCTCGCCTACTGGGTTCACCACTTCGATCCATTTCTTGGCCCGCATTGGGGCAACTTCGGTATCCGCTACTACGGCTTGGCGTACATGCTCGGATTTGTGGCCGCATGGTGGCTGCTCATCCGCTATGCGCACGCGGGCCGGTCGCAGCTACCGGCGCCCAAAGTCGCCGACCTCATGGTGGCGATTGTCCTTGGCGTGCTCATCGGCGGTCGAGTCGGCTATTTTCTGCTCTACCAACCTCGCACGCTGCTGCACCGCCCGCTCGAACTCTTCAAGGTATGGGACGGCGGCATGGCGAGTCATGGCGGCTTCATCGGCGTCGCCATCGCGCTGGCGTGGTTCAGCCGCGCGGAAAAAATTTCGTTTCGCCATTTGGGCGACATCATCGCTTCGACCACGCCCGCCGGATTATTTTTCGGCCGGGTGGCGAACTTCATCAATGGTGAGCTGTGGGGAAAGCCGACGACGAGCGTGCCGTGGGCGGTCATCTTCCCGAAGAGCGCCCCGCCTGACCGGCCCGATGTCGTCTTTCCGCGTCATCCGTCCCAGCTGTACGAAGCAGCGCTCGAAGGCCTTTTGCTGCTCGCGTACATGCAATGGCGGTTCTGGCGCAGCGACGTGGTGCGCACGCGGCCCGGACATCTCGCGGGCGAGTTCCTGATCGCGTATGCGATCGTGCGCATGGTGTGCGAAGTCTTTCGTGAGCCCGATTACGGGGTCACGCTCCTCTTCGGGCTCAGTCGCGGCACGTTCTACTCGATCTTCATGATCGTGGCCGGCGCGACGCTGATCCTCGGATCGCGGAGGAAAACCGCGACGACGGCGTAAGGTGCGTGGTTGCCGGTAACGAAAAACGCCAGTCGAAGACTGGCGCTATGTGGCGCCGGTCCTCGACCGGCGTCGTTGGAGCGGTTGACGTGCTTAAACCACGGTGCCTGGCGGCACGATGCCGTTCTTCGGCACGAGCAGCACGCCGTCGCGAATGATCACCGCGCCGTTGACGTACGTGCCGTCGGGCTTGCCATCCGCCGAAAGAATCGAACCGTCGCCGATGCGGGTGTTCTTGTCGATGATCGCGCCTTTGATGCGACAATTCTTGCCGACGCCGAGGCGCGGTTTGCCTTTGGCGATGTTGGCCGCGAGTTGCTCGGGAGTCTCGTAATAGTCCGAGCCCATGACGATGGTGTCCTCCAAAATCGAGCCCTCATCGATGAAGCTGCGAATGCCCAGCACGCAATGCTTCAAGCTCGAGTTGGTGAGAATCGAGCCGTCGCCGATCACGACGTGATCGATGCCGCACTTGTTGAGTTTCGAGGCCGGCAGATAACGATCCTGGGTGTAGATCGGCGCTTGCGGCTCGAAAAAGTTGAACGGGGGCAGCGGTTGCGCCAGCGCGAGGTTGGCATCGAAGAACGCCTTTACCGTGCCGATGTCCTCCCAGTAGCCCTCGAAGGTGTGAGCGAAGAGCTTCTTTTTCCCGAGGAGGCCGGGGATCACTTCGCGGCCGAAATCGGTCATCGTGTTGTCGAGCGCTTCGGCGAGGACCGAGCGGTTGAACACGTAGATGCCCATGTTCGCGAGGCAGCGCTTTTCCTCCGAGGGCGTCTCGAGCGTCTTCTCGATCGCGGGACTGAGAGCGAGACCGGCGATCACCGCGGGGTCTTTCGGTTTCTCCACGAAGCGCACGATCGAGAGATCGTCGTGCACCTGCATCAAGCCGAGGCCTTCGACTTTCGAGACCGGGAACGGAATCGCCGCGATCGAGACGTCGGCGCCGCGCTGGATGTGCTGCTCGATGATCTTCCGAAAATCCATCCGGTACAGCTGGTCGCCGGACAGAATCAGCACGAGATCGTGCGGAAATGCGCGGAAGTGGATCAAGTTTCGCCGCACCGCGTCGGCCGTGCCCTGGTACCAGTCCGAGCCTTTTTCCGTCTGCTCGGCGGCGAGAATATCGACAAAGCCACCGCCAAACGGATCGAAGTGGTACGTGCTCTGCACGTGGCGATGGAGCGACGCCGTCTGGAACTGCGTCAGCAGAAAGATCCGATTGATGTCGGAGTTGATGCAGTTGCTGATCGGGATATCGACCAAACGGTATTTGCCGGCCAGCGGTACGGCTGGTTTGCAGCGCTCGGAGGTAAGCGGATGAAGCCGTGTGCCTCGTCCGCCGCCCATGATGACGGCCAATACGCGTTTCTGTGTGGTCATAAGAGATTTCCCGATGGGGTTCTAATTCCTTGATCGACGTTTGTAACGACCGCTACCCTTCGCCCAAAGAAAAGCAAAATCTCCTTTTCGGAAAATTATGTGCGGTATTGTCGGCTACGTCGGTAAGCAAAAAGCAGTGTCCATTCTGCTCGAGGGCCTGAAACGCCTCGAGTATCGCGGCTATGACTCCGCGGGGATTTGCGTCCTCCAGTCGGATCGACTGGACGTCGCGAAAAAGACCGGACGCGTGGAGAATCTCGTCAAAGAAGCGGCCAAACATCGCTTCAATGGCACGACGGGCATCGGCCATACCCGTTGGGCGACGCATGGCGGCGTCACCGATGCGAACGCCCATCCGCACGTAAGCTCCGACGCCAAGATCGCGCTGATCCACAACGGGGTCATCGAAAACTATTCCCAGATCAAAACGTTCCTCCTGGAGAAGGGGTACACGTTCCAGTCGCAGACCGACACGGAAGTGCTCTCGAATCTCATCGCGTACCATTTCGCGAAGGAGCCGGTGAGCAACAATGGCACCCACCGGTTCGTCGAGAGCGTCCGTAAATCGCTTCGCCACGTTGAAGGCACATACGGGATCGCGGCGTTGTGCGTCGAGTTCCCCAGCGAAATGGTCGCCGCGCGGAAAGCCTCGCCCTTGATTCTCGGCGTGGGCGACGGCGAATACATCATCGCGTCCGACGCCTCGGCGCTCGTCAGCCGCACCCAAAACGTCGTGTATCTAAAAGACGGCGAGATCGTGCACGTGACGCCCGTCTCGTTCGCGATCACGACGATGGACCAGCTGGACGTTTCGCCGGTCGTCGATCGGATCACTTGGTCCGTCAGCGACGCGGAGATCGGCGCCTACGCGCACTTCATGGAGAAGGAGATTTTCGAGCAGCCGATCGCGCTCGAAAACACGATGCGCGGACGCTTCTCCGAAGACGGCAGCACGGCCCAATTCGGCGGGTTGAACATCACGGCCGCGGAGTTTCGCCAAGTGGACCGTTTTGTATTTTGCGCCTGCGGCACGGCGTGGCACGCCTGCCTCGTTGCCGAACAGTTGATCGAACGTTTTGCGCGCATCCCCGTTGAAGTCGATTACGCGTCCGAATTCCGCTACCGGAACACGCCGCTCGACAGCAACACGCTGTTCTTCGTCGTGAGCCAGTCAGGCGAAACGATCGACACGCTGGCGGCGTTGCGCGAAGCCAAACGCAAAGGCTATCGCGCGCTCGCCATCAATAACGTCGTCGGCTCGACGATTGCGCGCGAAGCGGACGGCGGCATTTATCAGCACGTCGGTCCCGAGATCGGCGTGGCCTCGACCAAGGCGTTCACCTCGCAACTCCTGCTCGGCGCGATGGTCGCCTTGTATCTCGGCCGCATGCGCGACATGAGCTTCAGCGACGGCGTCCGCTACGTGAATGCCTTGAAAGCCGTGCCGGACCTCGTCCGCAAAGCGCTGACCCAAGCCGATCACATTCGCGAGATCGCCAAGCGCTACGCCGAGTACCACGACATGCTCTTCCTCGGCCGGCTTTCGCTGTTCCCCATCGCGCTCGAAGGAGCGCTCAAGCTGAAAGAGATTTCGTACATCCACGCCGAAGGCTATCCGGCAGCGGAAATGAAACACGGGCCGATCGCATTGATCAGCGAGAAGTGCCCCAGCGTCATCTTCGCGCCGTCGGGTGAAATCTTCCCGAAGGTCGTGTCGTCGATGCAGGAGATCAAGGCGCGCAAGGGCCCGATCATTGCCATCACGACCGAGGGCGCAGAACTGCCGCCCGGCGTCGCTGACGACATCATCACAATTCCGGAGTGTCACGAAGCGGTCCTGCCCATCGTGGCGTCGATCCCCGTGCAGTTGCTGAGCTATTACATCGCCGTGGAACGCAAGTGCGACGTGGATAAGCCGCGCAACCTGGCGAAGTCGGTGACGGTGGAGTGAGGCGGGAACGGGTAACGCAGGACGGACGTTTTTAGGTAGGGACGCTCCGAGGCGCCCTGAGTTCAACGTTACCTTTGCACGCTTACGGCGCGACGCGCACATCAGCTCAGGGCGGCTGCGGACAGCCGCCCCTACCTCGGACCGGCGGTCAATTGCGGCGGTCGGGACGACAGGCGCCACCCTACCGGCACACCGGCGCGTTCTCTCGAATGGCGTCTGCGTGACGTAGCGCGGCGGCCGGCTCGATTCGCCCTTGCGGCGATTCCGCGCGACTTCCATAAGCCCAGTTCGCCGATGCATATCCATCCGACCCGCGAAGTCTTCATCAGCCTCGCCGCCCAGGGCAACGTGGTGCCGGTGTACACGGATTTGATGGCCGACTTCGAGACGCCCGTGTCGGCGTATGCGAAGCTCAAGCTCGCCGGACCGTCGTATCTCCTGGAATCGGTCGAAGGCGGAGAACAGCTCTCTCGCTACAGTTTCATCGGCTGCCGTCCGCGGAAGATTTTCATTTGCGGACCCGAAACGACCGAGATTCGTGTGCCGGGACAGCCGTCGCAAACGTTGGCGACGCCGCCCGATCCGTTGACCCTGATCGAAGAGGAAATGCGCGGGTATAGTCCCGTCACGATTCCTGGATTGCCGCGTTTCACGGGCGGGGCGGTGGGCTTCGTCGCTTACGAGTATATTACCCGCATCGAGCCGAGCGTACCAGCCGCAGGGAAGGACGACTTGGGAATTCCCCTCCTCTACTTCATGCTTTCGGACTCGCTGCTCATCTTTGATCGCGCGAAGCAAACGCTGCGACTCTGCGTGAACGGCCACATTCGTGGCGACGCCGGCCTCGCGTACGACGCGGCGGTCGCCGAGTTGCGGGAGCTGTATGCCCTGCTTCGCCACCCGCGCGAACTTGCCCCGGCACCGATCGAGGATCTGCCGAAGATCACCGTGCCGCCGGGAAACTTCACGCAGCCGAAATTCGAGAAGGTCGTCGACGATGGCAAAGAGTTCATCCGGGCAGGCGACATCATTCAGTTCGTCCCTTCGCAGCGTTTCACCCGCGAGTTCACCAAATCCCCCCTCGATCTGTACCGCGCGTTGCGCACGGTGAATCCCTCGCCGTACATGTTCATTCTCGAGGCGGGCGATTTTTCCATCGTCGGGGCGTCGCCCGAAGTGCATGTGCGACTGACCGACGGGCGGGTGGAAATTCGGCCGATTGCCGGGACCCGGCGACGCGGCGCGACCCAAGCGGAGGATCTTGCGCTGGAGACGGAATTGCTGGCCGACGAAAAGGAGCGCGCCGAGCACCTCATGTTGGTCGACCTCGCACGCAACGACATTGGGCGCGTATGCAAGTTCGGCAGCGTGCGCGTGCCCGAGATGATGGTGATCGAACGCTACTCGCACGTGATGCACATCGTCTCCCAAGTCGAGGGTGAGATCGCCCCGGAGCGCAATGCGTACGATTTGATGCGCGCCACCTTCCCCGCGGGCACGGTGAGCGGCGCACCAAAGATCCGCGCCATGCAGATCATCGCGCAGTACGAGCCGTCGCATCGCGGGTTTTACGCGGGTGCCCTGGGGTACTTCGGCTACGACGGAAATATGGACACCTGCATTATGCTCCGGACGGCCTTGCTGAAAGACGGCCGGATTCATATCCAGGCGGGAGCAGGGGTCGTGGCGGACTCAGTCCCCGCCTCCGAATATCAAGAAACCGTGAGCAAGGCCTCAGCGCTTTTTAAGGCTGTCGCCATGGCGGAACGCTTTTAGATTAGTTATTGTTCTAAAGAAGGTTACGCTAAAATCCGGGGTAACTGGGCCAAACGGTTGCCGGTGTTTGCAGCCCAAGCGGCGAACCGGAGAGGTGTGCCGCGGTCAAAATGACCTCACTGCGCCGTTAAGGCCGCACATTGCACGCGCATTGTGCCATTACTGCGCATAATATCGCAATCTGCCAGGCAACGTTCCCTCTGCACGTCGCGTTTCCTGGAGGTGGAATGATTTCCGCTCCGAGCGGGAACAACCGTTCGGCTCATTCCTCTATTTCAACGAGGTTCCCATCATGCCCGCTAAAGCAAAGTCGCTCCGCAATCCAAACGCTGACGATCCTACTGCCACGGAGGCACCGACCGCCACGCTCACCGCCGCGCCTATCGACGCGCCGCCGTCTTTTCTCGAAAAGCCCGAAAATCCCGCCGCCGAGCCCATTGCTCATGGCGAGCGCAGCAATCTCCAACTGTACCTCCAAGAGATCGGCAAGACGCCCTTGCTGACCGTTGAAGAGGAAGTGACTTTGGCGAAACGCATCCGCCGCGGCGACAAGGCCGCTCGGGATCACATGATCAAGGCCAACCTGCGCCTCGTCGTGAAGATCGCCATGGACTACAAGGATTTTGGCCTGCCGTTGCTAGACCTCATTAGCGAAGGCAACATCGGCCTGATCAAAGCCGTCGAACGCTTCGACCCGCGCAAAGGCGGCAAGCTGTCCACGTACGCCGCATGGTGGATCAAGCAATCCATCAAACGCGCGCTTGCGAACCAGAGCAAAACCATCCGCCTCCCCGTCCATCTGGTGGACAAAATTTCCAAGATGCGTCGCACCGCGATGGCCTTGACCGAGCAACTGGGTCGCGAACCGACCGACGAAGAGTTGGCGGCCGAATTGCAGATCCCGACGTCCAAGGTCGCCCATCTTAAATCGGTGAGCGTCCGTCCGGCGTCGCTCGATGCGCCGATCGGCGAAGAAGGCGACTCGGCGACGTTTGGGGAAATCGTCGGCGACGAAAATGCAGTCAGCCCCTTCGAAGGTCTGCGCGAGAAAAATCTCTCGAGCGATCTGCACGCGATGGTCGACTCTCTGGACAAGCGCGAAGCCGAGATCATCAAGCTCCGCTTCGGGCTCGAAGGCCGCGAAGAACTGACCCTCGAGGAAGTCGGCAAACGCTTCAACGTCACCCGCGAACGCATTCGTCAGCTCGAGTACCTCGCGCTCACGAAAATGCGGAAAGCCATGGCGAAGAATGAAGCCGTTCGCTCGGTCGACGAAATCGAGCAAGAGGAACGTCAACGTCAGCGCATGGCGATCATCCGCGAGTTCGTCGAGAGCAAGACCCGGCGCCAGACGCGCCCCGGCCGTAACTAACTGCCACGCCACGCATCGTTTCGCTTTTCGAGGCCGGCGCCTTTCGCGCCGGCCTTTTTGCGGGGCGATCGCTCAACCTTTGTTTCCGGAATCGAGATCCGACCTCGCTGGAGGCCGAATCGGCGCGAATTCGCCACTCGGTAAACCGACTGGCAGGCTTGACGGAGCGGCCCGCCCGGCACTTCATGAGCGCTCGTTCATTGCGAATGTAGCACAATGGATAGTGTAGTGGCCTCCGAAGCCATTGATCCGGGTTCGACTCCCGGCATTCGCACCAGCACCGCTTGTCGAGCCCGTCTCGGCAGTGGCCGGCGGTAAACACCGCGGTCTTCGCACCTAGCCCAGCGTGAAGTAGAACGTCGTTCCTTCGCCGAGTCGCGACTCCGCCCAAATCTTGCCGCCGTGGCGTTCGATGATCCGTTTCGCGATGGCGAGGCCGATGCCATGGCCGGGGAACTCGCCCGCATGGTGGAGACGCTCGAACATGCCGAAAAGTTTGCCGCTATGCGCCATGTCGAAACCCACGCCATTGTCCCGAACGAAGAACACCTGCTCACCGTTCCGTCGGTCGGTGCCAAATTCCACCCGGCTGGGCTGGGACTTCGCCGAAAATTTCCAGGCATTGTGCAGAAGATTCTGCAGTACGGACGTCATTAACGTCGTGTCGGCGTAGGCCCGCAAGCCGTCGGCAACCAAAACCTGCGCGAACGGCCGCGGATCATGCGCAGCCAAATCGGCCACGATACCGCGCCCGAGTTGAGTCAAGTCTACCTCCGCGCGCGAAAGATTCGCCCGCGCGATGTGGGCGAGCGTCAACAGGCCGCTGAGCAGCGCATCCATCCGCAGCGCCGCTTTATGAATCCGTTCGAGGTAGCTCCGAGTCTCGGCGGAAAACTCGTCGGCATGCGACTCGCGCAGGATATCGGTAAACCCGCCGATCGTCCGGAGCGGACTGCGCAAATCGTGCGACACCGTGTAGGTAAACGCCGACAGATCGTTATTCATCGTCTCCAACTCGGCGGTGCGCGCGCGGACGCGCTCTTCCAATTCCGCGGCCAATTGCTGATACGCTTGCAATGCTCGCTGGCGGTCGATCGCAGAACGCGTGGTGAGCGCAATCAATGCGCCGGCGAAGACAATGCCGGCCATGCCCACGACGTCGCGCAGGGGCAGGGATCCGACGCTGGGATCCGCGAACTCCGTCGCTCCCGGCTCATTTGCCCGATACCGGGCCGCCGCCATGCCCATGTAATGCATCCCCGCAATCGCCACGCCCATGACAATGGCGCTGCCGGCGCGCATCGTAAACGCCCAGCGCGTCGAGGCCGGAAGCCAATACGCAATCGCCAACGCCCCCGCCGAGGCTCCCACCGCGATCGCGATGGAGAGAAAAAACCGCACCGGCTCGAAGTCGATCGTCGCGCCCATGTGCAGCGACTTCATGCCTAGATAGTGCATGCCAGCGATTGCCAGCCCCATGGCCACCCCGCCGAGGACAATATGAAACGCCCCAATCTGGCGCTGATTGATCAACATGAACGCCAGCCCGGCGCCGATTGCCGCCGCCAGAATCGACAAGAGGCTCCAACCGGGCGAGTACGACACGCGCGTCGGCATGTGCAGCGCCAGCATGCCCACGAAGTGCATGGTCCAGATCGCCAAGCCCATGAGGCCGGCGCCGAGCAAGGAAAAGCGCCGACGACGCAGACCGGCTTGTTCCGCCAATCGAAGACGCGCCGCGCACTCTAGCGCCGCAAACGAACCGACGATTGCCACCGCGACCGAAAGCACGATCAAGCGAACGTCCCAAGCAAACACCATCAGTACGCCGTCAGGACCGGAAACGCACATCGAGGGAGCTACGGCGGTGGCGGGCATACGCGCAGCAGGTAGTGAACGCGTGGGCTCCGGCAGCGCAATCCGCCAGATATTGCCATCTCGCCTGAGGGACAACCCCCAGTGGACGAAATATTATTTGCCTGGTGCGCGCGCGTTTGGATCGGTGCGAACAGGGTTCGGCTGCCGAAGGCCAAACATGGCTTGTGACTTCATCTTCTCAAAGCGCTCGTTGCCCAAATACGCCCTCAGCGACGCTTCGGTTTGCTGCGTGTAAAGAGCGACACTCTGGTCAACGGCTCCCCAATCGACAGTCTGGCCTGATTGTTCGCGCGCCTGCGCCTGGTGCTCGAACGTCGCGACCGCCAGATCGTAGGAACGAATCAGTTCATAAACCCGGTCCACTTGGGATTTATCGAGGCCCCACGCCGGCGCGTCGTTGCGGAGCGCACGATAACGATCGTCACGGCTTCGCTGCCACCGAGTGAACGCCTCGTCGCCTAGAATGCGGCGGTATTCCTCGTCCCGCGCCCGGTCGATTGCCTGCAGGTCGCCGTCGTACGCGACGTCCATCGTCTTCGTTTGATCCAGCGACTGCCCCATGGCGCGACGAAGATCGCTCCATTTTTTCTGCACCGCCGCGAGTTCGTTCACTTGCGCGTCCGTCAATTGGAGCCGCTCGAACTCGCGGCGCACCGGCGCTCCCGGATCGTGGTCCGCGGGCTCGCCGAAGACGCGCTCGCTGCCGATGATGCCGGCAAGTTTGCTCTTATACTCGGCCTCCGCCTGCGCAAAAGCCGCGTCGAACGCGGCCTGATCGAGCCGGCCCTTGCGCTTCGCGACCTCGAGATCGTGCAAACGGTCCCGCCAATCCATCTCCACCACGTACAGGGGTTCCTTCTGTTCCTCGGTGGGCTGCAAGCCGCCGAGATTCATGTTGTGGACAATATACTCGCGGTGCCACGTACGGTACTCGGCGCCCAGCGCCGCCCGTAGCTCGGCGTCTTCTTCCAGCGCTCGTTCGTCGTGCAGTTCTCCGAGGCGCGCGGCGTCAATCTCATCGTTGAGATATTGGCGCTCGAATTGGGCCTCCAAGGGCGTCCATTTCTGCGCGACTTTCTCCATCACAATGCGGGCGATGATCGCACTCGGCACGCCCGCTCGCCTCAATTGCATCATCGACGCCGACCAATCCAACTGGCCGCTCCGTATCGATTCAGCCGTCGCGACCGCGCGAACTTGACCGTCGATGTTTGCGTGGGACGCCGACGGCGGGATCGGACCGGGCGAACCGCGGTGCCACAGCCAAAAGCATATCCCCGCCAGCGCGGCGTTTCCCAAGACCGAAACCGTAAGCCACGCGCGAGCGGTCATGATACGATAAGAGTCGAACGGACGTCGTGATCGAGGCCGCCGCCGGACGCATCCACCTGGTATACGCCTGCGGCGACGAACCGACGCGCGGGCCAGACGGCATGAAGCCGTCCGCCCGCGCGGAAATCTTCGATTACGGCGTGAAGAACGTGGTGATGCTTTGTGCAGGCAGCGAGTTGGTGAATCCGCCTCCCGACACGCCGACTGCCGACAAGGTCGCGAGGTCCTGGCTGCTCGAGGTACGCCAGCAATTCAGCGAGGTCGGAATCGTCCCGCCCGAGATCGTGAAAGCCTGGCTGACCGTCGACGTGCTGTTATTGATCGCGACGATCGCCATCTTGCTGCCCGACTTGAACGCGGCGACGTATACGCCGGAACTCGGATTGTACGTCCCGTTCACCCGTACCCAACCGGGACGCACGACGCGCGCGAACTGCGCGAACACGCAACCGCGTTTCGTGCGCACGCCCGACAAGTTCATCGGACCGTAGTCGCGCTTCATCTGCCACCAGATGTATGCGTTGTAATTCCCTACCGCGAAGCAATCGAGGATCTCCTTCGCGATGCGAATCTGCCCCGTGATCGAAGTGTCCTGATCGAGGTGCTCGGTCATCCAGACGTCTTTTCCGTTGTTGCGCGCCAGCGGATAGTCGGAGAGTCCGCCGCCGTAAATATGGCCGCCAATGATGTCGACGTTCGCTCGCGCGGTGGCGTCGTTGAGGATCGGATCGGTGTACGCTTTATTGAAGTGGTACGACTCCGACATCATGACCTTCGGGGTCAGCACCCCGGCATTGTTGCGCGCGAAGTTGTACAGCTCCGTCGCCGTCCACATGCATGACTCGTAATCGACGTCGATGTCCGGTTCGTTCTGAACCGAGATCGCATAGAGCGCGGCATTGTTGCTCGCGAGATTGCTGGCAAAGCTGTTGAGGTAGTTTGCGTACGCGGAGTACTGGCTCGTGCTGAGATGGCCGTCGATGTAGCTGTTGTTCGTCTTCATCGAGGGCGGCGGGGACCAGGGCGTGGCAAAGACGATGGCGCCGCGCGCTTTCGCGTTCGCCGCATTCACGCGGTCGTCCGTCCAACTCCCGCTGTCGAACGGCACGCGCACGCGCTCGATCGTGAAACCGATGGTGCCGCCGCCGGTGCCAAACAGCACGTCGTTGTTGGCGGCGGTCAATTGACCATCCCAGATCACGGCGCCGCCGAGGCCGCGGATGGTTTGTGCCGTCGAGCCGAGGTTGATGCTGGCCGTCGCGGCCTGCACGTAGGTGGTCGCTGACAAAGCCGCAGCCGTGAGGCCGGCGGCGAAGGCGCGGTGAGCGCGCACAAGGATTCGCAGTTTTGTCTCCATGGTGCTTTCCAGTGGGGGTTGATGTCTCGCGCAGCGTCCAAAAAAAGACGCTGGCATCAGGGGCGCAGGAACAGAGATGCAGCTCCACTCGCGACGAAAGAGTCACGTTGGTCTAACATGAGCGCAGCGCGGTTCGGGTGGTCCCGACGCGCGCTTAAAAGCGCTGCGATATGAATCCGCCGAGCCCCCGGCGAGCGACCACGCGCCCTGCCCTACGCCTCTTCGTCGTCCTCGATCTCCGGCGGCTTGATCACACTCAGCAGGCGATCGAGTTCGGATGGCGTAGGATTGCGAATCGAGCGCACCGTCAGGATCGCTTCGCCCGCCGGCAGCCTGACCTGCGTCTGCGCATTTTCCGCCAAGCCGAGCAGCGCCGTCGCGAGCGGAGAATTGTGCGGCAGGCATTCGATGCCCGATTCGGGATCGACGGCGGTCTCGCCGTACGTCGTCACGAGAAAGGTGAACCGGTGCTTCCGTTTGGTGGCTACGTCCGCCTTCTCGATCGTCGTCACGTGCCCCAGTTGCAGCGTGGCCGTGGACTTCGTGAGCCAGGTCGTGGGATCGACTTCGACGAAGGTATTACGCGCCACGAAGCGATCGAGCGCCGTCATCTTACGGTCCACGGCACGAATCGCCTCCTTCGCGGCCTTGAACCCGAAATTTTCGCGCAGATCCCCCTGACTGTGCGCCTCGACTTTGTCTTTCACCAACTCGACGCGCTTGCGTTTCAGGGCTTCGAATTCCTCCGCCAACACGCGGTTGTAGCCCGGCCGCACGTAAATGGTCCTGGGCTGCGCCGCCGCGAGGCGAAAGATCCGTTTTCGAGCGAGAGGCATGCAACGCGAAACGAGCGAGGGTTCTCGAAAAACGAAAGCCAAAATCGCGCGAATCGACCCGCTCCCTTCGCGACGCACGCCGCATCACGACGCGCGCCCGTCCCTCCGCTCCCCATCAGGGCAGGACGCGGTATTTGAAATTCGTGAAGCGAACGTCTCCTGCTCCAGTCGCGAACAACGTCGGGCGCAAGCTGAGGAAACCGCCCGCTACGTTGTGATGATAACCGGAGGTTTCGAACTGCATCCAATGCTTCGTCCACCGCTCGCCGTCGGGACTATGCCACAATGTGACGACGTGATGATCGTTTCGAAGCCTCACGAAAAAGCGTCGGCCGATACTCGGCGGTTTTGAAAACGACGACGTGTCGCCTTTGCCGTACTCGAGCATCTTGTCCTTCGAAAAACCGAGCCCGACGAACAACCGCTCGCTATAGTACAAGAGCAAGCCCGCCGACGCCTCGTCCGCGCAGTCGATTTCGACTTCCGCCTCGTAAGCTTGGTCGCCACACACAAACGACAGGCGCGAACCGTCCTTCGGCGACGTCCCGGCGGCTTTGAGCACCAAGCCTCCTTTCTCATACCGGAATCCTTCGGCGATCGGTCCCGTCGGATGGAAGAAACTCCACGGCACGCCCATCCTGTTGGTGGTGAAATCATCCGACAGCGCCAGCCCGTGGCGAACTGCCGCGCCGCCTGCGGGCATAGGGATCGGTTTTGCGACATCGAACCCGGACGCCTTCACCCAGCCATCGTCCGTCCATTCCACGGGTTCGAGCAATGTCTGGCGGCCAAGGGTCAAATAGCCATTTTCGTACGCGTGGTACACGAGATACCACTGCTTGCCGTCCGGCCCCTCGACCAAGGTCGCATGGCCGCGCGACCACCATTTCTCCGCGGCCGTTCGCGTGCGGACGACGGGATTGTACGGCGAGTTTTCCCAAGGGCCTTCGATGGTTTTCGACCGTGCCATGATGACCATGTGGCTGGTCGCCGGTCCGGCCGTTCCGCCTTCGGCCAGGATCATGTAGAAGTAGTCTCCGCGACGCATGATTTTCGGGCCCTCCTGCGCGAACGTCTCGACGTCCCAGTGCTCCGGATATTTCCAGCCGTCGTACACCTTCTTCACGGGTCCCGTGACCTGTAATCCATCGTCGGATAACGGAGCGACATGCCCACCGCTGAGGAACACGTAGCGTTTGCCATCCGGCCCCACGGCGTGTCCCGGATCGATGTGCTCGACTTTCAAATCGATCGGATCGCTCCACGGTCCGCGGATGTTGTCCGCGTACACGACCATGTTGGTCAGACTGTTTTCGCGCAGCGCCGGAAAATAGATGTAGAATCGGCCGTGGTGATAAGCCAGGTCGGGCGCCCAGATATTGCCGACATAACGCATGAGCGCCGGGCCCACCGGCTCCCAGTTCACGAGATCGAGCGAATGCCAGATCAACAGTCCCGGCACGCTCTCGAAACACGAATGGACCATGTAATAGTCCTTGCCCTGCTTGAGCACGGAAGGATCCGGCCGATCGCCAGCGAGCACCGGATTCAGATACGACCCGTTGCCCAGATCCGCTTTGCGTTGTCCTTCGAAGCCGCGTTCCCAACCGGGAGCGACGGGGTAACGGTCGCTGGCTTGTGCGCGCGTGAAAGTGCTCATAATGACGCCGAGCGTGATCAAAAAAGCGGAGGAGCAGGAGTGCATGAGAAAGAAGCCGAGCCGGACGTTCGAATTTTTTTTAGTCGAAGGCGATCCTTGCAAAAACGCCGGCGCCCGAGGCGGGCGCCGGCGCGAGAGCGATGGCCGTAAAGGACGATTACGGCACCGTAAACGAAATCTGGTCAATGTTGCCCAGATCTTGGCCCGTAGACTCGAAACGAATCGTGTTCGACGTGCCGCTATTCAACGTGGCGCTAAACGTCAGGTTATTCCAGGTGGTCCATGCCCCGGTCGGCTGGAACGTGATGTTTTGCGCAACGCCATTCACGAGCACGCGCCCCGTACGGGACGTGGTCGCGCCGAGGGCGAAGCGAACCGTAATCGTCCGCGCGCCCGTGGCGCTGCCGCCGCTGACGCTCGAGAACTGCAACGATCCGCCCGTTGTCGGGAAGTTCGCGAAGCCCGTGCCGTTGAAACCGGCATTATTGCTGTCGATGGTCGTGCCGCCGCCCACCGTGCCGGACTCGGCTTGCAAGGTGATCGTCGTGCCCGTGCTCGCCGCGCTTTGACTTACGCTGATCGTGCGCGTGATGCCGCCGCCCGTCACCGTGACGGTGCCGCTGCGCGCGGCGCCAGTGTTCTGCGTGACGCTCACGCTGAGGGTGGCATTGTTCGAACCGCTCGCGGGCGACACCGTGATCCAGGTCTGGTTGTCCGTGACGGTCCAACTCGTGTTCGAGCTGATCGTCGCACTCTGGCTGCCGGCCGCGGAACCGAACGACATGCTCGACGTCGAGACCGTCAGCGTCGTCGTGCTGGCCGCACTTTGGCTGACGCTAATCGTGCGCGTGATGCCGCCGCCCGTCACCGTAACGGTGCCGCTGCGCGCGGCGCCAGTATTTTGCGTGGCGCTCACGGTCAGCGTGGCGTTGTTCGAGCCGCTCGCCGGCGACACGGTGATCCAAGTTTGGTCGTCGGAAACGGTCCAACTCGTGTTCGAGCTGATCGTCGCGCTCTGGCTGCCGGCCGCGGAGCCAAACGACATGCTGCTCGTCGAAACGGTCAGTGTCGCACCGGTGCCCGGAGGCGGCAAAGCGGCGCCGCCGGTCAGGGCGGTCTTGTTGTCGGGATCGACCAGTGCACCGGTCGTCCAATCGAACATTTCGCCCGGGATATTCCAATAGATCGGCTTGAGGCCTTTGCTGTTCGCGGTGCTGACGATCGTTTTGTGGAAGAACGTCCGCGAAGCGACGTGCAGATTGAAGTCGCTGCCAGTCAGGTCGGACAAGCCGGTGCGCTTTAGCGCCTCGAATTCGCCGATGATCACGGGAATTCCTTTCGCGACGAACTTCACCCGCATCTTTTCAAACTCGTCGGAAACATAAGTCTCCTCGCCCCAGTTCGCATTTCGATCGGTCCGCGTCGGGTGATGGTAGGCCGCACCCCAGAAGTAGAACATCTTTCCCCAATCCGCGTCCGCCGTCATCAGCGTGAATTGGTACGGCGAATAGAAGTGAACTTCGACGGCCAACCGGCCCGCGGTCGAATCGCTGGGCATCGTGTTCATCAACTGATCCGTGAGATCGATGTCGGTGCTGGGTCCCTGGATCACGAGCCAGCGCGTGCTGTTGTTGCCGCCCGTGGCGCGCACGGCGTTCACGAAGGTCTGATGATACGCCAACAATGTGTTCATCTCCGCCGCGGTATCCACACTCGGTTCATTGGCACTCGCGAACAACAAATGGCTGTCGTAGGCTTTGAAGGTGTTGGCGATTTGGGTCCAATAGGACTGCTGCTTCGCGTTGATCGTGGAGTTCACCGTGTCCGTGATGTTGTTTTCCAGCCAGCCATTGTCCCAGTGGCTGTTGATGATCACGTACAGATTCCGCGCGTAACACCAGTCGACGACCTGTTTCACGCGTGCCATCCAGGTGGCATCGATTTGGTACGTGGTCTGGTTGGCGTGGCTGTTCCAGGCGACCGGAATACGCACGGTGTTGAACCCGGCGTTCGCGACGCCGTTGATCAACGACTGCGTCGCGGCGGGGCCCCAGCTGCCTTCGCCGCCCGGCGGCTCGAGCGTGTTACCGAGATTCCAGCCGTAAGTCGGCGACGGCAGCTGCGAGAACGCAGCGAGCGGCAGCATGAGCAGACATGCGAGCGCGATGATTTTGGGGGTCAGTCTCTTCATATACTACACGTTTCCTAGTTGCGGCACGGTTGGTAGGAGTGCCTGGTTGATGTTACATCACTCACGTCCGCCCGGGTAAACCGGAGCGGATTCGTCAACCGTGGAGGAGGCGGGCACGTCGGACGGGATCCCGGCCGCAACTCGCGCGATCGAACGAAAACGATCCCCTGCCCGCGCCGGCATGCCGCGGCAGATCTCGACAAGGCTCTGCAGCGAGCCCGGACAAACGGACATCAAACGCATTCGGGGAGGGGTTGAATTAACGTTAAATCACATCGCCCAGCGCTTCGCAAGCCCGACGCGGCAGATTTTTATGCTCATCGTTGCGGCGGTCGTCCTAAACGTCTCCCCCTGCGGCGCGGAGTTCGGCTGCCGTAATGGCGGGATTCTACGCTGGATTTGCCCCGCGCGATCGGACTTAACACCCGCGTATGACCAAAGCGCGAACGAACCCAAAGGTGGATGCGTACCTCGGAAAACTTAAGAACTGGCGGGCCGAGACCGAGAAACTCCGCGCGCTCATACTCGAAGGCGAGCTAGTCGAAGAACTCAAATGGGGCTGTCCGTGCTATACGTTCGCGGACGCGAACGTCGTCTTGATTCACGGCTTCAACGCCTACTGCGCCCTGCTCTTCTTCAAAGGCGCCCTGTTGAAAGATCCCAAGGGCATTCTCATCCAGCAGACGGAGAACGTGCAGGCGGCACGCCAGCTGAGGTTTACCGACGTCCGGCAAATCGCCGCGCTTTCGTCGACGATCCAGGCGTACGTTGAGGAAGCCATCGGCGTCGAAAAGGCCGGGCTGAAGGTGCCGCTGAAAAAAACTTCGGATTTCAAGGTGCCGACCGAGTTCCAAAAGAAATTGGAGGCGAGCGCGAAGTTGAAGGCGGCATTCGCGGCGCTGACGCCCGGGCGCCAACGTGCTTACCTTTACCATTTTTCTCAGGCCAAACAGGCGAAGACGCGCGAGGCTAGAGTGGAAAAATGCCTTCCGCAAATCCTGGCCGGAAAAGGATTGGACGATTGAGAAAGCGGTGCTCGCGCCTTGCGGGCGAGGGTCTCAATTTGCACGACTGAAGACCGGCGCCGCGGAACCTTAGCACTGGCTAGCGTGACGGATTATCTATTATGCGCCGCATCGTATTCACGACTATGACGCTCCAATTCACCGCTTATCCGTGGCTCCGCGTCCTGTGCCTGGGCCTAATGCTGTCGTGCGCGCCGGCCTTCGCCGCCGATGCGCCCGCTCCGACCGACACGGCGCCGACCCACCCCGCGCCAACCGACAACGATGCGATCGTCGCGGCGGCGCCGATGGAATTCGAGGCGGAGGGCACTGGCGTGCATGGCCAGTTGGTCGTCGCACCGGAAATTTTGAGCGCCGACACGCGCAACGATCTCGTCTACACGATCACGGGCGAACCGCAGTTCGGCCGAGTCGGCTTGGCCGGCGGCGGAGAAGAAACGGACTTTTTTCAAAATAAGACCGCGCGTCTCGGCTACTTTGCCTACCGCCCGCAGGACGGCTACACCGGCAAAGACTCGTTCAGCTACACCGTCCGGAACGAGACCTCGGGGCTCGTATTCAAAAACAAGGTCGTGATCACGGTAAAGCCGGCGCCACCGATCGTGCTGCAGACTTTTGAGGTCAACGCCGCCCGCGACCGCTCGAAGAATGTCCACGAGGTCGCACTCGTGACCCGCCCGAACACCCCCGTCACTCACAAGGTGCCGAGTCACGAGGATTTCATGGCGCCGGCCGAACGCAGCAACATCGCCAATGCAAAAGTCGCTTATGTCCTCGACGACAAAGCCAAGCCGCAGAACGGCGCAGCCAAGCTCGATCGGGTCACCGGCCAACTTACGTACGCTCCGAATCCAGGCTTCATCGGCGAAGATCGCTTCAAGTACTACACGGTCGACGAGGCGAACCCACACCTCGGGGTGGAAAACGTCGTCGCCGTCAAGGTCGAGCCGATCCGCAACCTGAAGCACATCGCCGTAGATCGTTCGCGGAGCCGGGAAGTCGATCTCGTCTTCGTCATCAACAATTCGCCTTCGATGGCGGCGCATCAGAGTCGGATCGCCGCCAATCTGAGCCGGTTTCGGCAGCTGTTTCACACGCGCGATCTCGATTACCGGATCGGTGTGCTCACGACCGATTTCGTCAATGCCGACCCGGATCGCAATCCGGAGGAACAGCATTTCTTCAAGGAGGTACGCTCCGTTCAACTCGATAAGGCGGGCAATCCCGTGTTGGATAGTCGCGGCCGGCCCAAACAGACCACGAAGCGCGTTGCGAGCAACGGCAACCTCGTGACGCTCCCGGTGATGCCGCAGCCCTGGGTCACGCCCCAGACGCCCGACAGCATTTTCGCCGAACTCGTCAAAGTGGGCACGAACGGCGACAGCAACCGCACCGCGTTCACGGCGGTATACAATTTCGTCGCGGGTTATTACAACAAACAGCACACCTTCCTCCGGCCCGAGGCGACGACGATCGTCGTCCTGTTCATGGACGAAGAGGAAACGCGGATGGCGGTGTGGAAACCGAAGCCGGATGGCACCCGCGACGCGGAGTGGATCGAAAACGGCAAACTGCCCGACCTGCTGAACCAATACAATGCGCGCAACCCGCAGAAGCGGCAGACCCTCGATGGCTACATCAATTATTGGGTGCTGCGTCCGTTCATCATCGCGAAGGGCAACAAACGCGGAAAACTAGAAATGCACGCCGTGGTCTCGCCCAAGAACATCTCCCATCGGCGTGCCGCCGAATTGACCGGCGGTATCGTGTTGAACATCGAGAGCGATTTCTCCGGTCCCCTCGCGGCGCTGGGCGATCGCATCGCGAACACGGTCGCGGTCGCGCTAGATCCCGTGGAACCCGGCGCCACCTTGTATCGGAAGAGCTTCCGCGTCCTCGTCGACGGCCAGGAAATCGGTCCGGACCCGGACAACGGCTACGTCTACGACGAACTCACGCACAGCATCCGCTTCCAGGGCGAGGCGAAGAAAAAAGCCTTCCTGGCCAAAATCGACATCAGCTACGAAGAGCACATGTGACGACCGTCGCGGTGCATGACACACGCTCGCCGGGCGGCCTTGACCAGGCCGCCGGCGCCCCGCAGCGGATTTGTCGTCTAGCAGGCGACAATGCGTTTCGCGGCAAACGGAATGCCTTTGCTCGCGGCACGACGCGAATTCCGACGTGCGTGCATTTCGGTACCAGGCCTCGGAGAGTCGCCCCGGGGCGGCCGGAGAAAATCGGCGACTGAATTAGTCCGTCACGGCGGAAACTGCAGGATCGATGCTGAGTCTGTGCGACCGCGGGCGTCCGCCACGCCAGTGCGCGGCTAGGATACAAATTGTCGCGCGAGAGAATGAGCCGCTTTGGGAAATGCAGGGACAGGGCGTTGCGTCATTCTCAGCGCGAAGGGCGGTCGTTCCGCAGGCGCAGGTCAGGTCGCACAGTCACCACCAACCAGGGGAGCAGCGATGAATCCGAAAACGAAAAACACACAGAACGAGACCACCAATCCCGCCGCAATTCGCCGAGCGCGAGGCGCGCAAATTGACGGCCAGCAGCCGGCCACAGGGAATGCCGATCGCAACGATGGCATCGTGTCGCCTGGCGCGGCCGCTCCGGACCCGAGTGGAGACATCCCGAAGCGGAACAAGGAACCGCTCGAGCTTTCGACGGAGAAGACCGTGCCGCTGCGCGAAGAAAAGGTGAAGATCGGCAAGCGCGAGGTGGAAGCGGGCGGCGTCCGCATTCGAAAAATCGTGCGCACGGAAACGATCAACCAGCCGGTGGAACTCCGGCATGAAGAGCTGGTCGTCGAACGCGTTCCGCCGGAAGAGATCAGT
Source organism: uncultured Opitutus sp. (assembly GCA_966252355.1). Classification (GTDB taxonomy): domain Bacteria; phylum Verrucomicrobiota; class Verrucomicrobiia; order Opitutales; family Opitutaceae; genus ER46. The sequence continues at coordinate 1,387 of CBINOT010000042.1, read as the reverse complement.
TGCACCGGCGGCGAGCTCACGAGGCCCATCGGCGAAGAAGACATTTTCGTGCCGCTGCGCCGCGAGGAGATCGTCATCGAAAAGGAAATGCAGGTCCGCGAAGGCGTTCGCATCGGGCGCAAGTCGTCGAGCGACAAGCAAGATGTCACTGAGCAGGTGCGCAGCGAAGAGGTCGAGGTCGATCCCGAGCCGCCGAAGCAGCAAACGCCCTAGTACCGCCCTCATTTGGCGGAAAGGCGTTAACGCGCCCTTCCCGCGTGGCTGGATCGTCGGCGCCGGTCCGTCCTTTACTCGGAGGTTGTGGCTTTTCAGCCTGCGGGCCGTCTAGCGCGGCGGCCCCACCCTCTCATGCGCCTTTTTTCACGTTCGCCACTCCGCCGAGTTTTCGTTGCTGCATGCTTGGGCCTGGCGACGCTGGGCGCGCTGAACGGTCAGCCAGTCGTCACCCGCGTCGTACCTGACGGAAAGCCGCATCGGTTCGAAGCGCGGGACCACCAGTTCTTTCTCGATCGCGAACCGACACTGATCCTTTCCGGGGAGATGCATTTTGGCCGAGTATTGCCCGAAGACTGGGATACGCGGATCAAACAGGCCAAGGCGATGGGCCTGAACACGGTGAGTTTTTACCTGTTCTGGAACCTCTGCGAGCCCACCGAAGGTCGCTTCGAATTTAGCGGCATGACCGACGTGCGTCGCATGCTGCAACTGTGTCAGGCAAACGGCATGTGGGCAATTTTGCGCCCGGGTCCGTATTGCTGTGCGGAGGTCGAGTACGGCGGTCTGCCGTGGTGGACTGCAAAATATCCCGAGGTGACGATTCGTTCGAACGACGTGCGGTACGTCGCATGGAGCCGCCGCTACTTCGAACAGGTGGCGCGCCAAGTGGCGGATCTGCAAGTGACGCGCGGCGGACCGCTGCTTTTACTGCAGCTTGAAAACGAGTTCGGGATGATTTCGCGGGGCAACGTCGAACACCTCGCTACCTTGCGCAACCTCGCGCGCGAGGTCGGATTCGATATTCCGCTCTTCACCTGCGATCCATTTCTACGCCCACCGGCGAGCGACGCGCCTGATCCGCTACCCGGCGTGATCCGAGGTCGCAACGGCTTGCGGAACGATCGCGACTACGAGCAAACCGTCGCCGCGAACCGCGGGTTGCCCGCTTTTGTCCCCGAACTTTATACCGCGTGGTTCAGCGGTTGGGGGCAGCCCCTCGCCACGCGCCATACCGGCGTGCAGGAGGTCGTCGACTGGACCGGCAGCCTGCTCGATAAAAACGTCTCGTTTAATTACTACATGTTTTTCGGCGGGACGACGTTCGGGTTCTTTAACGGCGCGAACGAATTCCTTCCGGGACGGGACAGATTGGTGAATGTTTTCTTTCGAA
>CBINOT010000041.1:0-32470 GCA_966252355.1 uncultured Opitutus sp. | reverse complement strand
TAATTCTCCATTTGCGCGAGCTCGATCTCGGCCGCGGCCAGGTCTTCTTCGCTCGGCACCAGCGCGAGGTGCTCGTAGGCGGTGGGGGTGACCATATCGAGGATCGAGCCTTCGCCATGCAGCGGACCGTAAAGGCTCTTGCCGGCTTGCTTCTCGACGCCGACGGCGCTCGTCGCGTTCGCCTGCGGATCGAGATCGACGAGCAAGGTATGAATTTTCTTCTCGGCGAGCGCGGCCGCCAGATTGACCGCGGTCGTGGTCTTGCCGACGCCCCCCTTCTGGTTGGCGATAGTGAAAACGGTGGTGGGCATGAAGAGTGGTGGCGTGCGAGTGACGAACGCGCGCGAAGAGCACGCGAGAGTGCTGAAATGACGAATGGTCGCGGCTGCCGCAAGCGCGGTGTCGCAGTTGCGCTCGAGGTGGCTCGTTTTGGCGATCCGAACCCGTAAGGCCGTGATGCTTCCGCAGAGAGGCGCAAACGCCCGACCGACGTCAGCCGGTGGGGGTTGGCAGAGCTTATCCACCCGGGTTTTACCTTATCGCTATTCCGTTCCGGCCCGAGTTTAATGCTCGTCGACGGACGCTGCGTCGCGTTGACGAAGCATAGCCCGGGCGATCTGCGTGATCCCACCAGTCACGGAATTCAGAGAGCGGTGGCTAGGAATGTAGTGTCGATGAAGATTACGCGCGGCAAATTTTTAGTTCGCTACCTAGCGGCGCTCCGTGCGCATCTCGGCCCGCGAAATCCCAAGGGACTCAACGCCTCGCCCAAACTCGGGCGAACGGCTGTGGCACTGGGTCTTGCATCCTTCGATTTGGCTCGGGTACATGAACACGCCGTGCGCATGCTGGCGGCCAAAAATGCCTCGAGCGGCCGGACCCGTCGACCCGTCCGGTCGGCGCGCACGTTCCTAGCGCAAGCACTTGCGCCGGTACTCGCCGAAAGGCGCTCGATTCGGAAGAAAAATCAGGAATTGCTGCGCCGCGTCGCCACCCTGCGTCAACACGCCGCCGCAATCGCCCGAGGCAATCGCCGGCTCGAACGAGAGATTGCGCGACGCAAAGCGGGAGAAATCAAGATCGCGGAAGCCAAAGAGCGCTATCGAAAGCTTTTTTTGGACTCGCAAGTCATGCAGGACAAGCTGCGCCAGCTCACCCGCCAGATTATTTCCGCGCAGGAAGAAGAGCGAAAGAAAATCAGTCGGGAGTTGCACGACGAGGTCGTGCAAACGCTCGTCGGCATCAATGTCGAGCTGACCGCGCTTGGCCGCGGAGCGGCGGTCAGAAATCCGGCGTTGACGCAAAAAATCGCTCGCACCCGGCGCCTCGTCGAGAAATCGGTCAACGCAGTGCACCGCTTTGCCCGGGAGCTCCGCCCGACGGTGCTAGACGATATCGGCCTGATTCCGGCCTTGCACAGTTTCAGCAGCAGCTTGGCGGCCCGCCACCAGCTTCGCATTCAGATGACGGCATTCGGCGGAGTTGAGAGGTTGAGCATAGCCAAGCGCACCATTCTCTTCCGGGTCGCTCAGGAAGCGCTCAATAATGTCGTCCGGCACGCTGAGGCGACGCTTGTACTGCTCGGCATCAGCGAGCAGGCCGGCGCAATTCAGATGGAAATTTGCGACAACGGAAAATCGTTCCACGTCGTGGAGACGCTGCACGCGAAAAACAACAGGCGGCTGGGCCTGATTGGAATGAGAGAGCGGATCGAAATGATCGGCGGCCGATTCACGATCGAATCGGCTCCCGGCGTCGGCACCACGATTCGCGCCCAAATTCCGTTTACGTCGGAAAACAAACTCCCCCTTTGAAACCCATTACCATTCTCCTCGCGGAGGACCACGCCATCGTTCGCCAGGGACTTTGCGCGCTGTTGAACGCCGACGGCGCCTTTAAAATTGTCGGCGAAGCGCGGACCGGCCGAGAAGCCGTCGAGATGAGCGCGACGCTGCGGCCACACATTATATTGATGGATATCGCCATGCCGGTGCTCAATGGCCTCGAGGCGACACGGCAGATCCGGGAAGCGAATCCGGCGGCGAGGATAATCATTTTATCGGCCCACAGCGACGATGCCTATGTTGACAGCATGCGCGCGGCCGGCGTCATGGGCTTCCTGGAAAAACAGAGCTCCGCCGAATTGTTGACGCAAGCGATCCACGAGGTGACGCAGGGCCGACCCTTCTTCAGTCCCTCCATCGTCCGGCGTTTGAGTACCGCCCATCAGCCTCGTGACCGCGACGGGATGCTGAAGCCGCGTGCGCACCGGCTAACCGCACGTGAAAGCGAAGTCCTGCAACTGGTGGCCGAAGGCTCGGCGAACAAACAGATCGCGATCAAATTGAATATTAGCATCAAGACGGTGGAGAAGCACCGCGAGCACTTGATGGCGAAGCTCGATATCCACGACACCGCCGGACTCACGCGCTATGCGATCGCGGCGGGCGTAATCGAGAGCAGTGTCCAGCTCACGATTATATAGCGGCAGGATAGGGTAGCGGCCAGCGTCAGGCCCACCGAATCCGGATCTTTATCGTCGGTCTTTGACCGTCGACGGACGCCGGCGTGGAGCGGCGCCACCTACGGGCGCCTTCGCGATGTCGGTTCGATGCGTCACCGGGTAACTCCGTATATCGATCGAGGGCCGCTTAGATTACACTGTCGTCGTCCAAGTTGTTTTGAGCTCGCCGCTTCGCCACGGCATCCGGCCGTTGAAATTCGGCGAGCGGATCCGAAGAAGCCATTCGCGGCGCGACGCCGGCGGACCGCGTTGTTCCGGCGCTTATCCGGTGCCTCGTCGGCTCTGCCATACCTATTTCCCACGCATTCCAGGAAAGAAGAATTACATGAAATATAGTACGTTTGTTTTTGCGGCCCTTGCGGCCATCTCGGTCCTCTCCGGTACGCCGGTCCAGGCTGACAACATGGCGTCCATTGCCATCGCTCCCGCCACCGGCGTCGTCACGGTGGTCCCCCGCTGGACCATCGGCGGAAGTTTGGCCGGATTCCATTTTATGGCGCAGGACTTGTCGTTGACCGGCGGCGCCGCCAACGAATTCTATTCGATCAAGAGCACGCCCGTCCCGTCCGGCGGAGATATTGCGGCGTTCACCTTTTATGTTCCCGGCTCCGGCGCCGCGACGAACCACGCCGATATCGGCAGCAAGCTCACGCCGAATTCCTATTCGGCGCTCACCTCGGCCGATCCCGATCTCGGTTTCGGGTCCGTGCAGTTTTATCTGATCCATCACAAGACCGACGGCGACTACTTCACTCATATCGTGCCGAGCTCCGCTACCGCTTCGGCCGTGACGGATCTGAAGCCCATGTCGGGGCCCGGCGGCCCATCGACCGGCGGCGCGAGCGGGTACTTTGGCCTTACGTTTGCGGCCAGCAATCTGGGGTACGGTCTCAACATGTTCTACTATCTTCGCCGCGATGCCGTCACGGGCCGCACGAAGTTCGGCACGCTCGTTCCGGCTCTGGCTGGCACCTCGGCCGATCAGTTCGATCTGGGCGCCAACGGCCACAATGCCCTGGCTTTCACCGGCACGGATGTCGGGTACGGCGTGAACCAGATGTATTTTCAACGGTTGGATCCCATTACCGGCTTCACCATTCTCGGCACGCTCAATCCGGTCAGCGGTCGCGCGGTCGACATCGCGAACCTCGGCAGCGTGTACTCGACGCTCACTTTTGTCCCGGGTGATGTCGGTTTTGGCAGCAATCTTTTCTTCAGCACGGGCACGGTCAACGCCACCTGGCAGTCGGTCAGCTTCGCCGCGATCGCGGATCGTCTGATCAACGCCGGACCCTTTACGGTGACGCCTACGGCCAGTTCCAATCTGGCGGTCACGCTCGCCGTGGTCACAGGCTCGACCGGCTCCGCCGTCATCTCCGGGCCGATTGCGGGAGTATATACCGTTACTCCCACCTCTCCTGGCGTGATCACCCTTCAAGCGACGCAGGCCGGAGCCGCTGGCTCGTTCGAGTTCAATATGCTGCGCCAAAGCTTCACCGTCACGGGCGCGGCTACGCTCGCGATCTCGCAGCAGCCTGTTCCGCACAGCGCACCGGTTGGCACCACCACGACCTTCTCGGTCACCGCTTCGGGCGCCACGACGGTCTCCTATCAATGGCGAAAGGCCGGCATCAATATCGTCGGCAATGCGTCGGCTACGACGGCGACCCTGTCGCTCGCCAATGTGCAGACAGCCGATGCCGCGAGCTATGACGTCGCCGTGACGAATCTCTCCGGTACCATCTTTAGCGATGCCGCGCTGCTCACGGTGACCACCGCCGCTCCGGTCATCACGAATTCGCCTTTGACCGCTGCGGCCACGGTCGGAACCGCGTTCAGCTTTGCGATCAACGCCTCCGGCTCGCCGACGACGTATTCGGCCAGCCCCCTTCCCGCCGGCCTGAACGTCGCAGCTGTTACGGGCCTGATCACCGGCACGCCGACGGCCGTTGGCACGACTTCCGTTCTGCTGGGCGCAACCAACGGCAGCGGGACGAGCAACGCCACGTTGACCATCACGGTCTCCGCCGCCGGCGTCGCGCCGATCATTACCAATAGTCCGCTGACTGCGGGTGGCACCGTGGGCACCGCCTTCAGTTTCGCCATCACGGCATCGAACTCTCCGACGAGTTACACCGCGGCCCCGCTGCCCGCCGGCCTCGCCATTGCGGCTGCGACCGGCATCATCACCGGTACGCCCACCACCGTGGGAACAACGTCGGTGCTGCTCGGTGCCACCAATAGCGTCGGTACCGGCCAGGCTACGCTGACGATCACCGTTGCCGCCGCAGGTGTCACGCCGACCGTCACCAATAATCCACTCACGGCCGCTGGCACGGTCGGTACGCCGTTCAATTTTTCCATCACCGCTGCCGGATCCGCGACCAGCTACTCCGCTGCGCCTTTGCCTGCCGGCTTGAGCATCGTCAACGCCACCGGTGCGATCACGGGCAGCCCGACCGCCGTCGGTACCACCTTCGTGCTCCTCGGGGCGACGAATTCGACCGGCACGGGCAACGCCACGTTGACGATTACCGTCTCCGCTGCAGGTGTTGCGCCCAGCATCACCAACAATCCGCTCACCGCCGCGGGTACGGTGGGCACGCCGTTCAACTTCGTCGTGACGGCCTCGGGCTTGCCGACGAGCTATAGCGCGAGTGGGCTGCCGTCCGGTTTGGCAATCGTTAGTGCCACGGGTGCGATCACGGGCATCCCGACGCAAGCAGGCGTCTCCGTTGTCCAGATCAGTGCGACGAATTCCACGGGTTCGCAAACGGCCGCGTTGACGCTCACGATCGCGAATGCCGCCGTGGTGCCGATCATCACGAATCTCGCGCTGAGTCCGGCCGGCACGGTCGGCGTACCGTTCAGTTTCCCGATTATCGCCTCAGGCACGCCCACGGGTTATGGCGCCAGCGGGCTGCCCGTCGGCCTGACCCTGAATACCGCGGCCGGTGTGATCACCGGCCTGCCGCTCGCCGCGGGAACGTCGCTCGTGACGCTTACGGCCACGAATAGTGCGGGGACCGCGACGGCCACGATCATCATCAAGGTCGCGGCGCCCACCGTCACCCCGATTATCACGAGTGCGACGGCCGCGCCAGGGATGATCGGCACGCCGTTCGTCACCTACGTGATTGCGGCGACCGGTGTGCCCACGAGCTATACCGCCATCGGTCTTCCGGCAGGTCTCACCCTGGATGGACTGACCGGCGCCATCAACGGCATCCCGACGGTTACCGGTACGTTTGCCGTGGTGATCACCGCGACGAATTCAGCGGGTACGAGCACGGCCAACCTAACCATCACGATCGCGGCGGTTCCGTTTAGCCGCATCGTCAACTTCTCCGCCCGCGCCGTCTCCGGCCCTGGCGACCAGGGGTTGATCATGGGCTTCGTCGTCTCGGGCAACGGCAAGAATCTCCTTGTCCGCGGTATCGGCCCGGGTCTAGCAGCCTACGGCGTCGCGAACGTTCTGGCCGACCCGTTGCTGTCCTTGTTCAACGGCGGCAGCACCATCGCGATCAACGACGATTGGCAAACGACGTCCGTCGGCCAACCCGACAATGGGCAAGTGGCGACCGTCGCCGCTCGCGTCGGTGCATTTGCCTTGATCGCCGGCAGCAAGGACGCCGCTCTCCTCGCGCTCTTCAACGATGGTGCGCATACCACCAGCCTCGTTCGCCCCACTGGCACCACGGGCGTGGCCCTGACCGAAATCTACGATACGGATACCGCGACGACCTCGCGGCTCATCAACGTGTCGGCGCGAATGAATGTCACATTAGGCGAAGGCGTGCTCATCGCCGGCTTTGTCATCGGCGGGAACACGTCGAAGACCGTTTTGATCCGCGGCGTCGGCCCGGCGCTTTCCAACTTTGGCGTCGGTGGCATCCTCGTCGATCCTCGGATCGGGGTCTTTTCGGGAGCGACCCTCATCGCCAGCAACGACAATTGGGAAGTAAACACGACCGGCACGGCGACGCAGATCAGCGACGCGTCGGCGCGGGTGGGTGCCTTCTCGCTGCCCGCGGGCAGCAAAGACGCGGCGCTGCTCCTCACCTTGCAGCCCGGCAACTACACGGTGCAGGTCACCGGTGCGAATAATACGACGGGTGTTGCCCTCGTCGAAATCTACGACGCTCAGTAAGGGTTTCATGGCCGGTCGAAAGGGCCTCGCGGCAGCGCGAGGCCTTTTTTGTGTCCGCGATTGTAAGGGCGGGCCCAGTCCTGCTCCGTGCGGCGAAAGCGGTTCTCCCGCGCTCGCACTTCCGATATGGGCGGACGAGGCCGTCGATCGCGAGCCGGGTAAGTCCGTATATCGATCGTCGCGCCACCCGCATATGCTGCGGTTGTCCAATATGAAAACAAAGAATCTCATCGCCCTGTTAGTATTTATCGCTGCGCCCATCGCTCTTTTCGCGTCGTCCGCGGAGGATCGTAAAATCGAGGCTGCCGCGCAGGCCTCTTACAATTATCGCACGGTGCTCGAGAATCACGTGAAGGTGAAGGCGCACGACGGCGTGGTGACGCTTACGGGCACGGTCCAAGACAAGGACGATAAGGCACTCGCGGAAGCGACGGTCGAGAACCTGCCGGGTGTTTCCCGCGTCAAAAACGACATCGACGTCACGCCGGCCTATCCCGAACACTCCGACGGCTGGATCGCGTGGAAGGTTCGCGGCAGCCTGCTGGTCAAAAGCAATGTGAGCGCTGCCAGCACCATGGTCGCCGCCCATGACGGAGTCGTCACCCTCAATGGCACGGTGGAAAATTCGGCCCAGAAAGAACTGACGGGCGTCTACGCCGCGGAAATCGATGGGGTGAAATCGGTGGTCAACAATCTCGTCGTCAAGTCCGAGCCGACCAAGGGCGAAACCGTTGGCGAGAGCATCGATGACGCGTCGATCACCAGCCAGGTCAAGTTTGCGCTGTTGCGGCACAAGGGTACGAGCGCAGTCAAGACCAAGTTGGTTACCACCGACGGCAAGATTTCCATCACCGGCGAAGCCGGCTCCGCCGCCGAAAAATCGTTGGTCACGAAACTCGCGCAAGACGTGCGCGGCGTGAAATCGGTCACCAATGACATGATCGTGAAGAGCTGAACCGTTCCCCTTCAATAATACTTCCATGCTATATTACGCTCTTATCTTCCTTCTCGTTGCCATTGTGGCCGGCGTGCTCGGCTTCGGGGTGGTCGCGGGCACTGCCGCTTCCATCGCCAAAGTCCTCTTCGTCGTGTTCCTCGTCCTTACGGTCATTTCGCTGGCTCGCGGCCGGCGAGTCTGAACGCGCAAATCGCCGAGCGGAGGAAGAAGCGCCACGCGTGATTCCTTTTCCGGCCAACACCTATGAATCGATTACTTTCACTCGTTCTCCTCGTCGGCGGCGTCATCTTGATTGGCTACGGTATCCAGGCCTCGGATTCCGTCGCCTCGAGAATCTCCCGCTTCTTTACCAATTCGCCGACGGACAAGACCATTTGGCTCCTGCTCGCGGGCGTGGTCGCGGCAGTTCTCGGCATCGTCAGCCTATGCCGCCGTCCAAGCTCGCTCTAACATGCTCCTCACCGTCATTACGCTGGCCGCTTTGACCGCCCTTGTCGGTTGGGATCTTCTCACTGACGATACGCCAGGCCCGAATAGTTTCTAGCTTCGGCCTTTCAACCTTGGCCAATAACTCCGCCCGATTCCGGCCTTGCCGGGATCGGGCGGCTTGTTTTCGGTCGACCGAGGCCCGCATAGGAACCCAAGACGGAGCTCCGATCCAGGCGATCACGGCGGTCCGAAGACGCAAGCGCTCGAGGCCGTGCCGACCGGGTTTCACCTAATAGAGACTGGAGCGCGCTTCGTGTAGGGTAGCGACTCAAGGATCGACGGTCGTCGGCAATGTCCCTCGCAGCCTGCGAGAATCAAATGCCAATCCAGACGGCGACCCGCGGCCTTGAGCATATAACTATGAAACGTGAATTAATCTCGATCGTGCTTATCGCGATGCTAGTCGGCGGCTGCGCTTCTCATCCTGCCATGCAAACTTCGTCTGCGAGTCTCGTCGGGCCTCGCGGTCCTGATGGCCCGACCGGTGCAACCGGCGCGCAGGGTGAAGCCGGTGCGCGTGGCGCCCCAGGTCTCGCGCTGCAGGGCGATCGCGGTGCGATGGGCGCCCCCGGCGCCACGGGCGAGCGGGGTTACACGGGCTCGCAAGGTCCTTCCGGCGACGTCCGCCGCGGTCCTTCCGGCATGGCGGGTGCCGCGGGTGCAATGGGTGCGCAAGGCGCCGTCGGCGCGACCGGTGTCCAAGGCGAAAGCACGCTCGGTTACACGGGCGCGAACGGTGCCACGGGGCCGGCTGGTGCGCGCGGTGAAGTCGGCGCCACGGGCGCACAAGGCAGCACCCTTTACGGACCGGCGGGTGAAGCCGGCCGTACCGGTCAGACGGGCGCAGTGGGCAGCACCGGTGCCGACGGGTCGCAAGGTCGCACGACCGCGGGAGTCGCGGGCCAAAGTGGCTACACCGGCGCCGCGGGCGCACCGGGAGCCGATGGTGCCACCGGAACGCGGGGCGTTGCGGGAATCGTCGGCCAATGGACGTCCTATCAGGACTTCAATTTCGCTTATGACGATGCGCGCATCCAAAATTCCGATTCAGGAAAGAGCGCGAATATCGCCGCCTACATGAAAGCGAATCCGTCGCTCCAACTCGGAATTGACGGCACGATGGATGCTCGCGGCTCCGACCGCCACGATAGCGGGTTGGCCGATCGCCGGGTGAATGCGGTTCGCACCGCGTTGATCGATGCCGGTGTGCCTGCCCACCGCATCAAGACCGGGACGTTCGGTGACGCGCAGACGCGCCGTGACCGTCGGGTCGAGGTGCTATTCGCCACCGCCAACTGATCCGCTTGCGCATCAACGAGGAAATCTACGATGGCAAAAAGCAGAGGCGCTCGGTTGACCGCGGCAAAGAATCGGCCCGCGAAGAAGGCCGGCGGCAAGGGCCCCGTCGCCAAGCGTCCCGCAGGTCGACACATCATGAAGACCTGACGGCGGATGCCGGCAGCGCAGAACGGAGGCCGTCGCATGACGGCCTCTTTTTTTGCGCATGGCCGGCCGCTTGATCGGCCAAGGTAGCCAGGGGTTATGGACCAAGGAGGGTTGCGCCGTCCCTCCGGCGAATGGGCTCGACCCATCGAAAACGTCGGCGAGTTGCCCGCCGAATTTCGCGGCTTGCGCGGGGAATCCTTTTCCTGCAACGTCCGCCGCTCTTGAGGTACGGCGCGGTAGCCAAGTGGTAAGGCCGAGGTCTGCAAAACCTCTATGCGTCGGTTCGATTCCGACCCGCGCCTCCAGGTTTCCGAATCGGAAACGTGCCACGCCGAAGCGGGCCCAGCCCGCGCCGGAAACCGGCCAACCGCGACAACCGCGAAGGCGGGCCCATCCAAATCCGAAGCCTGCCAACGCCGACGGCGGGCTCGTGGTCCGACGGTGCAAAACGGCACGGGCGTCCGATCGCGAGGCAAGCGCGGCATAACGATAAACTGAGCTTTCGTTCATTTATGTTTCGACGAAGCGCGCCGCGTTCTTTGATCATCGGGCGAATGAACGAATCGTCGGTGAACACGGCTATGACGGAACTGCGCCAGCGGCAGGGCCGGCTTGGCACGCGCGCGGAAGAGCCGGACGATTTCGATCGGGTGTGTTCGCTGGCCCATTTGGTGAACAATTGGCGAACGGCAATCGTCCTCACGGCGGAACTTGAACGCCTGGGCGTCAATCCGGCGGAATTGCCCGTTGCGACGGACGCGCCTTTCCGCCGGAGCTAGCGCACGCCGCGCTTCCTGGGGCCGTAGCCTTCAGGAGCGGCCAGAAATGTAAGGGCCTCGGTGGCGGACCGTCACTTCAGGCTCAGCCGATTCGCTCCACTGTCGCCAATGGCGGCTTGGATAGCGTGTCCGGCGCCGGTTGGCTAATCGGCAGCGTGAAAACAAAGGCCGGGGCTTGGTACGTGAGCGTGCCGCCATGCGCGACGATTCGATCCATCACGATGCTAAGCCCGAGACCATAACCGCTTTTTCGGCCAGGTTCGAAACGCGCGGTTTTCGTCGTGGTGAACGGTTGTCCCAGGCGCGCCGCCACCGATTCCGGCAAGCCCGGCCCGGTGTCGATCACGCGCACGCGTACGAGCCGCCGCGAAGGCAGCGGCTCCGCGTCCACCGTGATTTCGCCGCCGCCATGCGGGGCCATCGCTTCGGCGGCGTTGGTGAGGAGATTCGCGAAGATCTGCAAGAGCTCGCGGCGATTAGCCCACACCTTGAGGTGTTCCGGCACGGCATTGTTCACGCGGACCGCCGCGCGCCGCGTCTCGGCGCCGCACATGGCGATCGTCTGCTCGACGACGTCGCGGAGCGAAACATCGGTGCGGTGACTGCTGCGGTTATCCGCGTAAGCCGAAACCGCTTCGATCGCGCCGAGCATGCGTTCCATTCCCGCATGGACCTCGTTGTATAGCGCGGGCTCGTCCTCGCCGCGCAGATTGCCGCGGTGCGCAAGCTCGACGTAGGTCTTGATCGACGTGAGCGGATTCCTGACCTCGTGGGCAATGCCCGCGGCGAGATGGCCGAGGGTGAGAAGCGAATCTTGGCGTGCGATTTGCGCCGCGAACCGCCGGGTCTGAATGACGTTGTGGATCCGCAAGAGAGCGAGCTCGAGCTCGCCGAGAACCGGCGAAGCGAGCGACGACAGCCCGTCGAGCAGCAGCAGCAGCGTCACGGCGCGATCGGCGACGACCGGAATCGCGATTTGCCAGCGGCTCGTCCATTCGTGGTCGGCGCCGAAGTCGACCCAACGCAACGTCACGCTCGTGCCGCCGTGAGCGGCGCATTCCCTCACGAGCACGCTGTCCTCCGGCAGGAGAGCGGGCAGGGTCGTGTCGTCGCGGCTGATCGTCGCGGCCAACCGCAGTTCATCGGCTTCGGAGATCAGATAGAGCGCCATCGCGCCGGCGTTCAGCGCACTTTGCAGCTCACGCACGATGAGGTTGCCGGCATCCTCGCGGCGGCACGTCGGCAGAACCGCTTCGAGTTTGGTCAGCGCGCGCACGATATCGGAGTCGCTCGGCCGCAGGAATTGCCAGATCCGCGACTCGAAATCCACGACCCGCGGAATGACCATATAGCATACCAACACGAGCAGCCCATGGTAGCCGAAGATCACCAGCCAAGCGCTCGATGAGCGCGGTCCTCCGCCGCTCAAATGGAGCGTGCCGATGCTCACGATCGTCAGCGCCGCGGCGAGGCCGCAGAGTCCGAGGGTGATCAGCAGGCCGCGAGCGTAGGGCGTTTCGTGATCGTTGCGGCGGCCCGACAGCGCGCCGTGGCCGGAATACGAGGAGCCGATGAGGTAGAGCGAGACCAACGCGTTGCCCAATGGCGGAAACGTGATGCCGAGCCAGCCCGGCAGATTGGTGAATCCTCCGGCGACGCCGGCGAGCGTGATCAGGCAGTGTAGCCGGATCGATTCGGCGCGGTACCCCACCGTGCTTTTCGCCGCGCGTAAACCGAGAATGCAGCCCACCACCAGCAACGAGTACGACGCGAGAAAAACGACAAACCCGTCGCCCGCGCGGGGCCAGTACCGCAACTCGAACAGCGGCGCGACATCGGACACCGAATAGCCGGTCACGCAGAGGACCGCATTCAATACCGCGAGCGAATAGATGCTATATAAGGTGATGCGGCGCGGCGTCCGATCCACCAACAAGGTGATGTGGTGATAAAAAAGAGGGCCGATAAAACCGGCCGGAACGAGCAGCAAGCGGCACAGCAACAACGCGGTTTCCCGATCCTTCGCGAGCTGCCACCCGAGGTAAAAGACCGACCACAAAGCGACGGCACCGCACAGCGCGCCAAAATATAATTTCGTGGCGACATGCGGCCGCGTGCGGATGTGCCAGACGCTGAGATAACCCGCCACGCAGACGTTGGCGCCGGCGGACAGGATCAGATACGTCTGCATCAGAGATGCTTGCATCGTAGAAGGGTAAAACTACCTTGGCGCCGGATGGATTCCACTTCAAGGCCCCTTCTTTTGGTATGCGATGACGATGCAGGGCCGCGGCTGTCGTTGCGCATGATGTTGCACGATAAATGCCGGGTCGTGCTGACCGATGCGCCGTTGCGCGCGCTCGCCGCCGCCCAGGAGCAGGAATTCGATTGTGCCGTGATCGATTGGAGCATGCCGCAGCCGGGTCAAGTTGCGGGCGCGATGCCCGCCGAGAGTGCCGGCGGCAAACTGCTGCGAGATTTGCACGCGATCGATGAAGATTTGGCGGTGATCATTTGGACGGCCTACGGCGATGACACGCGTGAATCCGCCATCGGGCTCGGCGCCTTTTCGACGATTCCGAAACCCGTCGATCCCGATGTGCTCGAACGCGAAGTGCTCGCCGCGGTCGCCGCTACGCGCAGTCGCCGCGCCATGGGTCGCGCCGGCGTCGCGTTGTCCGATTAATCGCGACCGCGCGAGGAATTCGGAGCCGCATCTGACAATTATGTCAGCCGGCGGCCTGCCCCCCGCGGGAACTCCCGTCGCAGTGGCCTGTCGGGCGGGCGAACTACTCAAACAATCTTTGTCGGAGAGCTTCGCTTTCCGGCGTCAACCAAGAGGCAAAGCCGCGAACCATCCGGGTGCGATTCGCAGCAAAGCAAAGTGAAGGATCATGCCTATGAGCACCCTGGAAACTGCGACCGAACAACTCGCCTCAGGCGGGGCGGTGCTGCGCGTTTGGAACAGCCCGGCCCACGATTTTCTGGTGGGCGACCTGCGTTGGATCGATGCGAACCACTTGTTTTGGTTCACCGCGCACGGCGACCGTGAAGACGATGGACATGTCTTGGAATTCGACCGGGCCGAACTCGTCGACGGCGCAGGCGTTGAGTTCTATCGGCGCGACAAATGTGTGGGATGGCTCGCCGAGATCGCGCGGGCGGAAATCGCTGACCATGAAGACTACGAAGTTGCGTTCTCGTTGTGGCAACAAGTGGCGCCCCGGGCGGAGCCGCTCCTAAAGCGCAGCCGCGTGCTCCACGGGGTTGCTTGAGGCCATGAGGTGCAGGCCCCGCTGGATTTTAAATGTGGGGGGTCTGTACCTACTGATGGAAACGGAAAGGGCGGAGTACTGTCGGTCCGTCGCGTGAAGTCCCAAAACGTAGCCGGACCGATCTTCCTCGTCGTCGATTTTCAACGAGAGAGCCGGTTTCTTTTGGTCAAAACGCTCGTGCGCAAATTTCCGCGGGCCGTGATTCGCGAATGCGAGGATGCCGATCAAGCCGTGCAAATGGCGCGCACGCAGGATCTCGCCTGCATCATCACGCATCGCACGTTCGAAACGCCAGGTGCCGAACTCGTCCGACGTCTGCGCGAAGTCGATCCGGTGGTGCCGATCGTGATGGTCTCCGGAATGGATCGCGAGAAGGCGGCGCTCGCCGCCGGGGCCACGAGTTTTCTCAGCTACGACGAGTGGCTGCGGATCGGCAGCGTCGTGGAAACGCACATGATTGGGCGCGAGGCCCAAGAAGACGAAGAAGGCGAAAAGAACTGCGTCGCTTGACGCGTCCGGGGCTGCCGGCGTGAAGGGACAGTGTGGAAGCCGGTGCGACTTCCATCGAAGGCCCGGCACCCATCTCCACGTCGTCGTGGACGGTGCTTACGCGAAGGCCACGGAGATGTGCGACAACGTCGTGTACGCACGCTCCGACGCCCAATTGAGGCGGGCTTCGTCGATCCGGGCGCTTTCGAGGCCTGCGCCCGTCAACCGCCAGTAGCGTTGTTCGGCCGGGAGACCGAAGCCGCGCAATTCGGCCGCGCCGGCCGCGAGATTAAGGAGGTGAGCGTTGCGCGGCGCGTCGGTGCTCGGCAGATAATGCGTTCGTACCGTCTCGACGGCTTCGTCCGGAAATCCCCAGAACTCGAGCACGTGGGCCGCAATATCGGCATTCGTGCAGCCCCAGTGCAACCGTTCCCAGCTGAGCAATGGTTGGCGCATGGGATCGAACGGCGTGATCCGTGCATGGCGCCGCGCCAAGCGATCGAGCACGACCTTGCCGATCGAGCGGAGCAAACCGACGGTGTAGCCGGTGGCCGCATCCATGAACGCCACATCGGCCAACTCCTCCATCATCAAGGCGCAGAAGAGCGAGTTCTCGCGCAATCGGCGGGGCTGGACGCCATAATAGGCCAAGCGTTCGTCGGCGATTTGCGTCGAGGCCACGGCGCCGACGATCCGATACGTTTCCCGAAACCCGATGCGAGCAACCGCGTCTTCGATCGAAGTCGCCGGATCGAAGCCCATGTACGCCGCGCTGTTTGCCATGTCGATGAGCCGTGCGGTCAGGCCCGAGTCGCGCCGCAACACCTGGGTTATGTCCGGCACATCGGCATCGAGCGCTTGGAGTCGCGGGGCGAGTTCCGCCAGAATTCGCGGCGCCGCCGGCAAGGTGCGTACGATCACCTCCAAGTCTTGGTCACTGGGCAGCGATACCGGCATCGAATGAATCGTTAAACGCCCTGGACGCAGTCATGGTGCGCCGACGGGTGGTGTGGGGGGAGGGCAAAGCCTAGCGCCCACCTCACCGTTGTCACGTTTTGATTCTGGCCGATCCGTGAATTCACGTTGGCCCAATGACACGGCAGCGGGGATTCGGTGGCATTCCCGGTCGGGTACCTGCGGCTACTCCGAATCCAGCCCCGCGATACGGGGCGCATGACAGCCGATCGATATCGCCGCCACTTTGGGATCGGCGTCGAGCTGAGGTAATTTCGCGGCGAGAATATCGGCCGTGAAGAGGAGCGAACTGATTTCGGTCCGCACGACCGCGCTGGACGGGCGATAACCCGCTTCCGTGACCTTGACGATGACCGCCAGCCGAGTCGCGCCGTCGATCGTCCGCAACGTGGCGTCGAAGGCGGCCAGCTTGTGCAGCGCGGTCAGGTCCATCTCGAGATCCTGCGCGCGCCGGAAGAAAATGCAAAACCGGGCATTATAAATGCTTTGGATGACACAGGAATGCATCGACAAGCGCCCCGGCCCCCGTAAAGGCATACCGCGGTTTCGGGATCGGCCGCTGCGTGGCTTGAGACCATTTCCAGACCACCCCTGCTCATATGCGTATTGTCATCGCCGAAGATCAGCTCCTCTTTCGCGAGACCATTTGCCAGGTCTGTGAACGCGAATTTGGCTATAAAGTCATAGGTCAAACGAGTTCCGGCGCGGTGGCCGCCGAGATGGTCGCGCGCCTCAAGCCGGATATTTTGATTCTCGATTTGTCGTTGGAGGAATGGGACGGGTTTCGAGTGGCGGATGAAGTGCGCAATACGTCACCGCAAACGGCCGTGTTGGTGCTTTCGAGCTACGATAATCAATATACCGTGTTCAGATTGGAGCAATTGGCGATTCGAGGGTTTGTCGACAAGAGCTCGGGCAGCGTGGACGTCCTGCGCCGCGCGCTGCAGGCGTTGGCCGTGGGGAAGACCTATTTTTCCGAATCGTTCCGCAATGCCCGGCGGGCGCGGCAACTCGACGCGCGTTCGTTCGCCAAGGTGCTGTCTCCGACGGAGCACGAGGTGCTGGGCTTGATCGCCAAAGGGCTCGACGACGCGGAGATCGCCCGCGAATGCGCGATCTCGCCCTGCACCGCGCAGACCCATCGCAGCAAGATCATGCGCAAGCTCCAGATCCGCGGTACGCCGAAGCTGATCGCGTATGCGATCGAGCACGGCTTTGTCTTCGTGAAATGAGATCCCCGCCTCGCGAGGCCCGGCGTCGCTAGCCGCATGCGTGCGCTGGTCATCGGAGGAACGGGTTTGATCGGGACCGCGGTCGCCGCCCGGCTCATGCGAGAAGGGCACGAGGTGGCCATTTTCGTGCGCGGACGCACGCCCGCGCGCTTGCCCGCGGCACCGCGCTGGATTCATGGCGACCGCCGCGATCACCGGGAGTTCGAGGCGAAGATTCGGGCGGCCGGGCGCTTCGATTGCGTGATCGATATGCTCGCGTATTCGGCGGCCGATGCGCGCAGCGCGATTCGCGCGTTTCGCGGCGGAACCACGCGCTATCTCTTGTGCAGTTCCGTGGCCGTCTACGGCGGGTCGGCCGATCGTTATCCGATCGTGGAGTCGGAGCCGCTCCGGCCAACGGGACGGTATGGCCAGGCTAAAACGGAGTGCGAAACGGTGTTGCGTGAAGCGCACGCGGCGGGCGACCTGCCGGTGACGACGCTGCGTTTGTCGCAGACCTATGGGGAAGGCGGCACGATCGTCCATACGTTCGGCTGGGGCGCCAATTATCTCGCTCGGATCCGGAAGGGACGCGCCATCGTCGTGCCCGGCGACGGGGCCGCACTCTGGTCCGCGGCGCACGTCGACGACGTCGCGGGTGCGTTCGTGGCGGCAGCGACCTCCGACGCGGCGATCGGCAAGGTATATAATATCGCCAGCGACGAATGGATGACGCGCGATCAATATCATCGATGTGTCGCGCGCGCGCTGGCCGCCCCGCCGCCGAGGCTCGTGCATATACCGTCGGAACTGCTGGCCATTTGGGCGCCGACGGCGGCTTTGGCCGCGATCGAATTTTTCCAGTATCCCGGGATTTTCGACGTTCGTGCGGCCGAGCGCGATCTGGGGTTTCGTTGCGCGGTCCCGTTTGTCGAAGGCGTGCGGCGCACCGTCGCGCATCTCGACGCGCACGGCTGCCGCTCCGCCGGAGCCGACGAGGCGGATGCGCTCGAGGATGGAATCGTCGCGGCGTGGGCGGCGTTCGTCGCGGCGCAAGCCAGTCACGAGCGGACGCGAGACGCGGGTTTATATTAGCCCGCGACGAGTAGCGCTTGAGGCCGGATCGGCGTCGCGACGATATAAGCAAACGTACTTGGGACTTAAATTTAAGTATTCAGCGTTCTTTTCAAGCGGTGTTTCCTCTGCAACGGTCCCGCTCCTGATTCGGCCTGGATTAATAATAACCTAGCGTTTCGAAGGATTTACCTCCGGGCGCACTAACCCACATATAGTATGCCATTGCCCACCCACATCGGACTCGCCGCGAACACCGCGGTCAAACTGGCGGTCAAGTCGATGCCCATGTCGACCCCGATCACGAACATGCTGACGCCCCAGGCGGCGGCCAATCTCAGCCCGGAGGTCAAGGCGTTGACCAAATCGGATCTCATCACCCTGCAGATGGGCGGCCATAACGCGGCGACCGCCGCGTTGACCACGGCGGACCTCAAGAGCATCCAGACCGCGTTTACGCAAGGTTCGAAAGTCGGCGGCATCGCCGCGGCGGGCGACATCAATTGCTGCTGCTGCCCGTGCTGCTGTGCGACCGCCGTATTGGAGCCGGTCGCCGCGGTGGCCTGAGTTTAGCGTTCGAACGGCTAGCGTTGGCGCGCTGCGGCGCGCCCGTTCAACCGGCCGATCGAGTTGAGGCGTTGGCGTGGTATTTTCCGCGCCAACGCTTCGTTGTCCCCACGTCCGAATAACCATTGGTCATCGCGTGAAAATACTTTTGATCTACCCCAAGGCTCAAACGGACCCGGAGTGGGGCGGAGATTTGGGCGCGACCGCGGAGCCGCTGGCTCTGGAATACCTGGCCGCGGCGGTGAAAAAAATCGGGGATCAGGTGCGGCTGTTGGATCTGCGGTTGAACCCCGATGCCTTGGATTCGACCTTGGCGGAATTCGAGCCCGATCTCGTCGGGGCGACCGCGTTTTCGATGCATGTTCGCGCCGTGCTCGCGGTGTTTGCCCGCGTGAAGGCGAAGCGGCCGAGTTGCTGGACGATCGCCGGCGGCCATCACGCGGCATTCTTGCCGGAGGATTTTTTCGAAGACCAAGTCGACTTCGTGGTGACCGGCGATGGCGTTCGGCCGCTGGTCGAGCTGTCGCGGCGGTTGTCGGACGGAGCGGCGCCCACGGGCATTCCGGGTCTATGGTCCCGGGTCGAGGGCAAATTTGTCTTTGGCGGCGATGCGCCGCCCTTGGTGGTGGACGCGCTCCCGGTCCCCGACCGGTCGATCACCGCAGGCGATCGTGCGTCGTATTTCATCGATTGGATGAAACCGGTGGCGCTCGTGCGCACCTCGGTGGGCTGCCCGTACCGCTGTTCCTTTTGCTCTCTGTGGCAGTTGATGGAAGGCCGGTATTTGATGCGCGAGATCGACGCCGTGGTCGAGGAACTCGCGACCATCAAAGAGGAGTTCGTTTTTCTCGTCGACGACGAGGCGTTCATCAACGGCGCGCGCATGGCGCGCCTGGCGGCGGCCTTGAAGGATGCCGGGATTTACCGGCGCTTTTTCGCGTATTGCCGGATCGACACGCTGCTGCGGCAGCGCGAGGTCGTCGCGGCGTGGCGGCAGATCGGGTTGGAGCGGCTGTTTATCGGCGTCGACGCCATCTCCAAGAAGGATCTGGCGGAGTACAACAAGCGGCTTCAGCTCTCGCAGATCGAAGCCGGATTGCGCACCGCGGCGGAAATCGGCGTCGAGGTGCTCGCGCAGTTCGTCGTGAACACGAATTACACGCGGCAGGATTTTCGGGAGATCGAGCGCTTCGTCGAGCATCACAAAATCGCGTATCCCTCCTTCACGGTTCTCACCCCGCTGCCGGGAACCGATCTGCTCAAGAACTTCGATCACGTCATCGAGCGGCAGCCGAACGGCCGCCCGAACTGGGATTTGTTCGACACGCAGCACGCCGTCACGGCGACCCGCCTGCCCAAAGAGGAATTTCGGCGCGAATATCGCGACCTGTTTCGGAAATTCAAGGGCGCCTATTCGCTGCATCGCGATCGCGACTATTCGCGCGGCCAGCCCTCGCTGGTGCGCGGCTCGCAGGCGGTTGCCGTTTAAGACGGCCTCAGGTCTCGCATTTTCACCGGATTACAACTCATCGTCCGCTTATGAAGCTGGAATTGAACGGAAAGAAACCTGCCGCATTGCGCGCCGTGCCCGTCCAAGTCGTCGATCACCCCGAGGGCGTCGTCCTGAAACGCGGCTGCACTGAATTCAAGGTCATGGGCAAGGAGGCGCGTCCGGTCGTGAACGCGATTCTCGCCGCCTTTACGCAGGAGCCGCGCACGATCGAGGACGCCTGCGGGCTCTTTCCCGCCGAGTTTCGCGCGCCGGTCGAGCAGCTCGTGAAAAAATTGGTCGAACGTCGCATTCTGATCGCTGCGACGGACGCGCCCGGCGCGACGCCGCATCTCGAGTCGCATCTGGATATTTTCTATTGGGACCTCGGCACGGATCGTTCGGCCGTCAGCGCGCGCCTCAACGAGAAGCGCGTGGCGGTCATCGGCGTGAACTACATTTCGCAGCACTTGGTGCGGGCGCTCGCGGCCTCCGACCTGAAGGAAATCACCATCATCGATTTCCCGGTGTTGCGCAATCAACGCCTGTGGGCCGATCCCGAAACCCCGTGCGGCGTCGAGGAATTCACGGGCCGCGGCGGCGTGTTGTCGTATGAGCAATGGGGCGCCGGGCTCGAGGAGAACGGATTGCCCGATGTGGTCATCGCGACGTCCGACCTCGGCGGAGCGCACGATTTGCGGCAATGGAACGAGTTCGCCGTCGCGAACCACCTGATGTTTTTGCCCGTCGTGTTGCGGGACATGCAGGGCGAAATCGGTCCGTTCGTCGTGCCGGGGGAGACGCCCTGCTACGAGTGCTTGCGCGCCCGCCAGAACTCGAATCTCACGAATCCCGCCGACGACCGGCACACCGAATATCAGGCGGCGCAACTGCAGGCGACGGCGGGCTTCCATCCCTCGATGGCGGCGGTGCTGGGCGACCTGGCGGCGATGGAGGTCATCAAGTTCCTTGGCGGCCGGTTGCTCTCGTGGCGCGTCGGACACCTGATCGACGTGAATCTCGTCGTGCCGGAGTTGAAGGTGCGCAAAGTGCTTCGCGTGCCGACGTGCACGGTGTGCGGCAGCCGCCACAGCTCGCCCGCCGTCTCGCTCGACAAGCGTTCGTTCATCCCCGCGGTGAAGCCGGTCGCATGAAACAGCGAACCGATTTCAGCCAGCTCGCGACGATCGCCGCGTCGCTGATCGACAAGAAGACCGGCGTGATCCGCTACGTCGAGCCGGTGGAGCGCGACGCCGGCGGGCCGGCGTTCTTCCATTACCGCGGCGAAGCGGCGAATACGGCCGCCTTCGTGCGACAGAAGAATTTCGCGGACACGGGCGGCGCCGCGGTGACGCGCGAGCGGGCCGCGGCCAAGGCGATCGGCGAGGCGATCGAGCGTTATTGTTCGGCGATCTACAATATCGAGGGCTTGCCGTTGTTCTCGTACGAGCAGGCGCCGTTCGACTGCGTCGCGCCCGAGGAGTTCGCGCTCTACTCGCCCGCGCAGTACGAGTCGCCCGGTTTCCCATGGGTGCCGTTCGAACGCAGCTCGCCGGTGCGTTGGACGGCAGCCGTCGACTTGAAGACGAAAGCGTCGGTCCACGTGCCGGCGGCGCGGGTGTATATGCCCTACAGCTATTACGCGGGCACCGGCGACACACCCATCGACCAGCCGATTTCGACGGGGTTGGCGTGCCACATCGGTTACGCCGCCGCGGTGCGCACCGGCATTTGCGAAGTCGTCGAACGCGATGCCGTCCTCATCACGTGGCAAGCGATGCTCGCCCCGCCGCAGATTCGGATCGAGACGCTCAGCGAGGAGAACTACGACTTGGTGCAACGGTTCGAGGCCACAGGCGCGACCGTCTTCATGTTCGATCTCACGCTCGACCACGGCGTGCCCACCGTCTTGTCGGTCCTGCGCAATTCGCTGCCTTCGGCGGCGGCGCTCGTGTTCGCCGCGTCGGCCTCGCCGAGCGCGGAAGACGCCGTGCGCAAGAGTCTCGAGGAGCTGGCGCACACCGCGCGCTACTGCCAGACGGTTAAATCGCACGCTCCCCGGCTGGTCGCCGATCCGCCGGAATTCTCCTGCGTCACCGATCAGATGACGCATTTGAATTTCTACGTCGACCACGCGCACACTCATTACACGGATTTCCTTTTCAAATCCGACAAGCGCCGCGACTTCTCGGAGCTGCAGAGCTTCGATACCGGCGACGCGGAGGAGGAGGTGAACGGCCTCGTCTCCCGGATCGACGCCGTAGGACATCGCGTGCTGGTGACGGACCTGACGACCTCCGATATCGAGCCGCTCGGCTTGTGCGTGGTTCGTGCCGTGATCCCCGGTTTTCAGCCGCTGCACATGGGCTATCGTCTGCGCGCCCTCGGCGGCGAGCGTCTCTGGACCGTGCCGCAACGCCTCGGCTACCGCGGAATCACCCGCGAGAAGGGCGACAATCCTGCGCCGCATCCTTACCCGTGAGCTTTATGAACAACGCTGTCTGGGATTCGACCATCCTCCCCGAAGACGTCGACGGGCTGCAGTGGCAGATCTTTCACGAGAACTCGAAGCTGAGCCTGTACGAGCAGGGCGTGTCGACGGAAACCGTGCAGCAGCGGATGCAGGAGATGACACCTTCGCTGTCGTACGAGACGTGCCCGGCGACGGCGCTGCCCGAAGCCCGTCTCCCGCTGACGCTCAACTTGAATGAGCTGACCGCGCGTCGTGCGACGCCGCCCGGGTTGCGTCCGCGCCGCCTGTCGCTCGACAGCCTGGCGACGCTCCTTTACCACGCGTATGGCGTGACGCGCAGCAACGAGGGGAACACGGTTTTCCCGCGCCCGTTCCGATCCGTGCCGTCGGCCGGCGCGCTGTATCCGCTCGAGCTGTACTTCCACTCGATTCACGTCGAGGGCCTCAAGCCCGGGCTCTACCACTACAGCTCGGCGCGCCACGAGGTGCGCTTGCTGAAGTCCGGGGATCAGTCGCGCAGCATCTCCGCCGGCTTGGTGCAGAAGGCGCTGGCGTCGGACGCGTCGGTGATGATTTTCATCACCGGCCTCTTCGAACGCGTGACCTTCAAGTACAAGGACCGCGGCTATCGTTTCACGCTGCTCGAAGCCGGCCACGTGGCGCAGAACCTCAATCTGGCCGGGCTGTCGCTCGGAGAATCCGTTTTCAACCTCGGCGGCTTTTTCGATCGGCAGATCGACGAATTCCTGGGGCTCGATGGCGTGAAACAGTCGACGCTTTATCTCGTCGCGCTCGGCCAGCCGGGCGAGGCCGCCGGCGGCCCGCCCCGCATGTCGTGAACACGAACGACCGCGGTCGTTTGGTTCATCTGACGCGCCGCCCGGGCGAGCTGCGCGTCACGGGCCTGCAAGCCCCCGAAGTCGCCGATGCGGTCGCGCATTTGCGGCGCCGGGGCAGCGCCTCCGTCATCGTTTCCGATCTTTCGCTCGGCAGCTGGCGCGGGCATCAGCTCGCGCGAGAATTCGCCGCTCAGCTCGGCTGCCCGGCGCCGGCGGAGGACGATTATGGCGGGGCGAAGCCGCTCAGCCGGGCCTATGCCGATATCGTGGGCGCGGGCATCGATGCCGAGGCGGCGGGGGATGCGAATGTCCGGCGTGCGCTCGCCTGGACGCGGGCCATCGTCGCCGCCGCCCGCGAGCGCGGACCGGTGCATTTTCTCGTTCTGTTGCCGCGCTTCAATCGTGGGTGGGAGGTGGAGAACGCGTTGTTTGCGCGTTTTTTGGCGCAAAATCTTCCGCCGGACGACGCGTTCTGCGTGGCAGGCGCGGCGGGAGAAACGCCGATCGTGCCTGCGGATTGGCGCGTAGCGTGGGAAGTCGTGGCAACGAGCTCCGCTGCACCCGCCGCTGCGGTTGCGCTCGTCCCGGGTATTTTCGATCCCGCCGATCCGGCGGTGGCCGCCGTCGCCGAGGCACACGCCGGGTGGATCGAATTGCCGGGCGGCTGCGCCGTGGCGCCGTTTGCCGCGCGGCCGGCTCCGGCGCGCGCGGGTCGGCACCGGCACGACAGCTTGGCCATGGCCGCCCCGGCGAACTCGTGGCTCCAGGCGTACGGCTATCTCCACGGCCACAACATTCATGTGCGTCCCGGGGTGCTCGCCGCCGCGGCGTGGGATCGGTTGCAGGAAGGCGGCGCTGGCGTCGCCTTGCGCTTGATCGATCATGCCGTGGCCTGCAGCACCGACCCCATCGAAAAGGCGGGGTACACGTGCCAAGCGGCGGGAATGCGGATTTCGCTGCAACGCTTCGAGGAAGCGGCGCGCATCCCCGATCCGGCGCCCTCGCTGCCGGCGGCGCTCGCGTTCTTCTTGCTGCAAGTGAAGGGATGGGCGCTCGCGTTGTCCGGGCGGGCCGGCGAGGCCGTGCCGTATTTGCGCTCGGCGGCGACGGTGTGTCCGCCTACGTTGGATACGCGCGAGCGGTTGTACCTGCAAAACATCACGGCGCTCGTCCGCTTCAAGACGGGTGAAATCGACGCCGCGCTGGCGCTGGAGCTGGAAATCCGCCGCGAGCTCGAAAAGCTGACGCCGTCCGACGACCGGCTGGTTTACGTGAACTCGATCAACACCGCGCGCCTGCATCTGCGCCGCCGCGAGTGGGAAGCGAGCGAAGCCTGCTACCGCCGCGCATTCGATACGGTGGCGGACCTCGCTTCGGAGAGCGACCGCGTGTACTGGCCGATCTGCCAAGCGCGGGTGGCGGCGGCGCGAGCGGACGGCGAGGCTGCGCTGCGCTGGTGGCTGCTCGCCGCGCTGAATCTTCTCGCGTGTGCCGCGCCGGAAGCGATTGCGCCGCGCGCCGCAGCCTCCGTGCTGCGAGGAGACATCGGGGATCCGGCGGATCGGCCGCGTCTCCTGGCCGCCGCGCTCGAGCGGGAACTGCTCGCGGCGTGGACGGCAGTTCATCCCGCGGCGGAGCCGCCGGCGGCCCGCGAGGCCGAGCCGCCACGCTTCGTGTTCGCGGAAAACGTGGCGGTGGAGCTCGTGCCGGACCGGATCGATGGTCTCGCGATCGGCCCCGGCTGGTCGCTGCTGTGTTCGCGGCAGGCGATCGCTCCCGACTACGAATGCGCGGAATGGACGGAGCTGCGGCGATTGGCCGCCGGCATCCTGCGGGGCCAAGCGAACGACGCGGCTTGCGCGACGGCGCCGACGCTGATTCTCGATCCGAATGGAGGCTTGGAATTGCCGCAGTCCGCCGAGGAGCGGCGCCGGCTGGCCAGGCGCTGGCGGCTCGCGGCGGCGGACGATTCCCGCGGGGCACCGACGATCCGAGTCAGCGGCGCGGTGGCGTCCGTCGATCTGGGCGGCCAACCGCCGCGCGCGCATTTCCGGCGTTACCGGCCAGCCTGTGCGCTCGAGCCGGTGGAATCGGCGCTGGTGCGTCAGCTCGATTCTCCGGCGGGAGTGGACGACCTGCGCCGTCGTTGTGCATCGATCGACCACGACGCGTTTGCCCACGCGCTGGCCGGATTGCGGCGAAAAGGCATCGTGAAAACCGACGAGTTTACCTCCGATGAAATACAATGGCTGGTATCAGGCGGCGTTTGAGCGCGATCTCACCCATCCGGTTACTCCCCTTCAGATCGCCGGGCGGCACTTGATTGCGGTGCGGCTCGACGACCGCGTGCGAGTCTTCGATGCGACGTGTCCTCATCGCGGCGCGCATCTTGGTTACGGCGGTTGCTTGGAGGAGCGCCATGTCGTCTGCGCCTTTCACGGTTGCCGGGTCAAGCTCGGCGAGAAAGGCAAGATGTCCGTGCCGGAAATCACGAGCGTCTGCGTGGGCGGCTGCCTGTTTGTCTGCTTCGGCCCGGTCGATCCGACCGTGTTCGCCGATCATATCGCGGCGATCGATGCGGATCATTTCATCGTGCCCGGCTTCGAGCTGATCGTGCGCGCGCCGGCGCCGCTGGTGATCGAAAACGCTTTCGACAATTCGCACTTCAAACCGGTGCACAAGATCCGCAACGAGCCCGAGTTCACGATCTTGCCGGAAACGCCGGGGACGTTTGCGGTCTCGGGTGTGTTTCAAATCCCGGCATCGCGCTGGCAACGCACCACGGGCAACGACGGCACCATCGCCGTCCCGTTCGTCGCCCGCGCCTTCAGCCCGCATCTCGTCGTTTCGCAGATGGGCGGGGCGCATCCGTATCAGGTCATCACGTCGGCCATGCCTTTCCCCGATGGGCACACCGCGATCCGCCTTTCCATCGCGATTCCGGCGGGCCCGGATCGCACGCCGCCTCCGACCGAGCTCTGCGAGTACTTGCTGAAACAGAGCCGCGGGGGGATCGAGGCCGATGCGCTCATTTGGGAGCGCATGCTGGATTGCCCGAATCCCCAGTACACCGTCGACGACGGGGTGATTCTGCGGTTTCGGGAGTTTTGCGCGCAATTCGCCCACGGCAAAGCGCCGGCCTACGCGTCATGAGCGACGTCGCGCTTCATCGTCGGGCGGGGCCGGGACCGACCGTGCTATGGCTCCACGGCTACACGATGGATGCGACGATTTGGGACGAACTGTGGGAATTGCTGCCAGCGTGGAATCATGTCGGCATCGATTTGCCCGGCCATGGGCGTTCGGCGGCGACGCCTTTGATCGGATCGCTGCCGGAGCTCGCGCGAATCGTGCACGAGGTGGCCGTCGCCGAGAAGGCCCAGCATCTGGTCGGCATCTCGTTCGGCAGCATGATCGCGCTGCAAACCGCATTGCAGTTTCCCGCGCGTTTTCGCTCGCTGGTGCTTGGATCGACCGCGATCGGCGGCGGCGCGCAGGATCCGGCCGCGCAGCAACGCAATATCGAGCTGATCGATCTCTACCGAACCAAAGGGGCGGGCGCGTGGATGACGGAACTCTGGTGGCAATCGCCGCCGGATATTTTTCGCGGCGCCTCGCGCCATGCGGCGCTGACGGCCCGACTGCGCGCCGTCATCGACCGGCATTCGTGGCGGGAGCTCGCGGGCGATGCGATGCATCGTTTGTGTCAACATCGCCATGCCGTGGCGGACTTCCGCAAGATTCGCGCCCGCACCCTGATCCTGCTCGGCGAGCAGGACATGCCGGTGTTCCGACGCAACGCCGAGCTCGTGCGCGGCGCGGTGCGGGATGCTCGGCGCGTCTATCTAAACGCCGCCGGTCATCTCTGCCTGCTCGAATGTCCGACGGAATCCGCCGCGCTGATCGCGGAGCATTTTTCCGCCGCCGACGCGACGCCACGCGCGGAAAGCGCCGCGGTCTCGGTCGGCGAGGTGGCGCCTTGATTCCACGGGAGCTTCCGCCGAACCGATCCTTTTCGCGCGCCATTCCAGCACTCAACCGGCTGACTCGCCATGCCAGACGACTCCAACTCCAAGGGTTCATCGCCGTCTAAACCGCCTCACGCGCTCTTCAAGATGGCCGGTCCGGTTCCGGCGTACGCGAATTGGTGGCTGCCGGATCCGCCGCCCGACACGTCGTATGTCGAGCACCTGTTTGTCTCGCCGTTCGCCCATTTCATCCCGCCGCTGCAGCTGAAACCACCCATGCTCGGCGAGGCGGTTTTGCCGCCCGTCAAAACCGTGCGGTTGGACAAGCTCAAATCCAGCACTGTCAAGCTGGACGCAACCCTGGACGTGCGACTGCAGCTCGCCGCGGTGCGGGAGCGAATGGGTGTCGGCCATGCCCCCACCGCGTCGACGGGCCCCACTCAGATTTCCGTCATCGGGCGGGCAAAGAGCGTGCAGGCTTGGCAGCAGATCCCGGAGGTGCGGAGCGCGGCATGGATCGCCACCTTGCCCGATGGCAGCGTCGTCGTGACGGGGCGCGTGCGGGCGGCGCAGCTCCCGGCGGTGCGGCGCCGGCCTGGCGTGATCAGTCTCGATGCGGCGCGCAATGTGCGATCCGCGTTGAACAAGACGACTTCGGAGACGGGCATCCGACCGGACCAGCCGTTGATGGCGCCGGCGCGCGGCGGAGCGGGCGTGGTGATCGGCATCATCGACAACGATGCCGACGTCGCGCATCGCAATTTCCGAACGGCCGATGGCAAGACCCGTTTCGCGGCGATTTGGAATCAAAACGATCCGACGAACGAAGGCCCGGTGCGGTACGGCCGCTTTTATTCGCGCGAGCAAATCGACGCGGCGTTGGGCACGACCGATGCCTATGCCGCGTTGGGTTACGCGCCGGCAGAAGACACGATGTACAACCAAGGCACGCATGGGACGCATGTGGCCGACATTGCCGCGGGCAATGGAAGCGGGTCGGGCGTTGCCGGCTGCGCCCCCGAAGCCGAAATCGTTTTCGTCGATGTTTCCGCCACCGATATCGCCTGGAGCGGGCCCGCTTCCGTGGGCCAGTCGTTCGGCGATTCGGTGCAGTTGCTGGAAGCCGTCAAATTCGTTTTCGCATTCGCGGGCGACAAGCCCTGCGTCGTGAACTTGAGCCTCGACACCAATGGCGGACCGCACGACGGCACCACGCTGTTCGAGCAGGCGATCGATGCTCTCGTCACGGAAAAACCGAATCGCTGCGTCGTGATCTCCGCCGGTAACGCGCAAGAGGACGATATTCACGCGCAGGGAACGATTCCTCCCGACGGCAGCTTGGATTTACCCTGGCAAGTGCTCTTGGCTCCGAATGGAAATGAACTGGAGGTGTGGCTGCCCGCGACCGATCGGATCGCGCTCGAATTGCTCGGCCCCGATGGCATATCCATCGGTGTCGCGGAGCCCGGTGTCACCGTCTCGTTGATGCAGGACGAGCAATTGCCGATTATCCTATACAGCCAGCTGCGCCATCCCACGAACGGCGACAACACGGTTGGGGTTTATCTGGCCGGCGGCGTGCCGCCCGGCATCTGGACCGTGCGTTTGCATTCTCGCAGCGCAACACCCGTTTCGTTTCATGCCTGGATCGAGCGGAACGATTACGGGCAAGCGAGCTTTGTGACGGGGACGCCGACACATGTCGTCGGTTCCATCGCGTGCGGCCGCGAAACGATCGTTGTCGGCAGCTACGACGCGCATGTCCCGGGATGTGAACTCTCGAGTTTTTCGGCGGCGGGTCCGACGCGGGACGGCCGGCCGAAGCCGGAGGTTTCGGCGCCGGGCGAGGCGGTGGTTGCGGCGTACTCTCGGACGGGAGATCAAACGACGGTCAAGTCGGGGACGAGCATGGCCGCGCCCGCGGTGGCGGGCGTTGTCGCTTTGCTTTTCGAAGAGGCGCAGCGCCTCGGGGTGTCGTTGTCGAGCCAGCAGTTGCGCGAGCTGCTGACGGAGAGCGCGCGTTCCACGCCTCCTGACGTATCCAGCTCCAATCGCTGGCACCAACGGTACGGGTTCGGGCGCATTTCGAGTGCGGTGCTGGAATTGCTGCGGCAGAAAGTTGCTGCGGGCGACATTCCAAAGGCCGCGCCGGGCGGAGGTTGATGCTGCTGACCCGCGGAAATTTCCGACGAGCTAGTTTTGACCTCGGAATGGCATGACAAGACAGTGCGAAAACGCAGTGGCCGTAGCGGAAAGCGTGAGCTTTTCGCCCATATGCGGGTCGAACGCCCCGAAAACATCACGGCTTCCGCATCCTCTGGCGTCCGCAGCTACCCCTGACGGAAGCGGGCCTTATCGGGGTGCGTCGCGGCTCGGCTTGAGCGCGTTCTTGGCGCTGACCTGGCTCGGACTTTTCTCAGGTTGCACTTCGGTGACGCTCACACCGCAGAGCGTGAGCCACGTGCACGGTCGATCCGAGGAGGGCGAGCAGGCCGTCGCCCGCTGGCAGGAAGCGGTCGTGATCTGCAACGACTTTCTCGAATCGGATTTCCGCAAGACCTTGCCGAAAGGCGAAATCGTCTGGACCGACCGCGGCATGTCATTCGTGAGTGGCGAGAAGACGGTGCCGATCGTAATCCGCTGCTGCGCGGCCGGCGACCTCCTCATCCCGTTCAAGATGGCCGCGCAGGAACGCTCCGACGGCTTCGTCGTCGGCTCGTTGCCACCGCATCGCAATCGCGAGCTGGACAATTCGTTCTTCAAACATTCCTCCACCCAAGCACGACCCAGTTATCGTTTGGCCGAGCTCATTCTGCACGAGTTGACGCACACGTATTTTCACCAAGGCACGGTGAGTCTCCCGAAGACGATCGCGTACTACGCGGAAGCGATCTTCCTTTTCCGTTATCGCACGCATTCGATGGAGATCCTGCCGTATCGCACGAGCCATGAAGTTTCGGCGTTCGTGAAAGATCATTTCGAGCGGCAACGCCGCGCGAGTTGATGTAGGGCGGGGTCTTCGAACCCCGCTGTCGCGGTTTCAACCTCCGAGCGCAAGACAGCATTCATGCGGTCCCGGAGGTTCGATCCGTGCGGCGGTTCCGGCATGCCCTCCCTCGCCTCCGCGAAAGAGGGCGCCCGGCCCTGTGCGGATCGAATCAGGGCGACCCCGCCGCTTCGAAGTGCGCCCACGCTACATTGCCGACATAGTGGATGTAGTAGTTGCCGTTGATCTTCGCCGGTAAACTGTTCCCGGCGACCCACTGGTTCGTGACATTCACGCCATTGACCTCGACCAACTGCATGTTCCACGAGTTGATCGAGGTGACCGTCCCGGCTACGGCCCAGCAATAATCTCCGGCCCCGTCTTGCGCAAAGGGCAGCGCACGCGTGGCGGGGTTGGCACATGGCGTCGTTGCCGGCGAGTTGACGGCTAGGGCGATCGAGGTCGTACGCGTGCCGGGTGTCCCCACGCCGCTGACGGTCAAGGTCGCATTACCGAGCGTCGCCGTGCTCGACGCGGCGAGTGTCAGCACGCTGCTGTTGCCGCTCGTGGGATCCGCGCTGAAGGTCGCGGTGACTCCGGTCGGTAAACCGGCCACGCCGAAATCGACCGAGCCGGTGAAGCCGCCCGAGCGGGTGATCGCGATCGTGCTCGTCGCGCTTGCGCCGCGGTTCACCGTTACGCTGCCGGGGCTGGCCGACAATGCGAAGTTCGGCGTGGCGACGTCATTCACCGTGAGCGCGATGGTCGTCGAGCGCGTGCCCGGCGCGCCGACGCCGCTCACCGTTACGGTCGCATTACCCAGCGTTGCGGCGCTGGAGGCCGCGAGCGTCAGCACGCTGCTCGTTCCGGTGGTCGGATCCGCGCTAAACGTCGCGGTGACACCGGCCGGCAATCCGCTCGCGCTCAGGTCGACGGAGCCCGTGAAGCCGTTCACTCGCGTGATGGTAATCGTACTCGTGCCGCTCGCGCCCCGCGTGATGGCCAGTGAAGTCGGCGCGGCCGAAAGCGAAAAGTCGGGCGTCGTCGTGGTGGCCGGCTGGCCATACACGATCCCGCGGCCGTTGGTGGAGAGATACACGCGGCCGAAAACCCGCGGGTCTCCGGTGATCGCTCCACCGGTGAAACCGTATTGATGTGCGTCGTCGTTGATCCGCGTCCAGGTCGCGCCCGCATCGGTCGAGCGAAAGATGCCACGCACACCGCCGATTTGAGCGCTGCTGTACAACGCCGGGTATGTTTGGCCGCTCGCCGCTTGGCCGAACCCAATGTTGTCCGCTTCTTGGACATTCGTCAGCTTGGTGAACGACGCCCCGTTGTTCGTGGAATGCCAGCCCGTAAACCGTCGTTTCCGAACCGCCGGCGAGCCACACGTCGCTTTCGCGGCCGGGCACGGCTTTGATCATCGCTGACGACGGAAGGCCGGTGGCCGCGCTGGCCGCAAACGTCGCGCCCCCGTTCGTGCTGACGTAGAACGTGCCGTTCGCGAACGCATAGAACTTGAGCGGATTCACGCGATCCGAGCGCACCTTCGCTCCGGCTGGCGCGCCGGTCGATGCAGTCCACGAACCGCCGTTGTTCGTCGAATAGTGTGGCACGGCTCCGTCTGGACTCCACACCACGCGACTCGCATCCGCGGCCGCGGCAATCGTGCCGCCTCCCGTCACGCCGACAGGTTCGGTGCTCGCTTGAAACCAGTTTGTCCCGCCGTCGAAGGAGAACCCCGCGCGATTCACGCTCGGGTTGTCGGTCTTGTTCACATTGCCGGCCCGCACGATGAACCCAGGTGAGAGTTCGGCGTAATCGAGACTCTGCGCGGCGAAGCTCGGCGTGTTGAACATCCGCGCGGGCGGCGTGGTGAGGCTATCGTGGCGAAAGCCGTTGATATCGCCGATGCCGCTGAGCAAGGGCGCGCCCGAAGGCGGACTGATGAGATCGAGAATCGCGGTCTCCTCGATGCCCTGGGCCCGAACGGAAATATGGATGGGATTGCCGGCGTCCCAGGCAGTAAGGTCGTCGGTGCCATAGAGCGTGGCCCCCGTGCCATAGAACATTCGATTGGAGTTGAATGGATCGATCTTCAGATCGCCGACCATCCAGCCGAGCTTGGGCGACGTTTCGGGCGGCTGTGGATTCGTCGTCGTGAATACCAGCCAAGGCGCCGCCGAAATATCCTGCACGTAACGGTTCGTGCGGTTCGGATACCCGGCCCAGTCCCAAATGCGCGTCCAGGTCGTGCCGCCATTCGTGCTACGGAACAAAATCGTATCGGGCCACCACGAATTCAAGGCCGATACCATGATCGTGTTCGGGTTCAGCGTGTCCACCGTCAACCCGCCATAACCGTAGTAATCATCGCTGCTCGTCGATGGCACCGGGCTGATCGAAGTCCATGCGCCGGTGCTCGTGGTGTATTTCCAAACGTCGCCCTTTTCGCCGTCGTACGGGCCGCCTTTGTTGTTATATGTGACATACAGCACGCCGGTCGACGCGAGCACCGCGTGATGCGGCAAGAACCCGGTCGGTTGCCCCGCGAGCGCGGACCAGGTCGCGCCACCGTCGGTGCTACGGTAGATGCTCGTGCCAAGATCGGCGACTCCCACGTAGATCGTGCGGGTCGCCGTTCCGGCTGTACTGGAACGGGGATCGAACACGATCCACACCACGCCCGGTCGATCGCTGAGATAGCCGTTGGGATCGTTGGGATCGGGCGCGTAGGTGCCGGTGGCAGAGAAGCTCGTGACGCGATTCCAGGTGACG
>CBINOT010000040.1:0-33345 GCA_966252355.1 uncultured Opitutus sp. | reverse complement strand
GCGCGCGTTTACGGGTTGCCGATCATCAGCGGCCACGTCGGAGCGGACGCCGCCGCGTGCATGCTCGCCGTCGACATCGCGAACGAGGAACGTCTCGTCGCGGTGATGGACATCGGCACGAACACCGAGCTGATCGTCGGCAACCGGCACAAAATCCTCGCGGCATCGTGCCCGGCCGGACCCGCGTTCGAGGGCGGCGAGATCGCGTTCGGCATGCCGGCTCTCCCCGGCGCGATCGAGAAAGTCGCGATTCGCGACGACGGCGCGGTGGACGTCGCGGTGATCGGCGGCGGCACCCCGGAAGGTCTTTGCGGATCGGGGCTCGTCGATCTGCTGAGCGAACTCCTGCGTACGGAACGCATCAACGCATTGGGCCGATTCGAAGATGGCTCCACCGCCTTCGTGGTCGCTCCTCCGGTCACGTTCAGCGAGGCTGACATCAACGCGCTGGCGCAGGCCAAAGGCGCGAACGTCGCAGGCCTCCGCATCGCCGTGGGCGAGTTCGGCGTGCCGTTTAGCGGTCTCGACGTGTTCTATCTCGCCGGCGGCTTTGGCCGGCACCTCAACATCGAGTCGTCGCAGCGCATCGGACTGATCCCGAATCTCGACCCCGCTCGCATCGTGCAGGTCGGCAACGCCTCGGTCGAAGGCGCCTGCATCGCGCTGCTGTCGCGCACGCGGCGGGACGAATTGGAAGCGCTCGTGAAGCGCGTGACGCACTGTCGTTTGGAAACGCATCCGGGCTTCTTCGATGTTTTCGTCGAGGGCTGCCAATTCGCGCCGGTGGATGCCGCCGCCGAGAGGGCCGCGCCATGACCATGCTGGCCGAACGCCTCATTCTCAAACCGGCGTTGGACGTGGCCGAAGCCGAGTATCGGCGGCTGCTCGGTTACCCGCGCGATCACGAACCGAGTTCACCCGCGAGAGAATTGGCGGACGCCGCGCGCGCGTGGGTGCTGGCCCATGCGCAGCCGTGGATTTATCTGCGCGAGGTCGCGGTCGAAACGCACGGAGCCGAAACCCGCTTCGACGGCCAAGCCTGGGTGCAGACGGCGTTGCCGAAGCATCTGGCGACAAATGGTGCCGCGCGTGCCGTGCTTTTCGCGGCGAGCGCCGGGGCGGCCGTCGAACTTCGCGCCCGCGAGCTTTGGCAGGAGGGAAAGCCGGACGAGTACTTCTTTATCGAAATGTTCGGCTCCGCCGTCGTGGAACAACTCGTCACGCGGGCGAACGAGCTGATTTGCGCCGAAGCGGGGGGCGCCGGTTTGTCGGCGATTCCCCACTACAGCCCGGGCTATGACGGCTGGGACGTGGCTGAACAGGTGCCGCTTTTCCACCTGTTGCAAGCGGGTCGGACGCAACCGCTGCCGGAAACGATCGAAGTTCTGCCGAGCGGGATGCTCCGGCCGAAAAAGTCGCTGCTCGGCGTCGTCGGCCTCTCATCGGCGCCAGTCCGGGCCGAAAAGAACGCGCCGTGCGAACGCTGCTCGCTGATGCCCTGCCGTTATCGGCGCAGCGCGTATCGCCATGCCGGCAATCTCGCGCCCGCCGACGGCGAAGTAATCAACGAGCCGGCTTCGATGGCGGCACCCGGGCCGCTCGCACCCAACGCCACGTATCGCTCGAACCCGCGCGCGCTGTCGAAATGGGCGACGGAACGCCTGGCGCTGGAGCGGATCGAAGGCGGCCGGATTCGGGCGCGTTTTCGCTACGACGGGACGACCTGTTCCAATATGGGCCGCCCGCTCGCCTTCGATTATGTCGTGACGCTCGGCACCGCCACGGAGGGCTACCCGATCCTCAACACGAGCTGCGCGCCGGCCTCCCATGACGACGGCCACGTGCACATGTGCGAGTACCGTCGGGACCCGGAGGCGCTCATGGCGGCGATCGCGAACGAACAGCCGCTCCGCGAGCGCTCGTTGAACGACGTGCTGGCGTGGGCGCGCCCGACGTCCCCGAGCGGCTGCTTCTGCGATGCCGGCAGTCGGATGCACAAATGGGGATTGGTCCTCGAGACGATCCACTTCGCGCTCGCGCGCGACCAAGCGGAGATAGCCCGAGTCGGGCGAACCGTCCCCCGTGAGCCGCGGCTTGGCGAGACCCCTCGCCCTACCGCCAACCCAACGAGCCCGGCGGTTTAAGGATAATCCACCCCACCTTCACCACCACGTAACCTTCGAATTTCTCCCCGTGCCACTCACCAAACTCTGCGACATCAATGCGGCCGCGAAAGACAAGCTGCCGCCGGGCTCGCCCGACAAGTCGGGCATCGGCGTCCATTATGTGGACGCGTTTCTCGCGCCGATGAATGCGGCGCTCCCCGATGGCGTGCGCGTTTCCTGCAAGCGCAAGGGCCTCAAGCTCACCCTGAAGGTCGGCACCAAGAAAGGCGAAGGCCTGATGCGCCGGCTGCAGGTCAGCCGCGACCCGCAAGTGATGCTGCGCGCAGCGCTCGAAGAAGCCGCCAAGGCCGCCGGCATCGAGCTGCAGGTCACCGACACCGAAATCTTCATTGCCCCGTAAACCTCCGCTTCCCCCAACCTCCTCCTCCCGCACATGAAACCCGAACAATGGGCCGTCTTCAAACGCGCCGCACGACTCGAGAAACTCGAAAAGATCCCGATGGCGATGATCATCGATAGCCCCTGGATCCCGGGGTACGTCGGCGTGAAGCACCTCGATTTCTTTCTCCGCCCCGACGTGTGGTTCGAATCGCACCACAAGATCCACCGCGAGTTTCCCGACATCACGTTCGTGCCCGGTTGGTGGATGGAGTACGGCATGGCCGCGGAGCCGTCGGTCTTGGGCGCGAAGATCAAGTTCTGGCAGGACAACACGCCGAGCGAGTACGCGATGCTGTTCAACCTCGACGACGTCGACAAGCTGCCGGAGTACGAAGTCGAGGCGGATGGCTTCGCCGCGCTGACGCTGCACCGCATTCGGATGCAGAAGCAGCAGGTGTGGGACACCGGAGAAATCATGCCGTTCGTCACCTCGCGCGGGCCGATGTGCACGGCCGGTTTCGCCCGTGGCACCACCGAGCTGATGATCGATCTCGTCGAGAATCCCGCCGGCGCGCACAAGCTGCTCGATCTCTGCACGCGCGTCGTCATCGACTGGCTCAAGGCGCAGGAGAAGGCGCTAGGCCGCGACGTCGAAGGTATCTTCATCCTCGACGACATCGTCGGCTTCGTGAACGAGGAGCACTACCAGGAGTTTTGCCACCCGTACCTGAAGCGAATCTGCGACGCGTTCCCGAAGGATTGGGTAAAGCTTTATCACAACGACGCCGACGTCGAAGCCTGCCTCGATCACCTGCCCGATGTCGGGTTCAATGTCCTCAACTGGGGCAAGCAGACCGACATCGCCGACGTGAAAGCGCGCGTGGGCGATCGGATGTGCCTCATGGGAAATGTGAATCCGCTCGAGGTCGGCGTGCGCGGCACGCCCGAGGAAGTGCGCGAGGCGACGCTCGAGGTGCTCGAGAAAGGCGGCGACCGCGGCATGATTCTCTCCGTCGGCGGCGGCACGAGCCCCGGCATGCCAAAGGCCAACATCCTCGCGATGCAGGCCGCGCTCGCCGAATTCAACCAAGCGCACTTCGGGGTGAAGTAACCGGAGCCTCATACCTTGGCCACAGAGATCACAGAGTCCCGATCAGAGCCGAGCCGGAGACCGGCGCTGCGATGGTTTAGGCCGAACCGCAGCGGCTGCATTCTTCTATTTGTGCTCTGTGTCCTCTGTGTCGGAGCTCCGTGCTCTCTGTGACTCCGTTTGCCGAAACCATCCCATGATCCCCTCACTTCCTTTTTTCCATGCCTGATTACGCGTTGATGAACCAGTACCTCTACGAGGGCAAAGCCAAGGAAGTCGAACAGATGACCAAGGACGCGCTCGCAGAAGGACGTTCCGTGAAGGAAGTGCTCGAGGACGGCCTCATCGCCGGCATGAGCGTCGTCGGCGAGGATTTTAAGCACAACATCCTCTACGTGCCCGAAGTGCTGATCGCCGCCCGGGCGATGAAAGCCGGCATGTCGGTGCTCAAGCCCTTGCTGTCGGCGCATGGGCCGGACACGAGCTCGACGGGGCGTTTGTTGATGGGGACCGTGCGCGGCGATCTCCACGACATCGGCAAGAATCTCGTCTGCATGATGGCCGAGGGCGCCGGATTTCAGGTGAAGGACATCGGCGTGGACCAAAGCATCGAAAAATTCGCGGCGGCGGCGGACGACTTCAAACCGGACATCATCGGCATGAGCGCGCTGCTGACCACGACGATGACGTACATGAAAACGGTCATCGACGGTTTCCGGGCGCAAGGACGCAACGACGTGAAATTCGCCATCGGCGGCGCGCCCATCAGCCAGATGTTCGCGGACGAAATCGCCGCCGACGGCTATGGCGCCGATGCGTCGAACGCCGTCGATCTTTTCCTCTACCTCGTGGGCAAAGGCCCCGCGCCGGTGGCGGTGGCGAAACGCGGCGTCGTCTTGAAGACGCCGACGCCTGCGGCGGCGCCGGCGGCCGCGAATGCGAAGTCGTATTACCAGATCCTCTACTGGCAGTCGCTGCCCTCGGCGATCAAAGCGTGGGACGACAACACCGAGCTGAAAGTGGACCTGCCCGCGAAATTCGCGGAGCGGATCGATGCGGAGGCGCAGCGGCTCGGACTGACCAGCGGCGACGAGTACACGGCGCAATTGCGGTGGGGCGACGAGCTCGAGCATGCGGGCACGCCGGAGCAGGTCGTCGAGGCATTGCGCAAGGAACTCGAAGCAAAAGCCTGAGCCGAGACCGATGCAGACGCTGCGCGAGAAGCTCCGACACGGTTCCGATTTTCTGATCGGCACCGAGCTCGTCTCCGTGCGCGGCGGCATGGGCGAGCGCAGCGCGGTGAAGGCGCGGGACTTCGCCAACGATCTGATCGCCTGTCCGGCGATCGACTGGGTTTCGATCACCGATAACGCCGGCGGAAATCCGCAGCTTGCGCCCACGGCGCTCGGCAAGCCGATCCTTTACGCCGGCAAGGAGGTGGTGATTCACCTCACGTGCAAGGACCTCAATCGAAACGGACTCGAGAGCGAGGCGTGGCTCCTGCACAGCGAAGGCTTCCACAACATCCTCGCGATGACCGGCGATTATCCGATCGCCGGCGCGGGCGGCGCGGCAAAGCCGGTCTTCGACATCGATTCCGTCGGCTTGATTTCGCTGCTGAACCAGATGAACGGCGGATTGGCGAAAGGGCCGCGCGGCGCCACCTCCGAACGCACCAACTTTCTGGTCGGCGCCGTCACCACCAATTTCAAACGGCTCGAGGGCGAAGTGCTGCCGCAGTACGCGAAGCTCGCGGCGAAGGTGCGCTGCGGCGCCGAGTTCATCATCAACCAAATCGGCTTCGATGCGCGCAAGCAGCACGAGTTGCGGGCGTACATGGACGCGCACGGCATGCGCGAAACACCGCTCATCGGCAACGTGTACCTGCTCAACGGCCGCGTCGCGCAGCTCTTCCACGAGGGCAGAATTCCCGGCGTCGTCGTCAGCGACGCGTTGTTCGCGCTGTGCCAGCGATACGCGGCGGCCGCCGACAAGGGACGGGCCTTCTTCGAGGAGCTCGCCGCCAAGCAAATCGCGATCTATCGCGGCCTCGGTTACCGCGGCTGCTACCTCGGCGGCGTGCACGCGTACGACACGATCGATCGCATCCTTGCGATCGAGCGCTCGTTCGGCGCGGAGGATTGGCGGCGATTCGCGCGCGAGCTGCAGTTTTCCCGCCGCGACGAGTTTTTCTTCTATGCGCAGGAACCGGCCACCTTGCTCGCGGACCCGCGTCGGGAAGAGCCGCGGGGCCGGCATCAACGTCCGGCCGGACGCCTCGCGTATCGGTTTTCAAAATGGACGCACGACGTGATGTTCACGCCGGGGACCGTCGCGAGCGCAATGGGCGCGCGCCTGTCGGCGAATGCCGCCGACCCGTGGCAAGGTCCGAAGCCGCTGCGCCTGCTCGAGCACGCGAGCAAGGCGGCGCTCTTCCGTTGCCAGGACTGCGGCGATTGTTCGCTGCCGGAAATCGGCTATTTGTGCCCGGAATCGCAGTGCGCGAAGAATCAGCGCAACGGTCCTTGCGGCGGCACGCGCGATGGACGCTGCGAAGTCGACGGCTACGGCGATTGCATTTGGCTGCGCGCTTACGAGCGAATCGGGCCGTCGGCCGCGCCGGAATCGCTGACGGCCCATGCGCCCGTCGTGCAGAACCAGGCGCTGCGCGGAACTTCGTCGTGGGCCAATACCTGGCTCGGACGCGATCATCTGGCGAA
The DNA here is from genome assembly GCA_966252355.1 of uncultured Opitutus sp. Taxonomy (GTDB): domain Bacteria; phylum Verrucomicrobiota; class Verrucomicrobiia; order Opitutales; family Opitutaceae; genus ER46. The sequence continues at coordinate 27,028 of CBINOT010000040.1, read as the reverse complement.
ACGCCTCGAGCCAGATGGCCAGCGGCCTGCAGCCGGTAGGGCGAACCGTCCTCGGTGAGCCGCCGATTCGGCTCAGCGGAGACGCCTCGCCCTACCTTCTTACCCCCATTTTTCTCATGCCTGCCCCCTCTCTCAATATCATCGGCGAGTTGATGAACAACTCGTACGCCCGCGCCCGCAATGCCTTCACCGCGCGCAGCGCCGCGGACTACCAGGGACTGGCAAAGGTGCAGGCGGCCCTCGGCGTCCGCTACCTCACGCTGAACCTCGATGGCACGCAGCGGATCCAGGTGCGGATGGAAGAAATGCTGGCGTTTCTGCCGGAGGTCGTGGCCGCGATTCAGGAAGTCACTTCGGTGCCGATCAGCTTCGACAACCCGTCGGTGCTCTACCACGAGGTGGCGCTGAAACATTACGACCGGAAAAAAGGCGGCCGGCCGATTCTGAATTCCGTCGCGGCGTCGCGCACCCAGCTCGACCGGATGATCGAGCTCGTGAAGGAATACGACACGAACGTGATCGTCATGGCGTCGGAACACTTCGTCGACGGCGGCAGCTCGCAGTGCCTGAACCCGCATGACGCGCATGCCGCCGCGAAGCATTTCGTCGAGCTGCTCTGCACGAAAGCGGGGCGCACCCCGGACAACATCATCATCGATCCCGGGCTCGCCCCCGTCGGGGCCGACACCTACGGCCTCGTCAACATCGGGCTCGATGCGATGCGGCTGATCCGCGCCGATCCGGATCTCGCCGGCGTCCATTTTGTCGTCGGGCTATCGAACTTCGCCTGGGGCACGCCGAAAGGGGTGCGCGAGCAATTGGAGAATGCCTACCTCACGCTCGCGACGGAAGTGGGTCTGGACTACGCGCTCGCCAATCCGGAAAAATCGCCCGGTCCGTTGCCGGCGGACCATCCGATGGTGGACAAGTTGCGCGGCGCGCTCGCGCAAGGACGAGCGGTCGATGGCGAATCGCAGGAAACCGCCGGCTTCCGGCAAGCGGAAGCCATCATGGCGATCTGCTCGGAGGCGGCGGAAGTGGAATGAAGACGCTGCGGACAATAGGTGGTGATGTAGGGCGGGGTCTCCTGACCCCGCCGCCACGCAGAGCGCGCGCGCCTATCTCCACTCACCATTCGGCTGTTGAACTCGCGACGGCGGGGTCGGGAGACCCCGCCCTACATCGAAATACCGTATGACCGCGATGGCCGTTCCACCCTCAGCTCTCATTCCACCCGCGACCGACGGCCGGCGCGTGTGGTTGCATGTCGGCACGTTGCTCGACGGCACGAGCACGCAGCCGCTGCGCGACGCACATGTCGTGTACGACGCGCGCGAGATTTTGTTCGTCGGAACTAACGGCAGCACGCCGCCGCGCAAATTGGTGATGCCGGGGCAGACTGCGCCGGACGCCCACCTTCCCGATGGCACGGTAGTTCCCGCGCTCATCGAAGCGCATGCGCATCTGTTCCTCGAAGGCGGCGAGCTCGATGCGGAGCGTCGCGCGGCATATCTCCAGCAATCGCCGGAGCAATTGCTCGCACTCGCGCGTGAACGCCTGCCGAAACTGGCGCGCTTCGGAATCGGCGGGATTCGCGACGCGGGCGACAAAGACGGTGTAGGCTTGGCGTTGAGCCGGGGGTACAGGGCCAGCGGAAATGTTTCCTTTGCGGCAACGCGTGACGCCGCGCCGCGCGTACCTTCGCCGTACGTCGAAAGTCCCGGCGCCGCGATTCATCATCGCGGCCGCTATGGCGCCTTCATGGCGGATGCGCTCGAGAACTACGCTGCGCCGCAAGCCTGCGTGGAGGCGCGGGTGCGCGCGGGTGCGGATCGGATCAAATTAATCCCGACGGGCATCATCAATTTCAAGCAGGGCGCCGTCACTACGGAGCCGCAGATGACGGTCGAGGAAATCCGTGCGATCGTCGCCGCCGCCACCGCGCTGCAGCGGCAGACCTTCGCGCACGCCTCGGGCGACAAGGGCGTCGATCGCGTGATCGACGGTGGCGTCGATTCGATCGAGCACGGTTTCTTCATCCGTGACGATCAACTCGCGAGGATCAGGGATCTCGGGATCGCCTGGGTTCCGACCTTCGCGCCCGTGCAACGGCAAATCGATCATGCGGCGATCATGGGTTGGGACGAAACGGTCGTCGCCAATCTGCGGAAGATCATCGAGCAACATGGCCGCAGCCTCGCTCGCGCCCATGAGCTCGGCGTGACGATCGTCGCCGGCAGCGACGCGGGATCGTACGGCGTGCCGCACGGCACCGGCTTCCTCTACGAGCTCCAACTCATGGAACGCGCGGGCTTGCCGGCGATCGCCGTCATCAACGCCGCCACCGGCGTGGGCGCAAACCGGCTCGGGTACCGTGAAAGCATCGGTCGCATCGCGCCAGGATATCGCAGCCGGATGATCGTCGCCCGTCACTCGCCGCTCGAAACCGTCGCCAATCTCGGGCGCGAACGCACCGTCGTCTTCGACGATCGCGTTTTTGCCGCCGACGAAACCTTCGACGCCGCCGGGCTATAAGCTCAGGCCGAACCGAGCAGCAGAAACCACAAATGGACACGAATTCACACGAATACCGGGGGACAGCGGCTTGGTGCCCTCTGCACGCGGTTATCTTACCCCTGGACGGCCATAAGCATGGCGGCCCCTGTATTTTCGTTCGCGTTCATTCGTGTCTCTTCGTGGTTCAAATGGATTGTTTCGGCTCAACGCTCAACATTCGCTCTTCTCTACAATGACCTCTCTGCTTCATGACGTCGCCCGACGACGCCGGCTCGTCGGCGATGGTGCGATGGGAACGCAGCTGATGTTCGCCGGATTGGAACAAGGATCGTGCGGCGAAGCGTGGAATCTCACGCATCCCGAGCGCGTGCTCGCGATTCAACGCCGCTACGCCGAAGCTGGCGCCGACTGCATCATCACGAATACTTTCGGCGGCAGCCGCCTGATGTTGCGGCGGCACGGGCATGAGAACGATCTGGTCGCGATCAATCGCGAAGGCGCGCGGATCACGCGCGAAGCGTTCGCGGGTCGGCCCGGATTTGTGCTGGGCGACATTGGGCCGCTCGGCGCGATCCTCGAACCGTACGGCGATCTCTCGGCCGCCGATGCGCAAGCGGCGCTCGAGGAACAAGCCACCGCCCTGGTCGGCGCGGGCGTCGACGCGGTCATCATCGAAACCCAAACCTCGCTCGAAGAACTGGGCATCGCCATCGAGGCCGCGAAAGCGGCAGGGGCGCCCTGTATCATCGCTTCCTTGGCCTACGATCTCTCGAACGACGGTACATTCTACAAAACGATGATGGGCGTCGCTCCCGAACAAGCCGCGGAATTCGTCCAAGAGCACGGCGCGCACATCGTCGCTTTGAACTGCGGCACGGGCATGGACATGAACGGCGCGGCGACCGTGGCCCGCCTTTATCGTGAACATTGCGATCTGCCGATCATGGTGCAGCCGAATGCCGGGCTGCCGGTGCTCGAAAATATGAAAGCCGTCTACAAGCAGCTTCCGGCCGAAATGGCCTCGGCGGTCCCGGACGCGCTCGAAGCCGGCGTCGCGATCGTCGGCTCCTGTTGCGGCAGCACGCCGGAACATACCCGCGCCATCCGGCAAGCGGTGGACGCGTGGACAAAGGCACAAGTCAAACCATAGAGCGGCGCTCTCTCGCGTAACCGCGGCTGCACGTGCCGACGCTCTCCGGCGGCGATACGCGCGGCGGCGGTGTCGGACGATTGCGCCGAGCTCGGCACGGCCCGCGGCCGTGAACCGCGTGCCGGCCGCTCCAAATCACGCACACAGTTTTTCTTAACATGAAATCAATGGGATTCCCCGGAACGTTCTCTCTGACCGGACAACTCGCGGTCGTCACTGGCGGTGGCACCGGCATCGGACAAGCCATTGCCGGCGCAATGCATCAAGCGGGCGCGAAGGTCGTGCTCGTCGGCCGTCGCGAGCCGGAGCTCGCTGCCGCCGTGGACGCGATGGGCGAAGGAGCGACGTACGTCGTTCACGACATCACGCGAGTGGACGAAGCCGACGCCCTCGTGAAACGCGTTCAAAGCGAACACGGCCCGATCACCTGCCTCGTGAATAACGCCGGTAGGCATCTCAAAAAGTCCGCGGTCGATACGACGCCGGAGGAGTTTCAAGACGTGCTCATGACGCACGTCGTCGGCGCGCATGCACTGACGCGGGCCGTGGCGCCGGACATGATCGAGCGGCAGCACGGAACCGTGCTGTTTACCGCCTCGATGGCCTCACTCTTCGGCATTCCTTTGGTCGTCGCCTACTCGGCCGCGAAGTCCGCGATGGTCGGCGTGGTGCGAACGCTTGCGACCGAGCTTTCGCCCTTTGGCGTTCGTGTGAACGCGATTGCGCCCGGCTGGATCGAGACGGAGATGTCGGGCAAAGCGCTTCAAGGAGACCCGGCTCGCAAAGCGAAAATCCTCGGGCGGACTCCGATGGCGAAACTCGGCGACCCGTCCGATATCGGCTGGGCGGCCGTGTACCTCGCCTCGCCGGCCGCAAAATTCGTGACCGGCGTCGTCTTGCCGGTCGACGGTGGAGCGAGCATCGGCTTCTGAGCCGCCGCTTTCACAGTCCGACGATCACGAACATTGGGTCACAGAGTAGCCCAGAGCTCCGACACGGAGTTCACAGAGACTCATCCACGAGGGATCTTCGCGCTTGCGCTTGCTTCTCGCCGCACGGCGCACTTCCGTGCGGCAGGGCGGAAATGAATTCCGCCAACCCCGTTCTACCGTGAACTACGCGCTCGTTTCACTTGGTCTCGCTTTCCTGGGTTTCACCTCGGCTCTGGCGGCCGACTCCACCGCTGCCGCTCCGACGCCCGAAGCTGTCCGTCACGAAGTGTTCGGGCAAACGCGCGACGGCGCCGCCATCGAAGTCTATACGCTGACGAACGCTCACGGCTATGTCGCGAAGGTGATCACTTACGGCGCGATCCTCGCGGAACTCGATGTACCGGGTCGCGACGGCAAGGCCGTGAGCGTCGTACATCGGACGACCTTTTCGCCGGAAAATTTCGCCGGCCATGTTGCGCAAGCGGCGCCCGTCATCGGTCGCGTCGCGAATCGGATCGCGCACGCGCGCTTCACGCTCGAGGGCCGCGAGTACACGCTTGCCGCAAACGCTGGTCCGCACTCGATCCATGGCGGCCGGCGCGGTTTCGACCAGGTGCTCTGGCACGCGGAGCCTGTGACGAACCCGGCCGGCGCCGCGGTAAAGCTGAGTTATACCAGCGCCGACGGCGAAGAAGGGTTCCCCGGGAATCTCGTGGTCGCCGTCGTGTACACCCTCACCGACACGGATCGGTTGCGCATCGATTACCGCGCGACGACGGACAAGACGACCCTCGTCAATCTCACCAACCACGCGTATTTCAATCTCGCGGGCGGCGGCGACGTTCGCACGCACCTCCTGGAGTTGAACGCCGACCGCTACACCGTCGCCGATGCGACGTTGATCCCGACGGGCGAGATCAAGCCGGTGGAAGGCACGCCCTTGGATTTCCGCCACCCGACCGCCGTCGGCGCGCGCGCCGGCGATCTAGGAAAGATGCAGCGCTACGATCACAATTTTGTGCTGAATCGTCGCGACACGCACGCGCTGGAGTTCGCCGCTCGTCTCGCCGAGCCGAGCTCCGGCCGAACGATGGAAGTTTGGACGACCGAACGCGGGATCCAAATCTACACGAGCAAACTCAACGGCGAACCGGCCGCCGGCGACTATGGTTTCGTCTGCCTGGAAACGCAGCACTTCCCCGATTCGATCCACCACCCGGAATTCCCCTCGACCGTGCTTCACCCCGGCGACGTTTTCCGCAGCACCACCGAGTTTCGCTTCACCTCGGCGGCCCCGCGGAAGTAAGCCGCGGCGTGCTTCCGTAGCGGAAGCCGTGAGGCTTTCGCTATTGCGACAACAAGGTCGTGAAGCTCATCGGCGGCGCGGTGAATTCGACTGCGCCGGATTTCGCGTTGATGACGGCGAGCTCGGCTGCACCGCGGTCGGCATCGGTCACCAAGACGCGCAACGACTTCACGGCGGCAGGCAAACCCTTGATGACGACGGGGCGCGCCGCGCCGTCGTTTACGATGTGCACGGCGATCGTCCCGCTGTCGGCGAGATAAGCGCAGGTTTGCAGCGGCGAACGGTCGCATTCGAGTTCGATCGCACGAGCATTCGGCGGCGTCTGGCCGAGTTGCTGCAGATTCCAAAACCGCTGGGCCGGTGCGAGAGGTTCGCCGCCGCGACCGCCGCGCAGCAACGAGTAGTTCTCCGTTAGCTGCCACTGCAAAATCGAGCGCGGTTGCGCGAGCCGGCAGAGGTGCACGTATTCGCCGATTTCAACGAGGCCGTACCACGGCTCGAGCAACAGCGTCGGATAACGATACGCGTCGGCATCGATCCCACCCTCTCCGATCAGCAACGGCACGTTCAATGTTTTCGCCGCCGCGCCCCAGCGTCGGTGCTGCTCATCGGTGCCGCCTCGCCACGCGTGGTACGACACCGCGCCGATCGAGCGAACCGCTTCCGGATCGGCCATCGCGACGTCGATGAAATCGATGCCCGTCGGGTCGCCCGTGTCGCCAAGCATCATTTTCGTGCGAAAGCCGTGGGCCGCGAGGTATTCGCCGAAGCTCCGAATGGCATGCGCGTGTTCTTGCGGCGTCTGCAGGATGTCGTAGCCGATATCCGTTTCGTTGAACGAGAAGTACTCGGCCTCCACGCCGTACGTGCGCTTGAGGTACTCGAGATACGCGCCCATCGAGCGCATCACCTTCTCCCATTTCGCCGGATCGATGTGGCGCGTCTGCCCGCCTCCGCCGCCGGGTGGACGATCGACCAACGGACCGAGCGCCCAATCGGGCGCAGTCCATACACTCAGCACGAGCGGGATCTTTCGCTCTGCCAGGCGGCGCGTCATGTCGACGACCACGCGCACGTAGTCGTGCATTCGTCCCGCGGCCGCGTCAGTCAAGGGATCCGCGTCTTCGGTTTGCTGCCAAAAGTTCAGCGGCACGTTGACGCGCGCCCAGGTTACGCGGAGGTGATTCAAGTAGTACTCGACCTGCGGCGGATCGAGGACGCGGTTCTGGATCCGGAAGTTGCCGCCGATCCCGGCGAAGGGACTGCCGAGGCGTTCGGGTTGCAAGGTTACGGTCGCGGGCGCGCGATCCACCTCGCCCGTCAACGCGATCGTGAAATGTGCGTTCACGGCGGCACCCGCCGCGAGTTCGCCTGCGGTAACGGGAAAGCACACGTCCAGCCCGTCTCGTCTCTCGAACAACGTCACCGGCCGAGGGGAATCGAAGGTCACGACGATCTGCCGCCGCGTTCCGATCGCCCGAAAGCCGGCCTCGCCCGCTCCCGCGCCGGTACCGAGCACATGAGTGGGCTCGACTTTCAGGTCCGGAAACTCGGCCCGCAGAAAGTGGAAGTAGTAATAAACGCCCAAGATCTTCGCCGCCGCCGGCGATGTAATCGCGATATCGACGGTCGCGGCCGCCGCCGCGGAGTCATCGTACACGATCCGGGTGTTCGGTTCGGGGCCCGCCGTGATGCCGGCGCCGACCTGCCGCGGCATCTTCGGATCGAGCACGACACTGCCGGTGAGGATCTGCTTGCGGCCCTCGCGCGTGTAGTGCGGCCACGTCAATTTTTCGTCGTCGCGTTTTCCGAGGAACAACGCACCCGGCTGATCGGCGGTTTGAACCGCTCGAATTCCAGTCGTAAAGCCAACCCGTTCGCCGTCGAGCCGCAGGCCGCGCAATCCTCCCCAAGGATACGCCTCCGCCTGGACGGGAAACCGATGCGCGTCGTTTGCCGGAGGCGGGGGCTTATCTTCGGCCGAGAGCGGCATGGCGATGAGGGCGAGAGCGAGAGGCGCGAGAAGGCATTTCATGGTTCGAGGATAAAAGCGCGGAAGCTGTGCGGCGGAATCGACACGTCGAATTTAACGCGCGGCTCTTCTTCGCCGCGCCAGCGCGGCGGCGGAGCCGGCGGCAATTTTCCATCGATAATCTCGCTCGTCACCAAATCGCGCAGCTTCGTCGTGGCGCCAAGCGTCGCAATTTTGACCTGCGTGGGCGCGTCGAGAAACGACTGCACGACCATCGTGCGATTGTCGTACGCGAAGAGCGCGACCTGGCTGGGTCCGTCCAGCCGCACGGCGAAACCGCGCATCACGACGTCTTTGATCGCGGACGTCACCGCCGGCGGGAGGCGATACAAGTGGTGAAAATTGTCGGGAATATTCCAGACGTAGAACGTGCCGTTCTGGCCATAGCGATCCATGAGCAGCAGCGGAAACCCAAGACCGTCGGCCATGGCGCTCACCAGCGACCACGCGTCGTTGGTGCGAAAATGAATTTGCGGAAAAAGAATCGGCGGCGCGCCGGTGACGTCGTTGGTCAAGGTCGCGCGATTGCCGGCGCCGAAGCCGGTCGAATAACCGTCGGCGAGAATTCGGCGTTCCGTGGGCTCGAGTTCCACGATGTCCTCGATGCCGCGTCCCTGCAGCGCGCGGTACAGGCTCGCCGTGACCACGACGGACTTTCCGGCGAGAAGCTGCCGCTTGATCCGGTTGACGATCTCCGGATCCGAACGCGCCGCCGCCGTCAGCAATACGACGGGCGCCTCGTCCGGAAAGTTCGGACACAGCTCGATCGGGATGCCGATCATCCCAAAATAATTGTGGAGGAAATCGTCTCCGGTCGCATGTGGCGGGCGGTAGCTCTTGATGCCGATCGGATTTCCGAGCTGGCCGAGAAACGCGTCGACGCGATCCAGCGCGTAGCCGGCGGCGCGCGCATACGTGGGCTCGGAAGCGGAGGCGTCCGCCGCCTGGCTGTGGCGCGGACGATACGCGGCCATCTGCCCGAGATTAAAGCTCGTCGGCAGTGACTGCCATGCCTCGCGATTGCCGATCTCAGCCCGGTCAAGCAGCGCGGCCCAATTGAACAGCGTCATTTCGCGAGCTTTCGCGAACATGGTGTCCCAGAGCTGCTCCGCGTACCGGTCGAGGTAAGTCATGCTGTACGTGTCGACCCAACCGCCGCCGTTGCGCCCAGGCGCGATGTTTTCGAAGTAGCGAATAATTTCGTAGCTCTCGTACTGCTGCAGGAATTGATCGGTGATGTGGGGATCGCGGGTCTCCGTGCCGGCATAGATGCCGTCGTAAATCTTCGGCCCTTGCTCGAGATCGAAGCCCGAGGCGGCGAAATGCTCGTACCAGTTCGGGTACTTGATCGTGACCTTCGCCCGCGGGTTCACGGCTTTGGCCGCCTTCACCACGAGTTCGCGACCCGCATCGTTCATGAGATCGAGTCGAAACTGCGTCCAACTCCGCGCGCCTTTCGCGGCGATATCCGACGGGTACTTCGTGGTGACGAAGAAGAAATCGTCGAGAATGATTTCGTCGAAATGCCGCGCCGTCAGCTCCGTGGCTTGCTTCACGAACGCACGATCCGCCGGGTCGGTGTAACAGAAGGACCGAAACTGTCCGCCGCCGCCGTCCGAAAAAGTGATGCCGCCGGCCACGCGAACGCCGCGATCGAGGAAGAACTTCTTCACGGTCTCGAGCAGCGCGTCGTCGGCGAGCGCGCGATCGCGCTGCGACTCGATATATACCTTGTCGACGCGCAGATCGCGGAAGATCTGATTCCATTCGCGCTCGAGCCGGCCGGGTTCGGCGAAGTGACGCACCAGACCCACGGGAATGTAGATCGCGACGTCGAAATTCCGATACTGCTTGGTCGTCGCGGGAGGTGCGATCGACGCCGGTGAGGCGCCCGCCGGATTGGAAATACGTGTATCCTCGGCGGCGGCCAAGTTGCCGCAGGCCAGGGACAAAAATAAAGCCGCGGCACAGAACGGCAGCGCGGCAAAGGGTCGGACCAGTAACGGATAGATCATAGGTCGATTGCGGTCGCCGTTCGACTGACAGACCGGCCGCATTGAAGTTGCGAGTTTGTCAGCGCTTCGCGTTGCGCCAAGCGCAAGATCTACGGTTAAACTGTATGGTGCAGTTGCGAGCCGCGGAGCGGGCCGCTCATGAGTGCTTCGCTCTGCGTGTCATCCGGAGCATCGCGAAGGATCCACGCTGGGTGGATTTGAACCACGAATGGACTCGAAGACACACGAATTTCCCAAACGGTTTTCCCGCGAATGACGCGAATAGACGCGGATGATTGGGGATGAATTGATCCGTGATAATCCGTGTGATCCGTGGCCGTCTCCTGCTTGCTTGGCCTGGAAGTCAGGTCGGTGCGGAGAGCCGACCCTACCTTAATACGGCCGAATCCAATCGGCGGACGAGGGCGTCCGCGCTCCAAGAAGCTGCCGCGGTCCGTTACTTTCCGTCGGTGGTGCCCGGCACGTAGCGCAAGTGAATCGATCGGTAGTAGGCCAAGGGGTGCTCGGCGTTTTCGACGCCGTGCGGAATTGGGCGTTTCGAGAAGGTCTGGAAATACAGAATGCACGCGTCGCGCCAGGTGCGGGCGTCCCTCTCCTGTCGAACCAAGAGCGAGCGGACGTGTTCGAATCGCTCGTCGTCGATCGCGCCGTGCAGCGCCGCCCAGTCTTTTTGCCAACCGCGGACCTCATCGACCCCGTGTTGGTAATGCAGGCAGATTTCGTCCCAAAGCGACCGGCCCGAGCGCATTCGATAGTCCCACGGCAAGTGATGAAACCAGAGCAAGAGCGCATCGGGGCACATCGCCGGATCCCCCCACGTTTTCGCGACCGGCGACGTGTATTGCGCGAGTGCGTTCGATCCGGTCGCGGTCCGATCGAAGCCGATCCCGCGTTCGTCGGCGCGGTGATAGTAGACCGAATTCCAATCGCTCCGCGCCATGTGATTAACCCACGGGCCTGGGCCATAGTGATGGCCGTCCATCATAAGGTGGTGAAGCCCTAGGGGCATTTCGTAATCGACCACCGCCTCGCGTGACTCGAGCAGCATGCGATCGATCGTCGAGGTGACCTTCGGATCGCCGGAGAAAGTCTGGCGCGTCCATTCGTCCGCGATCTCCGAGGCAGAGAGCGTATGATCCCAGGCGAGACGACCAAAGGCATACCAATTCGCCTGCGCCAGCGGGTGGCCGCACCAGTTTCGATCCGACCCGATGTTCGAAACGCCGGCGATCATCGAGATCCCGTGCAAGTCCAGGCTGCCATCGACCACGCGCGCGACGGTCGAGCCGGCCCCGGCGGAAAAGGTATCCGCCTCGAGCGTCTCCTTCCACATGGGGCCCAAATGCGCGAGGTTCGTCGAGGCCCCGAGATACTCCTGCGTGATCTGCAGCTCCAACGCCAGCGGTGTGCGCGGCATCGCGCCGAAGAGCGGATGGAACGGCTCACGCGGCATGAAATCGATCGCCCCGTTCTTCACCTGGACGATGACATTCGAACGAAATTGTCCGTCGAGCGGCTTGAATTCGTTATACGCCTGCTTGGCGCGGTCGTTGGGGACTTTGTTGTCGTAAACGAACGCCCGCCAGATCACGACCCCGTTGAACGGCACGATTGCGTCGGCCAGCATGTTCGCGCCGTCGGCGTGCGTGCGTCCGTACGCCTGCGGACCGGGCTGGCCCTCGGAGTTGGCTTTGACGAGGAAGCCACCGAAGTCCGGGATCAGTTGATAGATCTCGGCCGCTTTTTCGTTCCACCATTGCCGCACCGCGGGATCGGCAGGATCCGCCGTCTTCAATCCGCCGATTTCACTCGGGGCGCTAAACCGCGCGGTGAGATAAACGCGGATGCCATACGGCCGCAGCGCGCCGGCGATGGCGGCGACCTTTTCGAGATAGGCCCGTGTGAGCACGAGCGCGTCGGCATTCACATTCGTCAGCACGGAGCCGTTGATTCCGATCGAGGCGGCGGCGCGCGCGTAATCTCGGTAACGCGGCGTCACGTATTCCGGCAGCACGAACCACTCCCAGATCGATTGACCGGCATAACCGCGCTCGACGTACCGGTTGAGATTATCCCAGTGGTTGAGCAAGCGCCGCTGGATTTTCGGTGCACTGACGACATGGAGCCCCTCGAGCGGCCGATGCAGCTGCAGGTGACGCAGCAGCGCGAAGGCCCCGTACAGCACCCCGATGTCGCGATTCGCAAACACGAGCAGGCAGCGGCGACCGTCCACGTCGACTTGGCGCAGGATATAACCTTCCTCGCCGGCGGCGCGGAGGTCCGACTCCGTGACGAACCGCAACCATTCGCTCTTCACGGACGTGCCGAGGAGAATCGCACCGTCCTGCGTTGGTGCATCGACCGCGCGCAACTCGGCGCCGAGCAGTCCGCGAACGCCAAGTTGAAGTTCTTCTTTTGCCGCGGCGAGCGTCTGGGCCCCAAAACGGCTCGCCGGCGGCGCCACCACGACCTCACGCAGCGCAGACAAGTAACTCTCGTGCACGGCTCCGGCAGCGATCGATTCATAGCGCAACCACAGTCGGTAGCCGTCTTCGCCGTGTGCGATCGCCGGCCAGAGGAGAATGGCGAGCAGGATTCGATACAAACGCATGATGCTATTGATCGTGTAAAGTCAGAGCGAAACTACGTGACCTTGAGACGAACTCCGTTGAACCACGAATGCACACGAACGAACACGAATGAATACCGTCGAATTGGATGATGGCTGGAGTCGGTGTGCTGACACGGGGGTTCTCTCATGTTCGTGTGAATTCGTGTCCCTTCGTGGTTTCTTCCTGCCTGAGCCGGGTTCAGGGCGGCGGGCCGTAAATTTTGAAATTCCCGCTCACTTCCAACCACGCGAGCATCGTCAGCAAACCGTCATAGTAGCGATGGCGGCCTTCGGGAAGTCGTTGCGCCCATAAACGTCGGACGAACGGCTCGCCGAAGCTGCGATCCGCGGCGAGGGCCGCGGTGGCCGCCATCGCGATCAGTCCGGGCGTGTTGAGGTCCTGCGAGACAGGTGTGCCGTCGAGTTTGAACCGATCGGGAACCCGTTCGCCGTGAGAAAGCAGGAAACGCAGCACGCGGTTGGCTTGTTCCACGGCCCATGGATCCGCCGCCCACCACGACCAGTCGAGCGCCGGATTGGACAGCGTGCGCCACGCGTCATAGCGAAAGTCCTCGTGATCGCCCCACGGTCGTTTCAGCGGCTGCCCCTCGAACGTCGAGTAGTCGGGCATCAATCCCGTCTGCGGATGGGCCGCGCGTTTGAAAAGATCGCGGCTCGTCGGCGCGAGCTGGGCGAGGAACTCGCGGTCGGCGGGATCGCGCGCCCACCGCGCCCAGAGCTCGTAGAAAGCCGGCAGATGATACGACGGATCGGTGAACCCGGCGCCCGGGCCGTGCGGCACGAAATTCACCTGTTTCGCCGCTCGGTCGAACATGTCGGTGACCGCGCCACGATCGGGCTCGTCGTGCTTGTGCAACATCGCCCGCAGCAACGCCTGCGCTTCGGCGCCGTAATTGAAGATGCCTTCGCCGTCGCCCCAGCGGTGGGAGGCGAAAAACAGCGCCATCGTGAACCACTCTTCGCCATCGCACGCGGGCCCGGCGCTCAATCGCCGGCCGTCGAAGGCGGTGTGCCACGCGAAATAGCCGCGGAACGGCCCGCTGTCGTAGGCCATGTAGTGCTTCGCGTACTTCCACACGCGGTCGAATTCTGTCCGCTGATTCAACTGCACCGCGATCATCATCGCGTACGACAGACCTTCGGTTCGCACGTCGTTGTTGTTGACGTCCGGCACATACGCCATGTCGCCCGGCACCGCGTAGACGAACCGCTGAGAATCCGGATCGCCGCTGACCATCTGATGCCAGGCGGCGTCGATCTTCGCGTGCACCGCGGACTCGGTCACGCCGAGGTACTCCGCGAAAAGATTACGATATTGGCCCTTCGTGAAGGCGCCCTCCGCGGCCCGGGCGAAAGGAACGAACGTCAGCGCGGCCGCGACCAGAACGGTTTTCAGCGCGCGCATGGCCCAGGCAGCGAACGCGGCTCAGGCGAGCACCGGCTGTTGCTTCGCCCGCCGTTCGGCGAGTTCGGCGGCCATCTGGAGCGTGAGGGATTTGTTCAACCGGCAAAGCGCGACGCAGACGACGATCGCCACGAAAAACAGCCCCACCAGAATGCTGGAGGAGGCCCGATAACCCGCGACCGCGCTCGCGGCATCGGGGATCTTGGTGTCGTAATTCCAGAATCCGGCCATGAGCCAGAGGAAGGAGGCCGAGCCGAGCGCGAGCCCGGATTTCAGCGCGAAACCGATCGTGGCAAATACCATGCCGGTGAACCGGCGGCCGGTCTGCCATTCCGAGTAATCGGCAGCGTCGGCGAACATCGCCCACATCACGGCAATCGTCGGCGCGTAGACGATCGAACCCGTGATCGCGATCGCCAGCATCGCCCAGGTGCCGGTCGGCGGAATCAGATACATGGCAAACGCGTTGAGCGCCGAGAGCGCGAAGCCCACCAACGCCACGTTTTTCTTCCCATACTTCGCCGACAACCCGGCCGTCAGCATGATCACGACGATCGTCGTCGCGAACCCCGCCATGTTCAGGATGCTGTTGAAAACGTCGGCGACGTTCGACGAGCCCAAGTTGTCGCGCGTGCCGTGCACCACGTAGCCGAGAAACTCCAGGACGCCCGGCCCCTTGGCGGTCTCCGACGTGGTGAGTCCAATTTTCTGGAGGAAGTCGAACATCGCCGCCTTGTCGGCGTAACGGTGGTAGTAGTTGTAGTGCGCGCCGCCGCGGTAGGCGAGCATGGCGAAGTGAAAGACCGTGTAGCCGACGAGGGCGATCCACGGCTTGTTCTTGAGGAGGTCGACGAAATCCTGCTTCGGCGACGCGTTGACCTCGGACACCGGTTTGACGCGTTCCCGCGTGGTAAGAAAGGTGATGAGGAACAGGACGAGGCACACGACGGCCCAAATCGTCATCGTCACCTTCCAGCCGTATTGCCGATCGTGGCCTTCGGCAAATTTCGCGACGAGCGGCAGTGTGCAGCCGCCCACGATGAACTGCGCGACGTTGACGGAAACGAAACGATAAGCGTTGAGCTTCGTTCGCTCGTTCAAATCGCCGGTCATCACACCGCCCAACGCCGAGTACGGCATGTTGTTCATCGAATACAGGGTCATGAGCACGCCGTTCGTGATGCCCGCGTACGCCACCATCATGCTCATGCCCCAGCCTTGCGGCGTGGTGTAGGCGAGCACCATGCACACGGCCCAGGGGATGGACGTCCAGAGAACCCAGGGGCGGAACTTGCCCCAACGCGTTTTCGTGCGATCGGCCAGCACGCCCATGATGGGGTCGAAAATGGCATCCCATAGCCGCGGCCAAAGCAGCACGGCTGCGGCGGCCTTGGCGCTCAACCCGAACACGTCGGTGTAGAAGTTGAGCTGGAACAACACCATCGACATGAACACGAAGTTCGCGGCGGCATCGCCGAGGCTGTAACCCGCCTTCTCGGTGAAGGAGAGTTTGGTGGACCGGTCGCTCATGAGGGGAGAAGAAAAATGCGACGGCGAAATTCGCCGTTCGCCGTTGAGGAAAAAGGGTTGGGGGAAACGGTTGAACCGGGATGCGAATGATCGCGCCCACCCAGGGCGGCAAACGACGGACACCGTAGCGATATTTTTCGCGCAGGCACACGGCCAGCGACAAGTTGCCGCCTAGACTAACAATAGACTTGAACAGCGAGCGGACCCTGTTGGCATGCGGCCCGTGAACGAACGCCGGACCACCCTAGCCGACGTGGCGCGCAAAGCGGGCGTGCACGTGACCACCGTGTCGCTCGCGTTGCGGAACCATCCGCGCCTGCCGGCCGAAACCCGCGATCGCATTCAGAAACTCGCCGATCGCCTGGGCTACCGCCCCGATCCTTATCTGCAGGCGCTCGTCGCCTACCGCAGCAAGACGATGCCGCGCCGCAATCCGCCGACGCTCGCGTACGTGACGAATTGGAACACGCGGTTCGGCTGGCAGAAGGTCACCGCGCATCCGCAATTTTACGCCGGCGCGCGGGCGAAAGCCGAAGAGCTCGGCTTCAAGCTGGATCACTTTTGGATGAGCGAGCCGGGGCTCACGCAGGCGCGGCTCAATCGGATTCTCGAGACGCGCGGCATCAACGGGCTGATCATCGCATCGCACATGCGCGAGCTGGATATTGCGCTGCAGTTCGACTGGAAACATTTCAGCGCGGTGAAAATCGACTACTTCCCGCACGAGCCCGGGCTGCACAACGTCACGAACAACCAGTGCAATATCGTCCGCCTCGCGATGCGTCGCGTGATTGCCGCGGGCTACCGGCGGATTGGCTTCGTGATGCACCGCGGCTGGGATCACAGCGTCGATCATCTGTGGTCCGCCGGCTTTCTCTGCGAGCAGGCGAACCTCGCGCCCAACGAGCGGATTCCGATGCTGCTCTTTCCCGACGCAGAGCCGATCGACGCCTGGATGGCCGAGAGCAAATCGCACGTCGTCGCGCCGTCGCAGGCGTTCTCGCGCTGGTACAAAAAACATCTCCCCGAGGTCGTCATCAGCAAAGCGTCGTTCGTGCAACCGGCCTTCGCGGAGCTTGGCCTCCGGACGCCCCGCGACGTCGCGTTCGTGGATGTGTTTCTCGACGAAGCGGACGGCAAGACCGCGGGCGTGCGTCAAAATCACGACGAAGTCGGCGCGTTGGCGGTCGAAATTCTCGCCGGACAGCTGCACCACAATAAATTCGGCGTGCCGGAAATCCCGACGACGACGTTTGTCGAGGGCACGTGGTTCGACGGCGCAACCTGCCCGCCGCGGAATTAAGTCGAAGCCACGTCAGGGCGCTTCGCTCGCCCACCTCGCGCGGAGCTCACGCGCCCGCGGCTCGTCGGGATCGAGCGCTAGCATGCGATTGAGGACCGCCCGTGCCGCCTCGCGCTGATGCTCCACCCACAATGCCTGGGCGAGCAGATCGAGTGCGGGCATGAACGCCGGATCGAGGCTCAGCGCGCGCTCGCAGGCCGCGATGGCATCCGCCCGGCGATCGAGGCGGGCCAAAGCCAGGCCGCGGTTTGTGTGAGTTTGCGCGGTGGGATCTAAGCGCGCTGCGGCGTCAAACTGGAGCAATGCATCCGCCGCACGCTCCTGTTGCAACCGCACCGCGCCCAAGTTCGTCCGTGCGGCAACGTAGTTCGGATCGAGGCGCACCGCCGCTTCGAGTTCGTCGGCTGCAGCCGTAAGATCGCCCGTTTCGAGCAGCACGGAGCCGAGATTGTAGTGCGCCGTCTTCGAATTCGGATCGCGCTCCACCGCTCGTCGATACGCCTGCGTCGCGTCGGCCCGGTGCCCGGTCGCGAGCAACGCATTGCCCATATTGATCAGGATCTCGGTCAACACGGTGCGTCCGCCGGGCTGCGTCGCCGCCGACTCGAGCTCCAATGCTTTCGCGTAGTAAGGCAGAGCCGACTCGGGCCGGCCGCCCGTCGCCAAGGCGTCGGCGAGTTGCGCGTACGCCCGCGCATTGCGCGGTTGTCTCGCGATCGTGTCGTTCCAGAGCGCGAGCTCGCTGCGATACGTAGCATTGCGTGCGATCGTGAGCGACACCAAGGCTGCGATCGCGAGGCCGACAAGCCACGGCGCCGTTCGGCGGAAGCAGTAGGACGCGCCGATCACCGCGACGGTCGCGACGATCGCCGCCGGCAAATACATGCGATGTTCGGCGATCGGCTGCACGGCGATCGGCACGAAGCTCGAGCTCGGCGCCAGCAGCGCGAAGAAGGTCAACCCGAGAAAAGCGAAACCGCGGTGCCGCCGCCACGCGAACACGATGACGCCGACGAGACCCAACAACAGCAGAGCGCGCGGTAATGCGGTCGCGAGCGATGCGTCGTGGTGCATGCCGTAATCGAACGCCAGCGCGTTCGGCCAGAGCGCAAGCCGCAGATAGTGCACGATCGCACCGCATTGGATGAGCAGATAATCCCGTGACGAATCGCCGACGCCCAAACCCGCGGTGCCGCCGCGGCCGCCACTCGAGTACACGAGCCAGCCGAGTAGCACCCACGTGCTCAAAAGCGCGGCATGAAGCCGCCAGCGCAACCGCCAGACCTCGCGCCACGAAGCCGCCAGGAAAGTTCGATCGTAGAGCAACGCAACGACCGGCGCCGCGGCCATGACTTCTTTCGTTGCCATTCCGAGCAGACAGGCCGCCACCGCGATCGCCGACCAAAAAGTCGCCCGTCGCTGGGCGCCCGCCGCGCGCACGAACGCATACAGCGTGAGCAAATAGAAGAGCCCCATCAGCGACTCGGCGCGTTGCACGATATAGGTGACCGATTCGGTCAGCAACGGATGCACCGCCCAAAGCGCGGCGACGGCGAACGCGATCGCGTTGGCGGAGTCGCTCAGGCACGTTCGCAAGCGTGACGAAAGCAGTGTCCGCCGGACCAAGCCGAAGAGGGTGCAAGCCGCGCAGGCATGCACGAACAGATTGAACACGTGATACCCGCGGGGATTGGTGCCGCCGCTCGCATAGTTCAGTGCGAGGGTCAGGTTGACGACCGGGCGCCCTCCGACGGTCTGACCTTCGTCAGGCGGCGGCGACAGCGTGGCGAGTGACAGCTGGTGGACGGACGCGTTATCGACGATAGCCGGCGCATCATCGAAGACGAACGGTCCGGAAAGACTGTTATGATAAGCGACCGCGATGAGGGCGATCAGTGGGAGCAGCCAAACGAAGCCGTTCGGAGAGGCGCGGGATGCGGAAGGGGTAGACGGCATGTCGCTGCAGCTAATGCCGTAGCATGCAGACCACGCTCTCAACGCAAGCGGCAGATGGGAACGCGAGCGGGCTTTTGGCCGCAGGTGCCAACCCGCGCCGCAATCAACCCGAGAGAGTGGACATTAAAAACCCGCCGTTCGAAGTGAGGAGGCGGGTTGAGGTTTGGTGCGGGCGGACGGAATCGAACCGACGAGACCTGCTTGGAAGGCAGGAGTTTTACCACTAAACTACGCCCGCGAGGCGTGAGCGAGGAGCTTCGCCCGGATTTTCGGAGCGTCAAGCGTGCATCGCATAGCCGGCGGGGTGCGGCGCTCGCCCCGAAAGAAACGGCATCGGCGACACCGCGCCAGGACACTGCAAGGGCGCGTGCAGCCGAAAACTCCCGTGAATTCGCACGCGACAGCCGACGCCGGACCCGCACGATGGCGGGTTCCGTGAACCTAGCTTTATTCGAACCACACGAACTCGAAGAACCTTTGCCGCGCACCGACCGCCGCGCCCAACACGTGCTTGAAGTCCTACGGCGCAAGGAAGGCGACACGTTCGACGCGGGTCTGGCAAACGGCCCCCGCGGTCGCGCGACGATCACGAAGATCTCACCGCAATCGCTCTCGATCGCCTTCGATCCGGTCACCGCCGCCCCCATCGCCCCGCCGATCACGGTGGTCGTCGGACTACCTCGACCGCAAACCGCGCGGGACATCTTGCGTGACGCGACGACGCTCGGCGTCGGCAGCCTTCATTTCGTGCACACCGAGAAAGGCGAAGGGAGCTACGCGCAGAGCACGCTTTGGTCGTCCGGCGAGTGGCGCCGTCACGTGGTCGCCGGCGCCGAACAAGCGTTCGATACCCAATTACCCGAAGTCAGTTTTGATCGGACGCTGCCCGCCATGCTCGAACAGCTCGGCAGGGCTGCAAATGCGCCGGCGCCGGCCGTGCGTCTCGCGCTGGATAATTACGAGGCGCCAACCCCGTTGCTGGATGTCGCGATGCCCGCTGGCGCCAGCGTGTGCGTGGCGATCGGCGGCGAGCGCGGTTGGTCGGCTGCGGAGCGCGACCTCCTGCGGGCAAACCGCTTCATTTTCACGCACCTCGGCGCCCGCGTGCTGCGCACGGAGACGGCCATCGTCGCGGCGGTTACGCTGGTGCGAGCGAAACTGCGGTTGATGTGACGATTCAATCAGCGTGCGCCTCACGCGCTCGCCCGTTTACGAGCGTCGAAAGATGGCGACGGTCGGTTGCCGCGCCCCTTTGCCGATTCGCTTGAGCAGCGACCAAGCTTCGGGCGCGAAATCCAACTCACCGGGCATTTCGAATAACACAAGGGCGTCGGGTTTCGGCGCCAGAGTTTCGGTCAGGCGGGCAAAGAGCGCGGGAACGATTTCGGCAATGATCTCGTAGGGCGGGTCGATGAAGACCAAATCCGGCACCGTATTGCCACCGAGCGGCACGCTCCGCGCGTCGGCTTGAATCACCGACAATCCGTCGCTCGCACGGCCGAGGCTCTTGCAGACGGCGGCGATATTTTGCCGCACGCACGCCGCCGCTTTGGCGTTTTGTTCGACGAATACTCCTCCCGTCGCGCCGCGGCTGAGCGCTTCAAGTCCATAGGCGCCGCTCCCCGCGAAGAGATCCAAAAACTGCGCATCGACGACGCGGGCCCCGAGACTCGAGAACAAGGCTTGGCGCATTCCATCGGTGGCGGGCCGAACCGCATCGCCCTTCGGCACCGCCAGCGTGATGCCCCGCGCGCCGCCGCCGCTTATGCGCATGAGGGGCCTCCTCGCGTAGCAGCGAGCTTCGAAATGGAAGTGAAGCGCGGATGTGCGGCTGCCGGATTCACAGGAGACGAATTCGGGAATGAGACGCGGCCCGCCTCCACACTTCAACGGGAAACGCGAGCGCTTCGCAAACGCCCCGCCTTTCCCGAGCATGGAGGAGCCTATTAAACAACTCAGTCAGTGTCTCGCGCCGCGGCGGCTGCGCAGCCAAGGTGCGGCGGCGGCGCCGACCGCCGCCGTGAGCTGCGGCATCGCCTTTGCCGGAGTCTGCGAATCGAAGCCGGCAGCGGCCTGCAGCACTCGTTCGGCGCCGCCTAATGCACCGCGCAGCGCTTTGCCGCGGTGCCCCTGCAAGCTCCCTTTCATCGCCGTCGACGCATTCGCCGCGGCGGTACCCGCGCCGGCGGCCATGGTTGTGGCGGCATGCGACATCCGATTCGCGAGCCGTGTTGCCGCGCTGCCCACCGCCTTGCCGCCGATTCGTCCCGCCAAACCTGCCATGCCGTGAGCTGCGCCACCGACTTTGCCCGCAGCCCATCCTCCCAGCTTGCTGACGCCCGCCGCAGCCTTGCTGAGACCGAGCGCTGCGGGCGCAGCGGCACCGCCCGTGGCGGCGGCCAATCCGGCTCCCGCGACTTTCGCCCCCACGGCCGCGGTTGCCGAGCTCGCGGCGCCGATGAATCCTCCCATCATTTGCGCGCCGGTGGTGATCGTGCGGGTGATCGCGATCGGCCCGTACACGAGGCCCACGAAGGACCACACGCAGATCGCGATGGTCAACGCCACGAAAAGGAACAAAACGCCCCAGGCTAGCCATGGCGCCGCGACCGCAATCGTGGGGACCGCTGCCGCGCCGACCTTCATCCCCAAGGCCGCAGCGACTAACCGGGACATCCACTGCGTCACCCCATCGATCATCACCGTCGTGCCGATGTTCACGAGAGCCCAGCCTAGCGGCCAAAACGCAATCGAAGCCAAGCCCAGCAGATATTTGACCGATTGCTGCTTAAGAATCTCAACGCCGAGGCCGGCAATAAAGACCGGCAGCATGGCGCATCCGACATAGAACAACATATACCGCAAAACCTCGGCGAGATAGGTGAGGATGATCATCAGCAGCAAGACACAGGACATCACGGCGCAACTCACCTGGATGAAAAACGCTCGCAGTCCGCCCGTGACGGTCTGCCACAGCGCGCCAAACATGTTCGTCGTCGCGCCCGCGACGCCTTTGGCCCAATTCGCGGCGCGCATGAGCCAGCTCTGTTCCTCGCCCGATGCCGGTATATTATTCGGATCCTGAGACTCCAGCGCGTCCAAGTGCGGGGAGCTGGGCGGCATCCATTGATGCGCCATCGTCCACCACCGCGTCATCCGCGGCGAGCCTTCGTCCGAACTGACCGCCGGATAGCCGACGGCTTCGGCTATGCTGTCGGCGGTTTTTAACGTGTAGGTGCGCCAAAACGGAATGGTGGCGATAAATGCGACCTTCAGCATCATCGTGGCGACGCCCTCCATTTGTTCGTGATCCTTGCGCATCTTCATGATCATTCCCGCGACGATGATCGTGACCGATATGGCCTGGAAAATGAGCAACACCTTCGCGCACGCGTCCGCGAGCGCCCCATCCGGGGCGGCGAGGAATCTCGGATCGAAGATGCTGGCGGCCTCCTTCTGGTAAGCAGCCAAGTCGAGCGCTGCCGGCGCGGCGTCTTCCGCACGTGCGCCCACGCTCACGACCGCCAGCAAAAAGAGGATGCGGATCGCTCGCATTTATTCGGTTCCCGAGCCTGTGCCCGCGCCGACCTGGCGTTGGTACGCGGCCAGCGCTTTCTCCCGCATTTGCGTGATGACCGCCTCGGCCCATTCCTTATCGGCCTCGGTTTTCCAGGCCGCTTCCACCGCCATTTGGCCGCGGAACGCATCCAACTCGGCTTTGGCCTGATCTGCTTTCTGCTGCGCGATATCCTGACGCTGTTTGGAGGCCGCAATGACCGCGTTCACCACCGCGGTCTCCGTTTCGGTGTGGTTTGCCGCCAGCTTCCGCAAGGCCTCGCGCTGCACCTCCATTTCGTGTTTTGCCACGGCTTCGGCATTTGAAACCGCTTTCTTGTAGCGGGCATACATCGCTTCCTGCATTTGCAGGTAGGCATAGCGTTTCGGATCGCGCTTCACCTTTTCGCCGTACGCCTCGTAACTCGGGCCGATCTTGTTCGCATCGTTGTAGGTTTTGATCGCGACGCTGCCGATGCTGTATAGCTGCTTGCTGAACTTCAGCGCTTCTTCGCGCGTTTCGAGTCCGATGGCATCGTCGATCGGCTTCATCAAGTCCGGCACCGACCCAACGAGTTCGTGGACCAATCGCTCCGGATCGCCGACGATTCGAATCAATTCGTCGGTGCGCGCAATTTGCTGCTCGGCGTTTTGAATCATCGTGGTCCATTGCGCCAGCTCGCGCGGCCACTTCCACAGATCGGTCGCGTCGCCCACAATGATGGTCGTGTCGGCGGCGCCGAGGATCGCCAATGCTTTAGGCGCCGGCATCAATAGGCATAGCGCGACCCAGGTGACGGTCGCGGTCGTGATCGAGCGAATGGGTTTCATCGTTCCTTTGCTGGCGTTTTCATTCCACCACCCGCACCGCCACTTGATGCGGCGCGAGCTTTCGGCCATCGGCGGTGACTTCCGGCCCGGGCATTACGTAATACACCGTCTCCCCATTCGTCGCAGACGGCGGCGGCTGGGCTTCGTTTGCTTGGCGCAAGAAATACTGTCGCTTGATCGCATCGCTTTGCCCGTGGACGTAGCCTTGGTCGAAGCCCTGTTGTTTCACCTCGGCGTCTTGGCCAAGGGCGAGATGGGTCAAGGCGCCGCCGACAACGGCACCGAGGGCGGTCTGCATCGGGCTTTTGTCCCCGATCGCATAACCGGCCGCTCCGCCGGCCGCGGCACCCACACCGACGACGCCCGCGCGGCGAGCCGTGGAGCTAATGGATTGGCAGCCCGTGACGCAAAAGAGCGCGACGATGGCGAAGGCGGGCGCGACGAACTTAAGCAGCGTGTTCATGTTTGAGATGGGTCGAACGACGTTTCTTCTTTCGATCTCGTTCGCGTGCCGTTTCCGCCAGCACGCCTTCGTAGGGGTCCTCGTATTCCGCGAGCGCTTTGGTGCGCTCGTCGAATCGCTCGCCCGACGAGTCCGAGACATAGAGCATTTCAGGCGTGACGTAATTCCGGACGACGCCGCATTGCGTGTGATCTCCCTCCTGGGAGAACACCGCCATCTGCGAATACTTTTCGTCCCCGGCCTGGTATTCCGGCGCCGTAAACCCGCGAACCGCGGCGCGCGCCGAATCCGGCAGCCCGATCGCGTCGCCTTGCTCGTCGAGATCGTGCCGATCGTTCTGCTTGAAGAGAAAAAATTGCTTCGAATTGCCGAAGATCACCGAGCGCAACGCGGATTTTGAAAGCTGAGCGTACTGCTGGGTCACCGGCATGATGTGGCAGGCAAACTTGCCCATCTGCGCGTAGAATTCGCCGAAGAGCTGCTCGACGCCGCCCACCTCGATGTAGCGCGACGGTTCTTCGAAAATGAACTGCTTCCGCCGCGCTCGCGGCATCATGATCACGCGTTGGCGGAGCCGATTGGCGATGAGGTACATCGCCGCCTCCTTCATCTGCGCGTTGGAATTCGGCAATTGCCCGAGCTCGAAATGGACGACGCGGCGCGTCAGTGGACGATTCGTCACACCGTCGAACAACTTGCCGTTCGGACCGTTTCGCTGCCACGCGGCCAAACGGGAGGCCAAGCGATTCACGACCTCTTTGTCGTGATGCGGCATGCGATTATAGAGCATCGTCTCGACGAGCGAGGTGTGAACTGGAAACTCGTTCGGCGGCAGGAAGGCCAAGCCCATGTCGCGCACGAGCCGCGCGGTTTGGGGCTGACGCGCGAAGGCGAGCGCTTCGTCTTCGCCAAAATCCTCGAGCTCATCCTGCAAACGCGCCGGATCGGTTGCTTCCAGTTCGCGCAGGTCGGCGAACATTTCGAGCAAGGACAGCGTCTGGTACGCGCCGGTGGCCTCGCGTTTCGCGCGATCGATCAACATGGCCCAGCGCGCCGCGGCGAGTTCGCGCGCCGGCTGCTTCCGCCGATGATCGTTCCAGGTATCGGTGAACATCTGCTCGACGTACTCGGCGTACATCGCGGCCCGGGCGATGTTCACCTCCGGGTCCTGTGCTCTACCGGCCATTACCGCCAGGAGGCCGGCGGCCGCGGAGATTTGCATGCGGGTAAGCGGCAGGCCTTGGGTGTCGAGATAGTTGAGCGTGAGATCGCCGTCGGGGTGCAGGACGATCGACTCGCCGCCCACGAGCTGCACGAACGTGCCATAGCTCAGCCCCTCCTCCACGATGCCGCGGAACGCGAAGAAACAATCGGTCTGAGAAAGCAGATCGATCGTCTGGCTGGATTTTCCCACCCGCGTGGTGCCGGTCATGACGGCATGCTGGGGCACGCCGTTGGCGAACGTGCGGACGCCAAACAAGCAACCTTCCTCGCCGTCGTAGATCGCTTCCCCTTCGTCGAGGTGGCCCGTGCACGAGCTTGAAAGCGGCACCATGTCTTGGAGGAAGCACGTCGTCGGATCCCGGCCCGCGAGGGCGAAGAGATCCCAATCGCGATAGCGACCGCCGGTCCAACCCGGCAGCGTCTCGTAAAAGAGGCATTTGGCCTGCACCTCGTCGTCGACGATCATGCACTGGGCGCCGCCCATGGAGGTGATGGCTTCCTTGATCGCTTGGACGTTTTCGAGGCAGCGCTCGATCGTCGATCCCCACACACGCACAACCGGCAAGGCCGAGTACGGCCGGGCGAAACCGCCTTGAAGCGCCGCCACTTTCTCCTTCTTGCGCAAGATGACGGAATCGAGGGAGTCCTTGTCTTCATGCGCGCGATGGCCCTTGAGCTTGCGCAGCTCTTTTTCGGTCTTCTCGACTTCGTTCTGCGCGTTGAGCGGATAGCAGTTGAGGGTGTAGCAATAATTGCCCGCGAGCGCGCTGGTCAGCGCCCAGATGATGCCGAGGTGCGTTTCCATCGGCCAGCGGCGCAAAACGAGCAGCGTGTGGTACTGGCCATCCATCCGAAAAAAGACGTTCCCTTCGGTGTCGCGCGTGGTGATGCCGCCACCTGGCCAACAATTCTCGAGGATGGTGCCTCGTGGATCGAATCCGCGGAAGCGATCGTCGCCGAGGACGCGAAGCGACGGCTGACAAAAGGCGCGCCAGGCGGCGAAATGTTCTTGGTTTCCGAACGGCAGGACCCGCGCGCCGCCCAGCCGGCCTTCGAGATTGCGGAACCGATCGTGGAAATTCTTGGCGGTTTGATCGACATAACGCTCGACCTGCTCCGCGGTGCGAAAGCCGCCTTTCGGGACCGAGGAGCATCGCTTCGCGAGATAGACGTCGAGCCGCTCCCGTCGCAGCCGCCCCGCGGCTTCGAGTTCGCGGTAGCGCGCATAACGTTCCTCGCGCACGGCCCGGCACCAACCGGTCGCTTGAGCGTCTTCCGTACGTTGCCGATACCCTTCGAGCTCGGCATGGTAATCGGCATCGACGCGCCATTGGAACTGCACGGCTTCGTCGCCGTTCAGCTGGCAAAAAAAGGTGCCGAGCGCCTCGTAGAAACTGTCGCGCGTCGCTTGGTCCGCGCTTTTCAGATCGGGCAACTGGATGTTCGCCCCGCGCGCCAGAATCGTCGCCGGCGTCAGGCTGGTGTCGAACCACAGGAGGTCGGACTCGAACCAACCGTCGGGCGGGCGCGTCTCGATCATACCGGATATCAATTCGCGGATCATGACGAAGCAGAGGGAGGGAGGGTTGAGCCGCGCACCCGAAACCCCTTTGGGTGCGCGGCTTTTACCCACTCCTGCGGCCGCAAATTGAAGTGCTTCCCCATGACGAGCCCTTCAAAGAAGTCCCCGGCGAAATGCGGCGGACGGCCGACCAGAAAGAATTTTACCCACGCGACGGCCACGGCCAGAGGCAGCACCGAAATCAACGCCCGTGTCCCGTAATCCAGCGTCGCACTCAGGATGAAGACGAGGATCGTCCCGATCGCGCCCACCACCACGTACAGGTACGCCTCTCCTTCGAGCTCCCAATTGCCGAAACGCACAACGCCTTTCGAATCCGGCCCGCTGTTGGTGGACGTGACGCGCATGACTCACATCAACTTCAGGCCCAGCGCATCCCAAAACCCGGAGAGGTTAAGCGCGGTGAAGGCGATCCACGGTGCAGCGGCGATCGCCAGGCCGGAGAAAATTTTCCGCTTACCGTCCTCGCCGTTTTCGAGAAGGTTCGCGCCGGAAACGCATTTGGCGATGCACCAGATGGCGGCGATGCCTATGATTGCCCAGGAAGCGAGCTGGATGACGTTGATGAGTTCGTCGGGCAGCTTGCCGATCGAAC